>PMHH01000137.1:8482-27362 GCA_003156595.1 Acidimicrobiaceae bacterium
CGACGATGTTCGAAGAGCTGCTCGTGAGCGTGAACGCACTGGTGGTGGAGCTCGGGACCACGAGCACATTGAACGAAACTCCAGCCCCGTAGCTGTAGCCGGGTCCGCTGTCGTCGACGATCTCCCATTCGCTGACCGAGGTGTCGTAGAAGACGGCTATGGGAATGTCCACAGTGATGGCAGTAGAGATGCCGCCGGGGGTCACGTTGGGAGTGACGAACAGTATGGCGTTGGGGTTGTCGTTGGTCGCCCCGTTGTCGATGAGGTAGCCGCCGTGCGAACTGTCCCAGTTCGAGGAGGTGGCCGCAAATATGAAATGCGACGGCTGGGTGTCGGCGCTCGCGGCGGCCGGGAACGCCACCATTCCGGCACTCAAGACCGAGACGATCGCAATCGCAGCCGGCGCGGCAACGGCGCGGCACGCCAGACCTCGTCTGCATGAGCGCATCTTTTCGCCTCTCCTTGGTGACCCGGGACGGACTAGTCAGGTCGTCGACCGGCTAGGTGGTGTGAGTGGCCGCCGGTTTTATCAGTTCCATGACCCCGCAGGGCCGCTTCCTGCATCTTCTGAACCTTTGGTCAGAATGTCGCACTTCCAAGGGCCGCACATTCCAAGGGTCGCCATCCGGACGATTGCGAGCGCCTATGACCGCTAGCTTCGAGCTAGCGGTCATGGCTGCCACCGCAGGTTGCCCTGCACTTCTACGCGGAGGGAGTGGGATTTGAACCCACGGTGGGCAGGACCCACAACGGTTTTCGAGACCGTCCGATTCGGCCGCTCTCGCATCCCTCCAGCAGCCACTTTACACTCTCAGACTACGTCATCCCAAACTCAATCCCAAAATGTCGCTCCGAGTGCGTACGATTGGCCACGTGTCAAGGATACGAGAGCGGGCTCCGGGCGTGTGGGAGATCACCATCTCGACCGGTCGTCGCGACACCGTTACGGGCAAGTACGGCCAGTTCTCTCGTACCGTACGCACCGCGCCTCGTCGCCCGGGCGCCAAGGGTTATCCCAAAGTGGTCGAGGCGGAGGCGGCCAAGCTGCTCGCCGAGGTCGAAGGTGGCCGCCACCTTGCCGGACGGCGCACGTTGGCTGAGCTGCTCGACGAATACCTCCGCCATCAGGAGGCGCGCGGTAGGGCTCCCAAGACACTTCTGGAGGCCCGGCGCAGGGCTCGGGACATCGAGGCCGACGAGATCGGCGGCAAGGACATCCGCCGCCTGACCGGACGTGACCTGGACGAGTTCTACGCCAGGCTGGCGTCCTCTGGCGGCCGTTCTGGTAGGGGACGCCACACCACGACACGCCACCACTACCACTCGCTCATCCGGGCCGCGCTCAACCAGGCGATCCGATGGCGATGTCTGTTGCCGCCGAATCCGGCCGGCGAGGCGCAAGCGCCGGCGCTGGCTCCCGACGAACGGGTCCCGCCCACGCCTGAGGAAGCCCGCCGCCTGGCGCTGGCGGTCAGCGAGGCCAACCCAGATCTCGCGGCTTTGATATTCGTGGACGCCACCACCGGGATGCGCCGGGGCGAGATCTGCGGGCTGCGGTTCTGCGACATCGACGCGGAGAGCGCCGCGGCGACGATCTGGTGGCGCTGCTCGGACCTCCCCAAAGGGCAAGCCGCCGCCGTCGCGGGGCGGGAGAATGTGGTGACGGTGTTCCCCAACGGTGTGGCCATGCTCTCGGCGACCAAGAACAAGAAGCGCCGTCGATTCGCCCTGGATCCCATCACGCTCGCGGTGCTCGCGGAGCAAAGGGCTCGTGCCGGGGCCCGCTGCGAGGCGGTGGGCGTCGAGCTGGCTGCGGACGCGTTCGTCTGGTCGCAGGCGGCGGACCACTCGGAGCCGTGGCGGCCGGACCGAGTCTCGGGTGCGTTCACCGCCCTGCGCAACCGGGAGGGGATGCCGCACATCAGCTTCAACGACCTGCGGCATTTCTCGGCCACCCAGCTCGTGGCTGCCGGCATCGACCCACGACTGGTAGCCGGCCGGCTCGGCCATGACGCCTCGGTTCTGCTTCGCATCTACAGTCACGTCATACCGGCCCGGGACCAAGCGGCGGCGCGGCTGCTTGGTGAGCTGATGCAGGGCCAAGCCAGCTGAGGGCGCTCGTCACAGCGACAGGAATTCCTCGAGCGCCCGGCGGGTAACGCGGATGGCTCGGCCGAGGCGGATCGACTTGAGGGCCCCGGTGTTGATGAGGTCGTAGACGCACCACTTCGAGCACCGGAGCACGGACGCCACTTCCTCGACTCGGCCGACGTCAGGAAACTCTGCCAGGCCCATCCCGGCCGGTTGCCCGTTATCTCCCTCCCGGCGTTGGTCGCCCGACCATCCTTGGTCGCTCCGTGGTCGTGCGGGCTCAGCTTCCATTGGTGTTCCTTCCTACAGTGCATAGGACCGGCGTATGGGCGTTGCGGCGCTCCTCGTGATCGAGCGCAGGATTGGCGAGGAGCGCGGGCGGGGGCGCGTTGGGCCGCGAATGGGCGAGGGTGATCACGGTGCGCCCTCGACGAGCGCGATGACGCCGGGATCGAAGAGTGCCGGCTGTGCGACTGTGGCCGCGGCCCCGGCGTGACGGTCCGCCTCCGACCTGACTTGCTTGGCGCCGTCCCGTTTGCGGCCGGGAAGCGCCACCACGGCATCCGGGGCGCTGTCCAGGTCGGCCGGACACTCGCCCTTGTCTTGATTGCTCGGACAGCGATCCGGGTCACCCCGTTGGAGCGGCGCGTCCGCATTTCCTGGACGCGGTCGTGGCTCGATCCCGTCTGGCAGGTGGAGCCGGTAGCCCGGACGGCGTCTGCTGTCGTGGGTCTCGACTAGGGATCGTGTGACCAGGCCAGCGGTGGCGAGGTGGCGACAGCTCGGGCCGCGGTGTCTTTGGTGACGCCAATGGCAGTGGCGACGTCCCGGACGCCGACGGGGGCCGCCCATCCGTGTTCGTCTTGGCGGGCGGAAAGGGCCAGGTGTTCGAGCGCTGCCCACGCCAGGGCTCCGAGTTTGCGTCTCGACTGCTGGCTCTCGGGCCCGATGACGAGCATCGGCCCGTCCGTGTTGTTCACGGCTGTGGCTTTACAGACGATGGGGTCATCTCACTCTTCTCCGAGTAAGTGTCATTGCCGGTACCGGCAACAGCGGACCGGACGTCTGGCACCTCGCTCTCCTAGTCGATTGTCGGAAACTCGGTTCGGTGGTTCAACGCAGTCCTCTCCCTCGGGGGTTTTCAATCACCTAGGGACCGTCGGTGTCACTTTCGGCATCTCGTAGATGGGCGGCCTTAGGACCAGCGGCCACACCTACATCCACAGCCTCTGGCCCGGGGCGGCTGACGTCGGTCACGGGCGTTCTCGATTGACACCCCAGGCGGCCGCCACCCGAGGCCTTCTGAGCGAGCAGCAGGATCCCGGTCGGAGAGCAGGACGTCCCCAGTCGGCAGCCATCGTGGGCGGACCGGCAGGAGCAATCAGCGGCGCTGTCACAAGGACTATCCCTTTCTAAATAAGGGCCTTGGGTTGAAATGCTTCTGTAGCTCACCGCGGGTGTGGGCGCGTCAGGGGCGGGGCGAAGCCCCGCACGGTTTTGTGGTTGCTGGGTGGAGTTTGTTTAGGCGGCGGGTGTGAGGGTGACGGTGTGACCGAGTGCTTCGAGGCGGGCAACGAGTCGGCGGGTCTCGAGTTCGGGGGCGCGGCGGCGGGCGAAGTAGTCGCCGCCGAGGTCTTGGTAGGTGGCACCGGTGGAGAGCATGTGCCAGGCGACAACGAGTATGGAGTGGGCCACGGCCATGGTGGCCCGGTTCGGCCCTCGCGGTGGGGCGATCTGGCCGTAGTGGGCGCCGAAGTAGCTGCCTTTGGTCCGGGCTGCGGCTTTGGCCGCTTCGACCAAGGCTCGTTTGAGCCAGGCGCCCCCGTGGCGGGTGCCGGCGGGGCGGCGTTTGCCGGCGGACTCGTGGTTGGCGGGAGCGACCCCTGCCCAGGCGGCCAGGTGGCCGGCGGTCGGGAAGCGGCTCATGTCGGCGCCGGTCTCGGCCACGATCACTTCCGCGGTGGCCTGGCCGACACCGGGGATGGTCTTGAGCAGAGCTACGGCTGCTAGAAACGGGCCGAGCCGCTGGGCGACCTGCTCGTCCAATCGGGCGATGGTCCGGTCCAGAAAGTCGATGTGGTCCAAGATGGCCCGGGCTACTACTGCGTGGTGGGCGGCGAACCGGCCAACCAGCGCCTCCGACAGCGCCGGGATCTTGGGCCGCATCCGCCCCAACGCCATCCCGGCCAGCACCGCCGGGTCGCGCTCGCCGGCGATGAGCGCCTCGATCATGGCCCGCTGCGACTTGCCCAACACGATTGCAAGCCTCTGGCTTGCAATCGGATGAGCGTCAGTCGGGGAGGTGAGCGAGAGAGCGTGGCGTGGATGAGGATGATGGGGAGTGCGTCGGTCGAGTACCACCGCAAGACGGTGGTCGAGCGCGGCGACGACTATCCCGGCCGGGCACTGGCGTATTACGCGTCTAGGGGCGAGACGCCGCTGGTGTGGGGTGGCAGCAGCGCCGGCACGCTCGGCCTGGCCGGCACGGTCACCACCGAAGAGTACGAGGCGGTCTACGGCCCGGGCGGGGCCCGCCACCCGGTGAGCGGCGAGCGGCTGGTGAACACCCGTAGGCCGGGCCTGGAACTGGTGATCTCAGCGCATAAGAGCGTGGCAGAGCTGGGGGTGATCTGCCGGGCCGAGGACATGCACAAGATCATGGACGCCGAGCGCGATGCCACCCTCGGCTATCTGGACCGGGTGACCCGCCAGATGGGCGGCCGGCGAGGCGAGGCCGCCGTCGCCACGCCGACCGGCGGGCTGATCTACGCCCACACCCGTCACGCCACTTCGCGGGCCGGCGATCCCTGCCCTCACGATCATGTGCTGGTGGCCAATCTGGTCGAAATGGCCGACCAGCGGGGTGGCTGGAAAGCGGCGGACACCGCGCTATGGCGGGAGCATCTTCACGCTGCCACCATGGCCGGCCGGGTGGCCGCCGCCCGGATAGCCGTGCAGTTGGGTTATGGGATCGAGGCCGATCCGGGGCCGTCGGGGAAGCTCGGACATTGGCGTCTCGCCGGGGTGCCCGCCGAGGTGATGGCGGTGCACTCCAAGCGGGCGGCGGAGATCGACGCCGAGTGCGCCCGGCGCGGCCAAACGTCCTACCAGTCCCGGGGGGTCGCGGCCCGCACCACGCGTTCGTTCAAGGAAGGGCCTAGCGAGGCGGACCTGGTGGAGCGGTGGCAAGGGGAGCTGCTCGACGTGGGCTGGCCGGCCGACCGCCTGGCCGCGGCGATCGACGCCGTCGCCCAATGCAGTAGCCCGGTCCGGCGTCTCACTCTCGCTCAGGCCCGGGAGATCCTGTCCGAAATATTGGGACCGGACGGCGACCTGGCCCGCAGGAAGGTGTTCTGCGGTCGGGATGTGATCGTCGCCGTCGCCCCGCACCTGTACGGCCAGGACCCGGTGTTGTTGGAGGTGTTGGTGGACCGGGCGCTGGCCGACCCCGAAGTGATCCCGCTGGTCGGTGTGGCCGGCGCCCGCCAGCAAGCCCACTCCCTGGCGTCTGTCATAGCCAGGGAGACAGCCATAGCGGAGAGCCTGGGCCGCCAGGCCGACCGCAGCGACGCCCCCGCCACCCCCAACACCGCAGTGACAGCAGCCATCACCGAAGTCGAGGTCGGCCTGGGCTCGCATCTGTCGGAAGAGCAGGCGACGGCCGCGGTGGCGGTCTGCACGTCGGGACGAGGAGCCGAGATCGTGGTGGGGGTGGCCGGGGCCGGTAAAACCACCATGCTCCGGGTGGTATCAGCCGCCTTCGAATCCTCCGGCTACCAGGTGATCGGCACCGCCACATCCGGACAGGCGGCCCAAAACCTGGGCCGCGAGGCCGAACTGGCCCAGTCGGCGACGTTGGCCAGTCTGATCTGGCGGCTCGAGAAAGGCCGGCTACGCCTCGACGACCGCTCCGTGATCCTGTGCGATGAGGTGGGCATGACTGACGATGTCGACCTGGTCCGTCTCGCCGCCCACGCCGAAGCGGCCGGGGCGAAACTGGTGCTCATCGGGGATCACCGTCAGCTGGGCGCAGTAGGCCCGGGCGGCTCACTGCAAGCCCTCGTCGCCCGCCATCCCGACACGGTGCACTATTTGATGGAGAACCGCCGCCAAAACGACCCCGAAGAGCGCGCCACCCTGGCCGAGCTGCGCGACGGAGACGTCGGCGCGGCGGTGTCTTGGTATGAGACACACGGTCGGATCCACGCCATCGACAACCGAGACCAGACGGTACGAGCGGCAGTGGACGCCTGGGCCGTCGACGTCGCCGCCGGCCACCAGGCGGCACTGTTCGCCTGGCGGCGAGCGAATGTGGCCGCCCTCAACCAGGCCGCCCGGGAATGGATGGAGACCTCCGGGCGGCTGTCGGGCCCCGAAGTGGTCTGTCCGGGCGGTCTGGCCTTCCGGGCCGGTGACCAGGTGGTCACCCTGGCCCCCGGCCCGGACGGCAGCATGGTCACCTCGCAGCGGGCCACCGTCGAAGCCGTCGACCCCGACGTCGGGGCGCTGATGCTGCGTGCCGAGGACGGTCGGCTGGCCCGCCTGGTCGGCGAGGAAGCCGACGTAGAGCGACTCGGGTACTCGTATGCGACCACGGTTCACCGCTCCCAAGGTGCCACGGTAGGCCGGGCCCATCTCTTCGCCGACGGCGGCGGCCGGGAGTTGGCTTATGTGGCCATGAGCCGGGCCCGGCAATCGACCCACATCTGGGCCGTCGCCGACGACCAGGACCAGGCCGTCGACGACCTGCGCCGGGACTGGACCGACCGGCGCAGCCCGACCTGGGCCATCGACACCGGACAGCCCATCCAGACCGAGCAGCCCGAGCAGCCCGAGCGGGCCGCCTCCTCATCGGTCGAGAACCAAGTCCGCCAGGTCGCCGTGTCCCGGGCTCAAGCCCAGATTGCGGTGGCTGCGCTCGAGAAGGTCCGCCGACCCCGGCTCGAAGAGGCCGTCGAGGAAGCCGGCATGGAGTTGCAGCGGGCCCGAGAGGCCCGAGCCGATCTCGACACCGGCGACGGCGTCTATCACCAGACAGATGCCGGCCGAGCCGTACGGGACCTCCACGTCGCCCAAGCCGGCGCCGAGCGGGCTCGCTGGGAGGCCGAACACGCGCCCCGGTGGCGGGAACGCCGGGCCGCCGCCAAACAAGCCGCCACCTGGACCGAACTTCACGCGGACGCCCTCGACCGGTGCCAGATGTATGTGGCGCCCGAAGCCGCCCGCTTGGACGCCGACATTCAGCGGTGCGAGAAAACCTTCGCTGAGATCGTCTCCAGGGCCGAAAAGCAACGAGTCGCCTACCGGACGACAGTCGACACGATGATCGAACGCAGCCATGAGACCCGCGACCTGTCCCGCGTCCTTCGCGCCTACCAAGACGGCCTCGACGACATCCAACCGCCAGCACCCCGTCCCGCAGTACGGACCATCCACCACCAGCCCCACATGGCTCCGCCAGAGATGCACCCGATGCCAGAACCGCCACAGATCACCATGGGCATGTAGCGCCGGGTCCCACCCCGGGCGCGCCCGCGTGAACCAGCCGGGACGTTCTGGGCGCCTCTTCTGGACGTGGAGCCAACCGGGAGGCCGACGCCTGATCCGTCGATATCTCTAGCTCCCGTGATGCACGGACGGGTCGGTATTCGGAGGTGGCGATCTGTGTGCGGATGGGCCCCTGTTCGGCAGGTCGGTGGCAGGTTGAGACTTAGCGGTCAGGTTGGGGCCCCGGTGGTTGGGGCGCTGTTCGGGCCGGGCTGTCTCCACCTGAACGTGGCGTTGTCCGGTCGCCTGAATAGGTTTACAGTTCCTATCAAGGGGCGCCATTTACGGGGCGCCAACTGTTAGGGGGTTGCGGCATGTTGTCTAGCCTTCTGCGGCGTTTGTCGGTAGTTGGGTGTGCCGGGGTGCTGGTGGTGTCGCTGACAGCGATGTTCGTTCCGGGTGCGTATGCGGCCCAGCCGGCGTCAGTGACCCGGGCCGTACCGGCGGAGACGAGGGCTTTGGCGGGCCGGGCGGGGCTGGTTTGGCAGGGGGGGGCGGGGCCGCCCGAGCGGGGCTGGCGGCAGGCGGCCGGCGGGTGGAGGACTGGAGGCCGAGACCTCTCTCGGCGGCGACGGTAGCATCGACGCCGGTGGGTATAGGGCCGGGGTTGGAGGCGTCGGATGTGGCTACCGACACGATCTATGTGGCCGATTCGGAGAATTTCACGGGCGGGGACACCATCTCGGTGATCGACGGGCGAACGTGTCAGGCCGCCGACATCTCCCGGTGCATGCGCACCTCTCCAACGGTGACGGTCGGCAACGACCCTATGGCGGTGGCCGTCGATGAGACCACCGACACGGTCTATGTCGCCAATGGCAACGACAACACCGTCTCGGTCATCGACGGGGCCACCTGCAACGCCCACATCCACGCCGGGTGCTCACAGTCCCCACCGACGGTGAGCGTGGGCGCCAACCCGCAGTCGGTGGCCGTCGATGACGCCACCCACACCGCATATGTGGCCAACGGGGCGGACAACACGGTGTCGATGATCGACACTTCAACATGCAACGCGTCGGATCTGGGCGGCTGTGCGATGCAGTCCCCCCCGACGGTGGGGGTCGGGGTCGGCCCGATCGCGGTGGCGGTCAACCCGGCCACCCACACGGTGTATGTGGCTAACGACGACGTCGAAACCGGCAATAACGATGGCGACACGCTGTCGGCCTTCGACGCGTCGACCTGCAACGCCACTACCCAAGCTGGCTGCCACAACCAAGGCACTGCCACGGTCGGTGTCGGCCCCTTCTCGATAGCCATCGACACCGCCACCAACAGCCTGTACACAGCCAACGAGCCTTCCAACACCGTGTCGGTGCTCGACGGACGGACTTGCGACGCCGTCGACCTGGCCGGGTGCGCAGCAGCGGCTGTCGCCGCCGTGACGGTGGGCAGCGGACCGGTGTGGGCGGTATGGGACGGCCCGGCGGACAGCCTGTATGTCGTGAACACCGGCGACGACACCGTCTCGGTCATCGCCACCGACGTCTGCAACGGGCAGCACATGGCTGCCTGCAGCGGACTGATACCACCCACCGTGCAGGCCGGTGAAGGGCCGAACGGGGCCGCGGTCGACCCGGCCACTCACACCTTGTATGTGACCAACGGGATCGACAACGACGTCTCTGTCATCGCCACCGCCTGGTGCGACGCCACCGACACCTCCGGCTGCCGGCACCCGGCACCCACGGTGGCGGACAACGACTTCCTGGCGTCGGTCGATCCGGCCACCAACACCATCTACGCCGGCAACAACACGCTGCCAGAAATCGACGTGCTGAACGGAGCGACCTGCAACGCCAGGGACCTTTCCGGCTGCGCTCCAGTCGCGGAGATCCCGATGGCAGATCCCGAGGCCAACGTGGGAGCCGTCGATGACGCCACCCACACCCTCTACGCGGCTGACCCGTACTCCGACACCGTCTCGGTGATCAACACCGCCACATGCAACGCTGCTCACACCAAAGGTTGCAGCACCGTCGCACCGACGATCACCGTCGGCCCATTCCCGGGCTCACCGGCACTCGACCCCGTCACCCGGACCCTTTACCTTCCTTATGGCTCGGCCCCACACTTCAACAAGGTCGCGGTGGTGAACACTGCCACTTGCAATGCGGAAGACCCTGCGGGCTGCGCCACCCAGAAGCCGGGCAGGGTCACCGTCGGCCCGGACACATTCTCCGTGGCGGTCAGCGCCAAGACCGACACGGTCTACGCACCGAGCGTTGCCAACAACACCATGGCGGTGATCAACGGGGCCACCTGCAACGGCACCGACCACTCAGGATGCAAAACGCTCGCCGCCACCGTCAATGTCGGTGCCTTTCCGCTCGGGGTCGCCGTGGACGACGTCACGCACACGGTCTATGTGGCAAACGACGACGGCGACTCGCCCGGCACCGTGTCGATGATCAACAGCGCTACCTGCAACAGCTCGGACACCGATGGCTGTAGCGGACCGGTACCCACGGTTGGCGTCGGCCGCGGCCCGGAACTCGCCACGGTAGATCCCGCCACCGGCGTGGTCTATATCACCGATTCGGAGGACGCAACGGTATCGGTCTTATACGGATCGAGATGCAACGCCACGGCGACACGCGGCTGCGGGACCGCTGTCGAAGAGATCGCTGTCGGCTCGAGTCCGGCACAGCCGGTCGTGGACCCGGACAACAACACGGTCTATGTGACACAGCCAGGCTCGACGTCAGGCTCTATATCGATCCTCGAAACGCCCGGTTGCAACCACACCTAATCGCTACAAACCGTCCTCGTGCCTTGGGTCCGCGGTCTGGTCTAGCCACCTCCCGGAGTACGGACTTGGAGACAAGGCCGACGTCGAGCGTTGTGCCGCGAAACAGAATCAAGGGAGAGGAGTTTCACCAGAACCACCACCGGGCCGCGCATCTCGCCAACAACCTCAGAACGATGTCACGCCCCGAGTGCCTCCGCCAAGCGGTCGTTGTTGCCGGCGAGACCTGCGTGCGCCCCCCTAACA
The DNA here is from genome assembly GCA_003156595.1 of Acidimicrobiaceae bacterium. Taxonomy (GTDB): domain Bacteria; phylum Actinomycetota; class Acidimicrobiia; order Acidimicrobiales; family Palsa-688; genus PALSA-693. The sequence goes on from PMHH01000137.1 coordinate 19,119, forward strand.
CACCGGCTGAAAACTGCGGAGGGTCCGGCCGGCGATCGCTTCTAGAGACCCGCACAGAACGACCCAATAGCAAGGGCAATCAGTTCATCCCAAGGAGCGCGTATTCGGCGTTAGGCGTAGCCTGCCCGTGGCCAGCTGCTCGGTTCCGGTGGACGCATAATCTCGGCCAGCGCTACCAAGGCGGCGCCGAACATTATGCTCACTGCCAGCGGGCTCAAGTTGGTTCCAGCAGGTGTTCCCGAACGCCGACTCGGTCGCGACGTCTGGAACCCAGTGTGTCCGATCGGAGGGCGCACGACGGAATGTTCGGGGACAGGTAGCCGGTCGGCTGGATGGTTAGCCTTGATCGGTGGATTCCGGTCAAGGGGCCGAGGGGGAACCTGCTGGTCGGAATGTGTTCGCCGATCTCCGGGACCGGGCGCTCAACCTAAGTCCATCAACCGTTGGCATCGCCCCGAGTTCGGTACTATCCCGCGTGGGGCTCGGTAGGCGACACCTTTGTCTGCCTGAGCGTTCTGTCGCTGGGGTCGCAGACTTCGGACGGATGCCGCCCGCGCCCACCGCCGAATCGGTATCTGTCAAGTGGGTCGGCCTTGTCATGATGAGGGCACGCCGAACCCCCTGATCTGGCGTGCGTGAACACGTCTTGTCCTGATGTTATCGCTGAGCGGCGATCTCGGCGTTGGGTTCTTCGGGTGTCGCGCCAATGAACTTCGAACTCGATCCAGTACCGCCGTGTCGCTCCCAGTCGCCCATTCAGCAAGGATGCTCGATCGGACCACAGCGACACTCCCAAGTTGCGGCGCCCGGGTGTTGCTCCGGAACGGTCGAATCGGTCGCGATAGTCGAACCAACCTACAACTGAAGAGCGCGAGCGCGTGTTTTGGGCGCCTGTCGGATCTACCGTTGGCCGTTGTGAGCGACGTCTGCCGTCGGATGGGCGTGGAACCACTCCTGGTGCCGCCTGATTTGAAGGTGGGCATAGCCAGCAATGTGCGCACTGGACTTCAGCCAGTTAACGGCCTGCGCCATCTGCCAGAAGACGGCACGACCGGATGGTTCATCTGGGCCGGGGAACAGTTCTCCGAGGACGCCGGCTTCTTCGTGCGGCTCCACGTTGCGCACCTCGCCGAGTGGTGCCCAGCCGTGCTGCCGTATCTGGAGCTTCCGCCCGGATGGAGATTCCTGATCGCTCCTGGCTACGAGGACGTGTGGCAGGACCCCAACCTGCTCGACATCAGCCGGGGGTGAGATGCGCCCATACCGATTCGGCATCAGGTGTCGGCGAGAAGCGACTCCCACGTCGATGTGTCCTGCTCGGCTGGGACACGATGCAACAGGATTTCAATCCCATCTCGGGTGCTGAAGGTGTCGGGTAGGGACTCCACACTCCTGGCACGGAATCGAACGGGGACTGCGGAACGAATCCCATCTCGACGGTGCCGTCTCTAACTTTAGGTCTCCAAGGACAGGTTTCCCACAGCCACAACATCGATACTGGATGGATCAAAGCACGCGGGATCGAGCTCGTCGGCGATTGAGTTGTTGTCGAGTGCGGGGCACGGAGTTGTGTCGACCAGTTGCACTGTGCCCGTGAAATCCCCTACACCTCCACACGATCCCCCCCCGGAGAAGGTGAGACTCGATCCGGGGCCCACAACGCCGGGCAGCGTGCTGCAGTAGATCCCTAAACCGGTAATGAGTTCCGCTATATCCAGAGTTGGGCCTTGGTTGACATACAAGGTGAAGCCTCCTACTGGCGCCTCGACCGACGTACCCGCATACGCACCCGAAATCTGAAACTGGTCGGAATAGTTGAACGGAGTGTAGTCGAACGTCCCTGTGCCTGAGCCGACGACGGCGATGGTGGTGGGGGTTTGAGCATAGGCGGTCACAGGAACGACGCTCAGGCCGAGTGCGAGGACGATGACGCACGTGGCCGCCATGGAAAGCCTGTCCAGCTGGCTCATGACACCCTCCCCGAGTGGAAACCGACAAATCACTCGCATGGTGTCATACCTGGCTACAAGCTGCAAAAGAGCCACGGCCAGGGATGAGTATCGGAGCTGGTGGGTCGTGGAAGAGAGGGAATGGGGGCCCCGAGCTTTCCTCAATCGGTTGGTGCTCCAACAAGCGGGCCCGAAGGGGGCTCCCGGTAACGGTCGTCCACAACAACAGAATCCCTCATCTGCACACAGAACGTTTGGCCTGGTTAACGATCTGGGAACCGAGCGCCGATCGACGGATCTGATACTTAGCCGGGATCACTATCTAGCGCATATTGGCGCTCCGCCTATACCTTGCCCGAATCCCCCAAAAGTTGCCGGATGCGTGGTTGTGCTTGGCCCGCCGGATGCGCCCGCACGGCATGGCCGGTCGGTTTCTCCGTCGCAGCATTCGCACCACGTCTAGCCCTGCGACCGGCGAGCATCTGCGAAGAGCCCCGATTGCCTCGATCTTTTGTAGAGCAGCGAACCATAAAACTCCAACACGACAAATTTGTGGAAGTTGTCGTGCTACTCTTCGATTAAATGCAACACAACAAAACCGTTCGTGGGCGTCCGTCCCGCCAGTCGGTCTACCGGCGGCTCGAAGAAGCCATCGCCGAGCTGAGGGACCGGCTCGGAGGTCTCCCCTCGCCCACCGAAGCCGAGGACATCTGGACCACCATCTGGTACCAAGAAGCCCACCACTCCACCGCCTTGGAGGGCAACACCTTGGTGCTCCAGCAGGTGGAGCTGTTGCTGGCCGAGGGTCGGGCGGTCGGCAACAAGGAACTCCGCGAGTACATGGAAGTGCGCGGCTACGCCGACGCCGCCAGGTGGGTCTACGGCCAGGCTCTGGAGCCAGGCGACTGGACGCCCGGCGCGCCGCTCACCCTGACCGAGCTCCGGCACGTGCACGAGCTCGCCCTTGGCCCCGTCTGGGGAGTTTCCCCGCATCCCAATGCGACTCCCAGCGAGAAGCCGGGAAGCTTCCGCCAGCACGACATCCAGCCTTTCCCGGGCGGGATGACCCCACCCTCGTGGGTCGATGTCCCCGCCGACGTCACCGACTGGATCCGCTCGCTGGCATCGATCGCCTCGTCGGCCAACGTGATCGAGCGCATCGCGGCTGCTCACGGTGAACTCGAGCGAATCCATCCGTTTCTCGACGGCAACGGACGAGCCGGAAGACTCGTCATGAATCTTCTGCTCGTGCGCGTCGGGTTCCCGCCGGCGATCATCTACACCAGGGACCGGAGCCGCTATCTGCGTGCTTTGCAGCGAGCCGACACCGGCGAGCCGGGGCCGCTGGGCGAGATGATCGCCCGGGCCGTGCTCGACAACCTGTACCGCTTCGTCGTGCCGGCGGTGGCCGGGCCGCGGCGGCTCGTCCCGCTGGCCGCCCTGGCCGACAAGGACTACAGCGTCTCGACGTTGAGAGCAGCGGCGGAGCGCGGGCGACTCCGGGCCCAGCGAGGTCCAGATGGTCAATGGCGAAGCAGCAAGGCGTGGATCGAGGAGTACCGAGCCAGCAAGTACAAACGCAGCAAATGGCGGGGGGTCCTAGTACCGCCTTATCGGCAGCCAACCGGAACCTCGACACGCGAGACCGTCCGATCCGCCATCCCATAATCCATCCCACAATTTGCAGCCGACAGCGACCTACACGAGCCGACCCGGGCCGACGTCCAATCGCGAAACCGCAGGTGGAGACCCACACGAACCTAGGCCAACCGACCCGCCAAACAGGTGTTCACCCTTTTCGAGACCGTCCGATTCGGCCGCTCTCGCATCCCTCCAGTGCTGCTCAGAGCACCTATTGCTGCTCTGGGATTCCGTCGGGACTAGCGATGCCTAGTCGACTTCCGAACTCCTCCGAGGGGCGAGGTTACCAAGGTACGGACAGCCCAGACCGAGGTCGGTGTGACCAGCACCCTCGACCCTTGTCTCAGACGTCGACGAACAGCTCGGTCAGGGAGTTGCTTCCCCCGAGGGTGACGAAGGCCGCGCCCATCGATCCACTGCTGGGGGTCAGGATGTTGTCGCGGTGTCCCCAACAGGCGCTCTGATCACTTGCGGAGCAGTCGAGGTTGCTGGATCCGATCCCGTCGTCGTACATCCAGATGAAGTCGGCGGCCAACGGGGTGGCGAACCCCTCCCCCCAGTTGGCGCCCCAAGAGGTACCCGCTGGCCCGGAGGGATCGCTGTCCGTCAGAGCCGCCTCCAGCGCCAGGCTGTCGAGGGACCCGAGCGGCCCGGCGAAGGCCGGCAGGCCCCGCTCTTGTCGCTCGGCGTTGGTGACCGCCACCAACTGTTGGGTTTGGTTGAGACCCGTGTAGTCGGAGGGCAGATGGAGGGGAGGAAGTCCTTCCGCGACGTGGGCGCCGTCGATGGCTTGGAGGGCCACCGAATTGCAGGTGGCGGAGCTCACGGCATAACACGCCTCGTCAAAAGCCGGTGAGGGTGAGATGTTGGCGGGGGGCGCACCTGCCACCCCCGCTGCGCCTTCGGCCGGAACCGGGCTGGGAGGCCTGGGCATGGTCGGGGCGTCACCAAAGGACCACACCACCCCGCTCGTGGTGGCCACCCAGTAGCCGCCGGCGGTGGCGACCATGCCGATGGCCCCACCTCCGCCGACGTCTCCGGTCGCGGAACCGTAGAAGGGGGCGTTGCCGAAGGTGAAGATGCCGCCATCGGCCGCCACCAGCCAGTAGCCGTTGTCATTGGAGGTAGGGGCCATGCCGACCACCGGTCGGTCGAGGTGGATGCTCCCGGTGGACCCGTAGAAGCGGGCGTCGCCGAAGCTGAAGATGCCGCCGTCGGCGGCCACCATCCAGTAACCGTGCCCCTCAGCCGCGGGGGCTATGCCGACGACGGGTTGGTTGAGGTGGGTGTGGCCGGTGGAGCCGTAGAAGCGGGCGTCGCCGAAGCTGAAGATGCCGCCGTCGGCGGCCACGATCCAGTAGCCGTGTCCGTCGGGGGTCGGGGCCATGCCGACGACGGGTCGGTTGAGGTGGATGTCCCCGGTGGAGCCGTAGAAGCGGGCGTCGCCGAAGCTGAAGATGCCGCCGTCGGCGGCCACCAACCAGTAGCCCTGGCCGTCAGGGGTCGACGCGATGGCCAGGATCGGCGCGTTGAGCGCAATCCCGGCCGTGCCTCCTTCGTACGGCGCCGTTCCGTAGGCGGTCACCGCCCCCTCGGGGGTGACCGACCAGAAGCCTCGCCCGTCGGGCTGAGGCGCCTCGCCGATAGCACCACTCGTAGCGGCCCGGACCGCCGCCGTCCCCGGCCTCGTCTGCCTCGTCTGCCTCGTTTCTACGGCGCGACCGACCTGCCTGGCCGCCACGGCGCGACCGATGGGCCCGGACGATATGGACATCGCCAGAGCCACAAACCCCACGAGAATGACACCCTGCCCCACCACTCTGCCCCCGAATCGATCCTGGAGCCGGCGAAGCTGACGGTCTCGCTCCGCAGCCAATCGCAATCCTCTCGGTTGTGCGTCGCGGGAGTCCCGCCCGACCCGACTGCTTTACCCCCGCGCCTTCACAATTTAAACCGAGAAAGCCAAATTAGTGATGATTCGTCGTAAACCGACGCTTCTCTTTACCCCAGGTTTACCTCCGATCCAGGTTCCTCCGCGGCCCGACAGCGGCCGCGTCAGGAGTAAGTCTTCCCGCCGAAACTGTGACGAAACCGAGAGCAACCTGGGCTCTCTCTATGAATCGGGGCGGCGTTTGGCGGCGAACCAATCTTGCAACAGCTCGGCGCATTCGGCCGCCCGCACCCCCGGGACGACCGGGAGCTCGTGATTGAGGCGCGGATCTGCGCACAGGTTGTACAGCGATCCGCACGCGCCCGCCTTCGGATCAGCGGCCCCGAAGACCAGGCGGCCCACCCGGGCGGCCACCAGTGCCCCCGCGCACATGGGGCAGGGCTCCAGGGTCACGTAGAGGGTCGTCTCGGAGAGCCGCCACGTCCCGAGTTCGGCGGCCGCGCCGCGCAGGGCGACGATCTCGGCGTGGGCGGTCGGATCGGCGGCGGCTTCTCGTTGATTTCCTGCCGCGCCCACCACCCGGTCGCCGGCCACGACGACGGCGCCGACGGGCACGTCACCTGCCGTTCCGGCTCGTCTGGCCTCGGCCAGCGCCAGTCCCATGGCTTCGTGGTCTTCCACGGCGCGCACCGTAGCGCCCTCCGAGCAGGAGAACGACCGAGCCGTCACGAATGCAAGGGAGCGTTCGGGCGGCGCTGGGGCCGTCCGGGCGGGGATTGCGTGGAGTCGATGACCACAGGAGCCACGAAGCGCTCGACGAGCCTGCGCTCCTCGGCGGCGGACCCGCCGGGAATGAGGAGCAGCGACACCACGGTCCGGACCAGCCAGCGGGCCCGGTCGCAGCGGTCGGGGTCATCGTGCTGTGCAACCACGCCGGCAGCCAGGTGGTGGATCACCGACGACGTGCTGACGATCTCGCGGGTAATCTCGGTGTTGGCCGACGCGAACCAGGCATGCAAGGTCGGTTGCGAGCGCACCGCCGCCACCGCGAGCATCACGCTCTCGATGACCCGCTCGGTGGGGTCGGCGATGCCGGCGACGGCCGCGCCGACCGCGGTGCCGATTCGCCTAGTCTCACGATGCACGAAAGCGATCCGAAGGGCTTCGCGGTCGTCGAAATACCGGTAGACGGTGGCGCGGGAGCAACCCGCGGCCCGGGCGACATCGTCCATGCTGGTCTCGGCGATGCCCTGACGGAAAAATAGCTCCGCCGCGGCGTCGAGGATCCGCTCGGAGGCCAGCTCGGCGCGCTGGTCCTGAAGCCAGGATCGGGAGCTCACCCGAGACCTTCGGACTCGAACGGGAGGGTCTGGTAGCGCCGCACGAAGTGGCCGGGAGCGAACCGGCCGTGCTCAGCATCGACGCGGAACCGGGGGCAACGGGCCAGGAGCTCCTCCAGGGTCACCCGGGCCTGCAGCCGGGCCGCGGCCGCGCCGAGGCAGTGGTGGGCGCCATAGCCAAAGGACAAGATCGGATGCGGGTCCCTGGCGACGTCGAGCCGCTCGGCATCGTCGCCGAAACGGTCGGTGTCTCGGTTGGCCGCGGCGTACAACAGCATCACCTTGCGGTCGGCCGGGATCGTCCGGCCCGCGATCTCGACATCAGTCGTGGTCATGCGAGCCAGCCCCTGGACCGGCGTCGTCAGGCGCAGCAGTTCCTCCACCGCGGTGCGGATCCGGCCGGGATCGTCGATGAGCAGCTTCCGCTGATCGGGCGACGACGTGAGCAGCTCGGCGGCACCGCCGAGCAGACCGGTGGTGGTGTCGTTGCCGCCGGTGACCATCGTGAAGGCAAACCCCAGGGTTTGCAGCACCGACACGTCGTCTGCGCCGGTCCCGACCAGCAAAGAGATCGTGTCTTTTTCCGGATGCGAGCGCCGTTGCTCGATGAGCCCCGAGAAGTACTCGAACAGCTCGCCGACCGCGTGGGGAGCTCCGAGGGGGTTACCTTCGGCGGTGGCGGCCACGATGGCCTCCGTCCAAGCGTCGAAGCGGACCCGGTCCGCCTTTGGGACGCCGAGGTAGTGGGCGACCACCATGCTCGGCAGGGGCTTGAAGACCTCCGCCACCACGTCCCCCGAGCCGCGCTCCCGCAGGCGCTCAATGCGCTCCACGACGAAGGCTCGGACCTCTGGTTCGATGTCGTCCACCTGGCGAGGGGTGAAGCCCGCTCCCACCAATCGCCGGAAGCCAGTGTGCTCAGGCGGGTCGAGCATCACCATGGGGCGCACCTGGTCCAGGCCGGCCTGGGCCATGTCGCCGTAGTTGAAGGTCAGACCCTGGGCGGAGGAGAAGGTGGTGTGATCGCGCGAGGCCGCGAAGACGTCGTCAAAGCGCGACAGCACCCAGTAGTCCCCCGCAACGACGTGGTGGACGGGGTCGTGGGTGCGCAGGGCGGCGTACATGGCGAACGGATCCCGCCATGTTTCACCGCTGCATGGAACGAACCGAACAGTATCTTGCGACATATTTCGTATTTTGTCTAAGTTGTCGGACATTCACAAGTACGTGTGTCGTCACCTTTAGGGAGCCCAGCCGCACCTAGGTGGTGATCCGGGGGAACGGATCACCACCTAGGCGGGCTGGCCTCCCCTTTATCGCACGAGCGGTGGCGGCCGCGAGCGGCGGGACTAACTACATCCGCTCCCGCCCATCAGGCCTGGGAGGTAGGAGGGGGTGGTAGGGACGAAGGGGCGGGGCCGTT
>PMHH01000003.1 GCA_003156595.1 Acidimicrobiaceae bacterium
GAGGGGTGCTGATCGGGCGGAGCGAGGAGGCAGCGGAGCTTTGCGCTCTCCTTGAGCAGGCTCGCGCAGGAATGAGCGGCACCGTGGTTCTCCGGGGTGAAGCCGGAATGGGAAAAACGGCGCTCCTGAACGCCACCGTCGATGGGGCCGAGAACCTTTCGGTCATACGGCTCGAGGGTATCGAGTCGGAGATGCAGCTCGGCTATGCCGGTCTGCATCGGCTCCTGCTTCCCTACCTCTCCCGCTTGGAGCGCCTTCCCGAGCCCCAGCGTGACGCCCTGGGGTCTGCATTCGGACTCACCTCCGTGGCCCCGGCCGACCGCTTCATGGTCGGTCTAGCCGCATTGAGCCTTCTTGGTGATGTGGCCAATGATGATCCCTTGCTGGTCGTCGTCGACGACGCACAATGGCTCGACCACGAATCAGTGGCCGCCCTCGTCTTCGTGGCTCGGCGATTGCACGCCGACCGGATTGCTCTCATATTTGCCACTCGGGAATCACTCGAGATCGGAGCAGCGTTTCAGGGCATTCCGGAACTCTGGGTCAAGGGTCTTGGTGAAAACTCTGCCCGCGACCTACTCGCCTCGTCTGTTGCCGACCCGGTGAGCCACCAAGTGGCAGGCAGGATCATCGCCGTCACTCGAGGAAATCCGCTCGCGCTCAAAGAGCTGGCTCACGAACTCACCTCGGAACATCTTTTGGATCACGCCCCCTTGCCCGATCCACTGCCGATCAGTCAGTTGATCGAGGCCCGCTTCCTGCGCCAGGTCCGACTACTGCCCGCCGAGACANNCGCCGACCCTGACGGGGATCCCGACACGCTCCGCCGGGCTGCAGAGATCCTAGGCCTTTCGACGGCTGCTATTGAACCCGCGGTGGACGACGGCCTCTTGGCGCTTCATCCTCGGATCGAGTTTCGCCACCCTCTCGTTCGAGCGGCTATCTATGGCGGGGCCACCGCGGACGCCCGCCGACGTGTCCACCATGCCCTGGCGGGGGCGATGGACCTCGAGCTGGATCGAGATCGAAGGGCACTGCACATGGCTTTGGGAGCGGTCGGTCCCGACGAGGAGCTTGCCGCGGCCCTCGAACAGTCCGCCGCCCAAGCCCGCTCCCGTGGCGGCTACATCGCCGAGTCGTCGTTTCTGGTCCGCGCTGCCGGCCTCACCCCCGACCGCCAACGCCAGGCGGGCCGCAGCCTTGCCGCCGCCCACGCGGCGTTCTTGGCCGGCAACGCCGGCTACGCGGAATCCCTGTTGCGCCAGGCCCGCCCCCATCTGGTCGATCCGATCGAGAAAGCGCGAGCCCTGCGCCTCGACGGTGACCTCCGCTACCCACTGGGCGAGCCCCACCTTGCGCCAGCACTCCTCCTCGGGGCGGCCAGGGCCTTCGAGCCCCTCGACCGCGTCCTGAGTCACCACTCACTCCTCGATGCGTTCGTGGCCTATGGAGCATCGATGCATCTCACCGAGGGCACCACCGTCGTCGAGATCGCCCAGACTGCGCTGGAGTCTCTGCGTGCCCAGTCGACAGCACCCGCCGCGGCGGACATCCTCCTCAAGGGAGTCGCCCTGCGTTACTACGGGAACTACGCCGACGCCGTGTCGGCGATGCGAGAAGCGATCCATGCCCAGGTCTCCATGTCTCCCGAGGAGGTGATCCGATGGCCCCATCTGGGAAGCGAGCTGGCGACCGACCTATGGGACGATGCCCTGCTTCGCGACATAGTGAAGCGGCACGAAGATGCCGCGCGCGTCCAGGGATCGCTTCCAGCTCTACTGCCCCCTCTGATAGCGTTGGCGGCTAACGATATCCGAGCGGGTCGGTTCGGGACGGCACGAGAGCGCTACTCTGAACTTCACGACGTGACGGTGACGATGGGCGGTTACGTCGACCTCTACGACCTTTTCGATGTGCAACTACTCGCCTGGCAGGGGGACCGACAGGCCGCGGTTAAGGCGGCTGAACTGCGGGAGGGCGGCACAGCCTTTCATACTGAGGGAATCGTTCACTTCGCCGATCTCGCTCTCTCGATTCTCGCACTGGGCGAAGGTCAGTACGAGACGGCGTTGGCCGCCGCACAGTCGGTGGCCAACGCTGATACAGCGGGTTGGGCCTGTCAGGCGCTTCCCACCGTGGTCGAGGCGGGCGTGCGCTGCGGCGACCGTGACGCCGCCACTGGTGCCCTGGCCCTGCTCGATGAGCGGGCAACCCCCTCGGGCACGCCGTGGGCTCTCGGCGTCCTGGCCCGCTCCCGGGCGCTGGTCGCCGAGGACTCGAGTGCCGGCGAGCACTACCAAGAGGCGTTGGAGTACCTGGGCCACACGCCGTGGCTCACCGAGGTGGCGCATGCCCACCTTCTCTTTGGAGAGTGGCTCCGTCGGCAAAAGCGACGAAGTCAGGCCCAAGAGCAGCTGCGCCGGGCCTACGAGTTGTTCGACACCATGGGGGCACGGGCGTTCGCCGAACGGGCCCGGGTCGAACTGCTGGCCACCGGTGAACGGGCCCGCACCCGGCAAGCTGAATCGG
>PMHH01000046.1 GCA_003156595.1 Acidimicrobiaceae bacterium
GTTGTCCATCGGATGGCTCCTTCCGACACCTCGCCGAGGGTCGGCAAGCGTCAATGAGCATCCAACGGCAAGCTCACCTCGCTGCCCAGGGCGGATCCATGTTGGGAGACAGCAGATGCCCGCCGACCACGGCGTTAGCGAGACGCCACAGCCCACCGACTCCATCACCGAAGCGTCGTCGGGCCGCCACCCACGCCGAGCGGACCGCCCCCCACCGCCACCGCTTCAGGCCGACCGAACAGCCGAGGAGCGAGATCACCGACGGCCACACAGAACCGGCTGAAGCCGACCGCCAAAAGCTCGGCTCGCCGGGCGAACCGGCGCCGCCAGTCCCGCACCGTGGTGTGCGCCAAGCTCAAGCCCTCGGCCACGCGCCGCATGCCGGTGCCCGCGCACATCGTCTCGACCGCCGAGCCGATCACCTCGACCGCATCAAGGCGACCCCAGGTCAAAAACCCAGGCAACAACGCATGCGTGCGCTCATAACACCGGGCCCGGCGCACCGACAGCCGGTGGATCACCTCGGCGCTCACCCGGACGTCGCGCTCATACCATCCCCAGAACGACATCGGCTGACGGCACCGCGGACAGTCAGGCCGGGGCACCACCACCTCACGACCCGCCGCCACGTACATGTCGACATCGAGCTCGGTTGGCCATACGATCGCCATCGGCACACAGCCCTTCCGGGCCCCTTCCGATGAGCGACCAACTCAAGTAATCGGGAGGGGCCCTGTCGCGTCTCCACAAGGGTCCCGCCGATCCTCGCCAGCGGCCATCGCCGCCGTCCAACTCCCAACCCCACCCGCCGACTCGGTCCCCAACTATCCCGGCCGGATCACGCCCCTACATCCTCACCAAGACGTGCCCGTAACACGTGGGTGCCGTCGGACGAGACCGCGACAGGATCCTTGAACCCGTATCTCGACCCCTTGACGTCCCTGACAAGCGCCCCCGTAGATGTGTCCAGTTCGGTCACCGAGTCCCCCAGGCCGTTCGCTACCCACAGGTCGGTGCCGTCGGATGTGACCGCGTCGGGGTCGTCGAACCCGAAGGTCGACCCCTTGATGACATTTACAAGGGCCCCGGTGGCGGCGTCCAGTTCGGTCACCGAGCGGCCGTTGCTGTCGGCTACCCACACGTGGGTGCCGTCGGATAAGACTGCACCAGGTTCATTGAACCCGTAACTTGACCCTTTGATGACCCCAAGGAGGGCCCCAGTAGAAGCATCGAGCTCGGTCACCGAGTCGCCGCCGAAGTTAGTTACCCAGACGTGGGTGCCGTCGGATGTGACCGCGACGGGGCGTTCGAACTCGAAGGTCGACTCCTTGATGACCTGGACGAGAGCCCCGGTAGAAGCGTCCAGCTCGGTCACCGAGTCGCCGCCGTAGTTGGCTACCCACACGTGGGTGCCGTCGGAGGACACGCCCGTGGGGTCGGCGAACCCGTAGCTGTACTCCTTGATGACCTGGACGAGGGCCCCGGTGGCGGCGTCCAGCTCGGTCACCCAGAAGCGGCCGCTGTCCGAGTTGTTCGCCACCCAGACGTGAGTTCCGTCAGAAAAGACCGCGTCGGGATAGTCGGGAAACTTGAACCCGGAGCTCGACCCCCTGATGACCCGGACGAGGGCTCCGGTGGCGGCGTCCAGCTCGGTAACCGAGCCGAGGCCGCTGTCCGAGTTGTTCGCCACCCAGACGTGAGTTCCGTCAGAGGAGACCGCGTCGGGCCGCTCGAACCCGAAGTTAGTCGTTGAGAGGACTCGCACCTCGGCCCCGGTGGACGCGTTCAGCTCGGCAACCGAGTTCTCGGAAGTGTTAGCCACCCACACGTGGGTGGCGTCAGAGGAGACCGCTTCGGGATCGCCGAAACCCCAACCAAAGACATGAGGCGCCATCAGGGCGGCCCGCGCCGTGGCGGTAGCCGAAGCTCGGTGAGACCCGACCGATCCTGCGGCCACCGCCAGGAACCCAACACCGGGGATCAACCGAACCGCGACCCCGACTCGGCTGCTCCGCCATCCACCCATAGCAGGATACCCATTCTCCCGAGTTGGCAACGCAGGCGTGAACCTAGTGCACACCACGACCGTACTAGTGGCCTAGCGACCACGACATCGGTAGATGCCCCAAGCTCCAGAAGCATCCCGACGCAGATGACGCGTCACAGCTCACTTCCCGGCTCCGGTGGATCCAATCTCGAAAGCGGACTCGACGCTCGCAGCACCCGCCTCTTGCGTGAATGCTTTGTTTCACGAGGCTCACGGTTGCCATCGATGGCATGGTGCAACCACTTCGGTGGGTACTACTGGTGCGACCGCGTCCGCTGTCTGTGACGACCAAGCCCGGGAAGCAAGAAGCCACAGCCACCGACCCCAACGCTCGGTCATCGACCAACATGTGACCGGGAGCACCTTGGCCGTCATTCCGGTGGGCCGTCCGGCCCATGTGCCATGCATGCTTTCTTGGGAATCGCTCGGCTGGCAATACATGGCTCCCAAGATCAGCGGGCACGTCTATGCCTCAGTCATGCTGCGGTCGTGGGAGGACCGCTTCGGAGCTCGGCTTCTAGTACTGGGTCAGGACACGATGGTTCTGGCCGTAGAGCGGAGGCCCCGCTCAGGCTCCGCTCTTTCGGTTCCGGCTCTTGGCGCAAAGTTGGCCTCGAGAGCGTCGTTGAAGTGACCAGGACCTTTCTGGATTTCCGGTCCGGTCCGTGCGCGTGGGCGCGTCCGGATGGAACCTTTTGCCGCGCTGAAGCGTATGTCCGGTGTGGGGGAGCCCGAGCGTGGATGAAGACGGCTTCGATGACTTCTTGGTCACCGCGCTGGGAGAGCTGCATCGCTTTGGTTACCTGTTGAGCCACAGCGCGACGACAGCTGACGACTTGACCCAGTTCGCACTGGTCAAGACGCTTGGGGCCTGGCCTCGGCTGCGTGACTCTGACGTCGACCGTCAGATGGCATACGCCCGAAGGATCATGGCCAACGCGCACATCAGCTGGTGGCGAGGTTGGTCGGCACGGGTTACGCCGGGAGCTGTGCCGGAGCGCCACGATGTGGACGATCCGGTGGCCGCGTGGGCGGAACGCGACGCCCTGGTGCGGGCCTTGGGATTGCTTCCCAAGCGCCAGCGGACGGTGTTGGTCCTCCGCTACTACGCGGGGCTCTCGGAGGCTGAGATCGCCGCCACCCTCAAGTGGCGACCCGGAACCGTGAAGTCGACAGCCTCCCGAGCCCTGACGGGTCTGCGGAGCATCCTGACCACGGAGGCGGCCGATCGGGACCAGGAGGCACGGACGTGACCGACGAACTGGAGGAACACCTGACGCGGGTTCTACGCGACCAGCACTGGAGCCCGAACGAAAAGCTGGACCACGACAAGCTGGACCCAGCCCGGCGCGCCCAAGCGGTGCGCCGCGCCTTCCGTCGCCGCCGAGCTGTCCGGCGCACCGGGACAGCGGCGATCGGGCTGCTCACCCTACTCGGAGTCGGGGTCGGCGGATGGGGACTCAGTGCCAGGCAGCACAACCCGACGGCGGTCCAAATTACCAGCCCTACCTCGCCCCCGACTGGCCCGGTGCCCGCCTGCCGGGGCTCTCAGCTCGGTGTGGCCCTCCTCGCGACCACCATGGTCCAGAACGGCAAAACGATGGACGGCCTGTTCAGCTTCACCAACGAGTCTGCGACTAGCTGCAAGCTCTCGGGCTATCCGGTCTTCGATGCCTTCACTCCTTACGGCCGACCCATCCCCCTCCAGATCACCCACGGCGTGGACGTCGCCACGGGAGCCACCAACGCGGTGACCGTCATCCTTCTCGGCGCTGGCCGTCCAACTGACTTCGTCGCCCAGTGGCAAGTCGCAGGCACCCACTGCCAGCTCGTCACCTTTCTCCATATCGTGCCGGCTGGTGTCGCTGACAACGTTCGCACGAAGGCCCCCTTCGACTTTTGCGCCGGTGCTTCCGACGTCGAGCCCGTGGTCGCATTGTCTCCCGTCCAACCTGTCGGGCGGTCTCTCATCGGCATGCCCCTGCCTGTGGTGTCACCGCCGACCACCACCACGGTCACCGGGTTCCAGCCGACGGGAGTGAGCTTCATCAACGCCCAACAGGGTTGGGTCCTCGGAAGCAGCGGCTGTCGGTCGTGCGCCGATGTGGAGGTCACCAGCGACGGCGGATCGACGTGGACGGCGCGGCCCAGACCGCCAGCGACGATCTCGTTCTATTCCGGCGGTGGAGTCGATGACGTCTACTTCGCCGATCAAAAAAATGGGTACCTGTTCGGCCCAGACCTATATGCCACACACGACGGGGGAGACACCTGGAGCCGAGCCGCGCTGCCGGCCATCAGCGAAGTGACCGGCGAGGATGGATACGCGTTCGCCTTGGCCAACAACCCAAACGGAGGCCCGTCCCAACTCTTCCGCGCCACCGTCGGCTCGAACACCTGGTCGTCAGTCCCCCTGCCACGACCGACCGCAACCTGCGCGGCGTGCTCCGAAGGTTTCGCGCTGTACGCCCAGGCCAACACTCTGCTCTTGCTAGAGGGAGGCTCCGGCAGTGTAGGCGTGACTGACGCCATGCTCGGAGCGCTTTGGACGAGCAATGACAACGGGGCTCATTGGACGTCGAGACCGATGCCCTGCACAACCGGCGACGGAGGCGCCGCCATAGCCACGATCGCCTACGGACATCCCGACGCCTGGCTGGTCGACTGCTTCGACGACGAACAATCCAGCCAGTCCCAAAACACCCAGCACCATGTCTACGGCACCGCGAACGCAGGTGCCACCTGGGTTCGCCTCGCCGACCCTTCCGCAACCGGCGGTCCCGCCCTGCTGGCCGACAACGGCTCCGGCCATGCCGTACTGACCACTGAGGGCGACAGTGATCTGCTCGACGCCACCTTCGACGGCGCCGTCCACTGGTCGGCGCTATTCAACGACGGCGGCAGCTTCAGCGGATGGGCCGACTTGCAGTTCGTCGACACCTCAACCGGATTCGTGGTCGGCCCTACCGATACCGCGTCCAATCACCTCTACCGCACCCAAAACGGCGGCGATACCTGGCAAACCGTTACTCTCCGCTGACCAGCTGATCGCGACAGCCTCCTACGGTAAACCACTTGTTAGGAGGATCGACCCCCTCGCTATGTCATGACGGCAACAGCCGAGGGTTCGGCGGGCTTGGCTTTCAGCGCTTCGGAGCGAGCGGGGTGGCGTCGATGAGGATGACGACGGGCACGGTCGCGGCGAGGAGGATGGCGGCACCCCAACCCATGGCAACCGTGTAGCCGTGCACGTTGGCGCTGGCGCTGCTGGCGGTGGCGTGGGCGCCGAGATAGGCGACCGTGGCGGTGGCGGCGATGGTGTTGAGCAGAGCGGCGCCAATGGAGGAGCCGAGTTGGCCGGCGGTGCTGGAGGCGGCCGATGCTGCCCCGCTGTCGGTGGGGAGCACGGCCCGCAGGGAGCTTTGCAGGATGGGTGGTCCCCCGATACCGGTGCCGAGTCCTTCGACGATCTCGGCGATGAGGATCAGCGGCAGGTAGTGGCTAGAGGGAGTGAGTCCCACGAGGGAGAGCAGTCCGGCGGCGCTGAGCAGGAGGCCGGCGGCGATCTGCCAGCGAGGTGCAACCCGGCCGGTGAGCCGCGGTGCGATCACGGCGGAGCCGAGCGCGGCGGACAGGGCGAACGGGACGAGGGCGAGACCGGTGCGCAGCGGTGAGTAACCCATGACCGATTGCAGCTCGTAGGTGAGGATGAGCAGCATCCCGAAGGTGCTCAGGCTGTTGCCCACCATGGCAAGCAGGCCCCCGCCGCGGTTGCGATCGCGGACGACTCGCAGCGGGAGCAGCGGGTGGTCCTTGCCAACCTGGCGGATGATGAACCCGCCAAGGAGCGTCGCCGCGCCGACCAGTGACGCGACGACCTGGCTCGATGTCCAGCCGAGGGAGGGCACCTCACCTAGCCCGTAGATCAGGGCGACCATGCCCGCTGAGGCCAGCACCGCGCTCGCTACGTCGATTCTCACGTCGCGGCGGGCCGGCAGGTTGGGTAGCACCTTCGGCGCGCCCACGATGGTGACCATCGAGAGAAGGACGTTGACGTAGAGGCACCAGCGCCAGCCCAGGCCGGTGGTGAGCACGCCACCCAAGACGAGGCCCACGGCCAAGCCAGCGGTCAGGGTGGCGGTGAAGATCCCTATCGCCCTCGCCCTTTCGCGCTCGCCGGCGTAGACGGTGATCAACAGCGACTTGGTGGAAGAGACGAGTACCGCCGCGAACGCGCCCTGGACAGCCCGGGCGGCTATGAGCATGGCCCCGTCGATTGACGCGCCACCGATCGCAGAGGCGGCGGCGAAGCCGACCACGCCGACGAGCAAGGTGCGCCGGGCGCCGAGGCGATCGGCCAGGCGGCCGCCGAGCAGCAGCAGGGCGGCGAAGGCCAGCGTGTAGGCGGTCACCACCCACTGGCGGGCGGTCACCGACAGGCCAAGAGCGTGCTGGGCTGCGGGCAGGGCCACAAACATGACCGTGGTGTCGAGGACGGCCATGAGGTGGGCGGAGGCGATGACGACCAGCGGCCACCAGCCCGACCGGTCTGCAGGGCCGCGGGATATCGGGGTCGACGTGGCGGCTGGGGTTCTCACGGTGGGGCCTCCTCGATGTAAGGGACAACTGTATCTAAACACAGTCTGGGCTAAGATACAAGAGTCCCCAAGAGGAGGGATCATGGCAAAGACCGCAGACCTCCACGCCCGGCCACAAACGAAGTACCCCCACACCGGCGGCAAGACCCGCCGGCGCGGCGACGCGCTCGAGGGCGCCCTCCTCGACGCCGCCTGGGACGAACTACGAGCGTCCGGCTACGCCGACATGACGATGGAGGCGGTCGCAGACCGGGCCGGCACCAGCCGGGCCGTCGTCTACCGGCGCTGGCGAAACAAAGCCGAGCTGGTCATCTCAGCCCAGCGCCGGCACCAGCCGATGCTCTCCGACGAGGCCCCCGACACCGGCAGCCTGCGCGACGACGTCCTTGCACTGCTGCACCGCATGTCCGACCGCATGGCCAACACCGGCATCGAGACCGTGTACGGCCTGCTAGGCGACTACCTCGCCGACGCCGAGCTGTTCTCCCACATCCAGGGCCAGATCCTCAACATCGGCGCCGGCGTGATGGCCGCCGTCCTCCAACGCGCCGTCCAGCGCGGCGAAGCCCGACCCGAGACCAGCCCCCGCATCGCCACTCTCCCCACCGACCTCTTCCGCCACGAACTGTTCCTCCACCGCGCCCCACCCTCCCACGGCGTGATCGCCGAGATCGTCGACGACGTCTTTCTGCCCCTCGTCCGGATCGCGCCGGCCTGACCGTCGTGGATCCTGGGGAGTTGGCCACGAAGATGGACACGCTGTCGCCCGCGCTGCACGCTGCCGACAGCCACGATCGGATCCGCGTGCACGGCGCGCGCGAGAACAACCTCAAGGACTTCAGTATCGAGATCCCGAAGCGCCGGCTGACGGTGTTCACCGGCGTCTCCGGCTCGGGGAAGAGCTCTCTGGTGTTCGGCACGATCGCCGCGGAGTCGCAGCGGCTGATCAACGAGACATACAGCGCCTTCGTGCAGGGGTTTATGCCGACGCTGGCGCGGCCCGAGGTCGACGTACTCGAAGGGCTGACGACCGCGATCATCGTCGACCAGCAGCGGATGGGTGCCGACCCCCGCTCCACGGTCGGCACCGCCACCGACTCCAATGCGATGCTGCGGATCCTCTTCAGCCGACTCGGGCAGCCGCACATCGGCTCGCCCAACGCGTTCTCCTTCAACGTCGCTTCCGTCCGAGCGAGCGGTGCCATCACTATCGAACGCGGTGCCGGCAAGACCGTGCGACAGACCTTCACCCGCACCGGCGGTATGTGTCCGCGCTGCGAAGGCCGGGGCACGGTCTCCGATATCGACCTGACCCAGCTCTTCGACGACTCCAAGTCGCTCGCGGAGGGCGCCATCACCATCCCCGGCTACACCGTGGACGGCTTCTGGACAGTGCGGCCCTTCACCGAGTCGGGCTTCCTCGATCCGGACAAGCCGATCCGCAACTACACCAAAAAGGAGCTGCACGACTTCCTTCACCGCGAGGCGACCAAGGTGAAGGTCAACGGCGTCAACGTTACCTACGAGGGGCTGATCCTCAAGATCCAGAATTCCTTCCTCTCAAAGGACCGCGAGGCGCTGCAGCCGCATATCCGGGCCTTCGTGGACCGGGCGGTCACCTTCACCGCTTGTCCCGATTGCGGCGGCACCCGGCTCAGCGAGGCAGCCCGGTCGTCGCGGATCGGCCGGATCAACATCGCCGATGCGTGCGCGATGCAGATCAGCGACCTGGCCGAATGGGTCCGCGGCGTCGCAGATCCATCGGTGGCACCGCTGCTCGCGACACTGCTACGGACTCTCGATTCGTTCGTGGAGATCGGCCTGGGCTACCTCTCGCTCGACCGGCCGTCGGGCACGCTGTCGGGCGGCGAGGCCCAGCGCGTCAAGATTCTCCACCTCGGCTCCTCGCTGACCGACGTCACCTACGTCCTCGATGAGCCGACCGCGGGCCTGCACCCCCATGACATCCAGCGGATGAACGACCTGCTGCTGCGGCTGCGGGACAAGGGCAACACCGTGCTAGTAATCGAGCACGAGCCGGAGACGATCGCCATCGCCGACTACGTCGTCGACCTCGGCCCGGGCGCCGGTACGGCGGGTGGCCGCGTCTGCTTCGAAGGCACCGTCGAGGGGTTGCGGGCCAGCGGCACCCTAACTGGGCGCCACCTGGACGACCGGGCTTCCTTGAAGCCGTCGGTGCGGACACCGTCGGGAGTGCTAGAGGTGCGCGGTGCCAGCGCCCACAACCTGCAGGACGTCGATGTCGACATACAGCTCGGCGTGCTGGTGGTGGTGACCGGCGTGGCCGGGTCGGGAAAGAGCTCACTGATCCACGGCTCGGTGTCGGGGCGAGACGGAGTGGTGTCGGTCGACCAGACCCCGATCCGTGGTTCGCGGCGGAGCAACCCGGCGACGTACACCGGCTTGCTGGAGCCCATCCGCAAGGCGTTCGCGAAGGCCAACGGCGTGAAGCCCGCCCTATTCAGCGCCAATTCCGAGGGCGCCTGCCCATCGTGCAACGGCACCGGTGTGATCTACACCGACCTGGCGATGATGGCCGGCGTCACCTCTATCTGCGAGGAATGCGAGGGCCGACGGTTCCAGGCGGCGGTGCTGGACTACCGGCTTGGAGGGCTCAACATCGCCGAAGTGCTCGACCTGCCCGTCGCAGACGCGGTCGCCTTCTTCGACGCCGGCGAGGCGCGCACACCGGCCGCGCACGCCATCCTCGAACGGCTCGCCGACGTCGGGCTCGGCTACCTCAGTCTCGGCCAGCCGCTCACTACATTGTCCGGCGGCGAGCGCCAGCGGCTCAAGCTGGCCACCCACCTGGCTGAGAAGAGCGGCGTCTACGTCCTCGACGAGCCGACTACCGGCCTGCACCTAGCCGACGTGGAACAGCTGCTCGACCTCCTCGACCGGCTCGTCGACTCGGGTAAGTCAGTCATCGTCATCGAGCACCACCAGGCAGTCATGGCGCACGCCGACTGGA
>PMHH01000011.1 GCA_003156595.1 Acidimicrobiaceae bacterium
GCGGCCCGTCCCCGTGCACCTCTGACGACGGCCATGGGAAACTCCCCATAGACGGCCACTGATTCTCCCCGCGGACGGACGTGAGATGTCCCCGCGGATGGCCACGGTTTCTCCCCGCGTACGGACATGGGATCTCCCCGGGGGATCCACCAAGTGCGGGTCCCTCCTTGGCATCGATGGGTGCTGGCAGCAGAACCCCATCGAGCCAAGGAGGAACATCTTGACGTTGCCAGAGGAGAAGAGGATGGAAGTACTCGAGGCTTATGACCTCACCAAGTCGTATAGAGCCGCCGCTCAGTTGTGCGGGGTGGATCACCACACGGTGGCCAGGGCCGTAGCGGCCCGGGCTTTGGGGAGCGAGATGATCGGAGAGTCGGTGGTGCGCTCGAAGGTGGCGGAGGCGTTCGCCGAGAAGATCACCGAGTGGATCGACCATTCGGGTGGTCGGGTTCGGGCGGATGTGGTGCACGACAAGTTGGTGGCGATGGGCTATGCCGGCTCGGAGCGCACCACCCGCAGAGTGGTGGCCAGGCTGAAGGCCGGCTACGAGCGGGATAACCACCGGGTTTATAAGCCGTGGATCACCGAGCCTGGCGCTTGGCTGCAATACGACTTCGGGGCGGGGCCGGTGATCGACGGGCTAGCTGTGGTCTTGTTCTGCGCCTGGCTGGCGTGGTCACGGTTCCGGGTGATCCTCCCGCTGTCCGATAGGTCGTTGCCGTCGGTGATCTCGGCCCTGGACCGCAGCTTCCGTCTGGCCGGTGGGGCGCCAACCTATGTGCTGACCGATAACGAGAAGACGGTGACGGACCGCCATATCGCTGGGATCGCGGTGCGTAACCAGATGGCGGTCGATGTCTCTCGCTATTACGGGATCACGATCGCCACCTGTGTGCCGGCGGATCCCGAATCGAAGGGCGGTTCGGAAGCGACGGTGCGGGTGGCGAAGGCCGATCTTGTCCCCACCGACTACAACCTGCTCGGCGACTACCGGTCTTTCGCGGAGCTGGAAGCAGCTTGCGAAGCGCTGATGGGTCAGCTCAACGGCCGACCGCATGCGATCACCCGCCGGGCGCCCCTCGAGTTGCTCGAGATCGAACGCCGGTCGCTGCATACCGTCCCGGACAGCCCCTTCACCGCCGCGTTCGGTGAGTCCCGCACGGTCAGCTGGTCGTCGCTGGTCAGCTTCCGGGGGGCCCGCTACTCAGTCCCCGACCGGCTGTGCGAGACCCAGGTGTGGGTCCGCGCCGCGGCCGGCGAGGTGATCATCACCGCCGGGGAAGGGTCAGGAGCGGCCGAGGTGGCCCGCCACCTCGGCGTTGGGCCGGGACAGAGTCAGATCCGCGACGAGCACTACAGCCGCCAGCGCAGCGCCGATCCGTTGGCCCGGCGGCCTCGGGCCACCAGCCCGGCCGAGCGGGAGTTCCTGGCCTTGGGGGAGGGAGCCCGGTTGTATCTGGTCGAAGCCGCCGCGGTGGGCGCCCGGCGCATCGAGGCCCGCATGGCCGAAGCGGTCACCCTCTCAGCCCTACACGGCGTTGCCGTCGTCGATAGGGCGCTGGGGATCGCGGCCATGGCTGGACGCTTCGAGGCCGGGGATCTGGGATCGATCATCGTGCACGGCGACATCACCCCCCGCCCGGCCGGCCCACCGCCAGAGCATTCTTTGGCTGCCGGGACCGCCATGTGGTCGGCGCTGGGCGGCACCGACAGCGACGACGACGAGGAACTCGACCGATGAGCACCCCCGTTCCCGAAGAGGCGATGACGGTGTCGCTACTCGAAGAAGACGTGGTGGCTGTCATCGAGACGCTCTGCTTCGTGGCCGAGCTGTGCGATAGCCAACCAGAACAGCTCAACGTCGCTCTATGCCGGCACACCCACACCTACTATCCCGCCGCCGAGCTCGCCGCCAGCCTGCGCATCGCCGCTGACCGCCTGGCCCAAGGCCTCGGTTTCGCCAACGCCAACTTCGAGTTCAACCCATGACCGCCGCCAAGACCACCCTGGCCGACATGGCCGTCATCGAGGAAAACATCGCCCTATGCCGGCGCCTGCGGCTCAAATACGTCCGCGAGCAGCTACCGGATGTGATGCTGACCGCTCGGGCGCAACGTTGGGACCCAGCCGAAGCGCTACGGGTGCTGCTCACCGCCGAGATCGAAGGCCGAGACCGCTCCACCATCGAGAACCGCCGCCGCCGGGCCCATTTCCCGGCCGGCAAAACCTTCGACACATGGATCGAGTCCCGCTCGTCCATCCCGGGCGCCACCGTCCGAGCCCTGCGCTCCCTCGAATGGGTCACCCGAGCCGAGAACGTCGTCATCGCCGGACCCCAAGGCACCGGCAAAAGTCACCTGCTCGAAGCCCTCGGCCATCACAGCGTCAACCAGGGACTATCCGTGGCCTGGTTCTCCGTGGAGGACCTCGGCACCATCATCCGCCGCCACCGCGTCGACGACACCGTCTCCAAAGCCTTCGCCGCCTTGGCCTCCATGCAGCTCACCATCATCGACGACATCGGCCTTCTGCCCGTCTCCACAGACGCCGCCGAAGGCCTCTACCGCCTCGTCGACGCCGCCTACGAACGACGCTCACTCGCCCTGTCCACCAACCTGCACCCCTCCGGCTTCGACCAGCTCATGGACAAGACCATCGCCTCCGCCCTGGTCGACCGGCTCATGCACCACGCCCACGTCGTAGTCACTGACGGCGAATCCGTCCGCCTCGCCGACGCCCTCGCCGGCAAAGGAGTGGTGCCCCTGGCCTAAACCCCACGGAGAAACTGGCCGCCCGCGGGGAGTTCCCGTGGCCGTCCCTGGGGACACCCAGTGGCCGTCCGCGGGGACATCCCGCGACCG
>PMHH01000185.1 GCA_003156595.1 Acidimicrobiaceae bacterium
CGGCCCGGCCCCGGCGGGGTGCGCCGGCGGGTGCTATCGCTTGTCGCGCTGAGCCTCGATGAGTTGCTCGGAGAGGCCGTTGCCGACCCGGGCCTGGACGGTGGCGGACAAGCCCGGCGCCAAGGCGCCGATCAAGGCGCCGGCCCGCAGGCTGATCGGTGCCACGTCTACCTCGGCCTTGTCGGCCCGGATGGCCTTGAGGACCGCCTTGGTGACGGCCTCGGGGGATACCGTGCCCACGCCGCGGGGCAGGGTGGCACCGGAGTCGGCAAACATGCCGGCGTCGCGCACGAAACCCGGGAAGATGACCGAGACTCCGATGCCGCTGCCGTGGACGTCAGCGCGCAAGCCGCCGGCGAAGCCCCGCAACCCGAACTTGGTAGCCGAGTAGAGCGACGCCCCCTTCGATGCCACCTTCCCCGACAACGACGATACGTAGACGAAATGACCCGATCCCCTCTCCCGGAACCTCGGCAGCAGGGCCCTGGTCATGGCAATCGGGTTCGCCAGGTTGACCTCGAGGACCCGGTCGATCTGGTGCTGCTCCCAGTCGCCCAGGTCGCCCGACGCTGGGAGAGCGGCGTTGGCGACGAGGATATCCAGGTCGCCCGCTTCCGCCAGGATCCGCTCGAGCTGCGACCGGTCGGCCAGATCGGCCACGATCGCTCTTCCGCCTACCTCGGCGGCCACCGCCTCGACCGGCCCGGCCCACCGGCCGGTCACCACCAGCTCGGCGCCCTGCGCTCGTAACCCGATGGCGATGGCGCGGCCGAGTCCGCCATTGGCCCCTGTCACCAGCGCTCGCGCCCCACGCACCTCGGTCATGATCTGAGACCTTAGGGCGCGCCGCAAACCAGCCGATAACGCGGGGGTGAGCATGAGCAGCCGCCTGATAATGAAGCTGGTCTCGGTGGTCGTTATGCTGATCCTGGCGGTCATGCTGGCCAAAACGCTCTCCGGGTCGGCCTCCTCCGGGCTCGACATCGCCCCAGGCGGCATCGCCGGGTTGTGCTCTGACCAGGCCGCGGTCTCCGAGGCATCGGGACAAGACTCTTTAGCCCCGGTCACCTTGGCGTCGCCCGGCCCTGGTGGATTGGCCGCCCTGAAGATGGCTGGCGCCAGCCTCAACTGCTCCACGCCGACGACCACTCCGTAGGGTCATCGCCCGGCCGCAGCAGCCCGACCGCGATACTGCAGTGTGCGACAACGGTTCTCGCCCGGGGTACTGGTTGCCATCGGCCTCGGCGGGGCAGCGGGCACGCTGCTGCGGGTAGCCGTGCAGCGGGTCCTCCCGCCAGCCGTCAACGGGTTCCCGGCGGACACCCTGATCGTCAACCTGTCCGGGTGCTTTGTACTCGGCTTCGTCGTGGTCGCGGCCCTGGAGCGGGGGGCGCCTACCCGGTACCTCCGACCGCTGATCGGAACGGGCTTCTGCGGGGGCCTGACCACGTTCTCGACCTTCGTGGTGGAGATCGACCTGCTGGTGCGGGCCGGACACGCCGCCATGGCGGTGCTGTACCTGGTCGTCTCGGTGGTTGCGGGGCTGGCCGTGGCCCGTATCGGGATGGTGCTGGCGCGCGCTGCCTGGAGCAGAAAGGCTGCCTAAATGGACCTGTCCGGACCGGCCAAGCGCCTCACCATCCTGATCGGCGAACAGGACCACGTCGGGCGCCATTCACTTGCCTTCGAGATAGTCAAACGAGCCCATGCCGCCGGCCTGGCCGGGGCGACGGTGTTTCGCGGAGTAGAGGGATTCGGCAAGTCCAACCACATTCACACCACCCGGATCCTGTCCCTATCGGACGACCTGCCAGTCTGCATTGTGGTCATCGACTCCGCCCCGGTCATCGCGGCCTTCGCCGAAGCGATTCAAGAGCTTGTCGAAGGGGGCCTGGTGATCGTCGAGGACGTCGAGGTGCTCCGCTATGTCCGCCACTCTCGCGATGACTCTGGACCGGCTGGCCGCGAACCCACCGGATGAGTTGGTGGGAGTGGGTGCTGGTCGGGCTCGCCGGCGCCATCGGCGCCCCCCTGCGCTACGTCGTCGATACCGTCGTCACTGAGCGGATCGGCGGCGCCTTTCCGCGGGGCACGCTGGTGGTCAACGTGTCCGGCTCGTTCGGGCTCGGCCTGTTGAGTGGGCTGGCCATCTATCACGGGCTGCCCGGGCCGCCCAAGCTGATCGTCGGAACGGGACTGGTAGGCGCGTACACCACCTTTTCCACGTGGAGTTTCGAGACCATCGCCCTGTTCGAGGAGGGAGAGCGCCGGCTGGCTGGCCGCAACGTCGTGCTCAGCGCGCTCTCGGGCGCGGCTGCCGCGGCCGGCGGGCTGGCCCTGGCCGCTCTGTAGAGCGAGCGGTAGCCTGGGGGCATGACGATCACTGCTCACCAGGCCAAGTTCCGGACCTTCGAGGAGTCCACCGCCGATGACTGGGCGGTCATCTCCCCCCAGCTCAACGTCACCCAGAGCTTCGTCCCTGAGCACGTGCTGGAGCAGCTCCGCTACCTGCAGAGCGATCATGGCGGGTTCCCGGTGAGCCGACTCGAGCACTCCCTCCAGACGGCCACCCGAGCCGAGCGCGACGGCCGGGACGAGGAGTACGTGCTCTGCGCCCTGCTGCACGACATCGGCGACACGCTGTCCCCGTTCAACCATCCGGCGATCGGGGCGGCCATCCTCAAGCCGTTCGTGTCGGAGGCCAACCATTGGATGGTCGAACACCACGGGATCTTCCAGGGCTACTACTTCTGGCACTACATCGGGCTGGACAAGGATGCCCGGGAGGCGCACCGGGACTCTCCGTATTTCGAGCACACCGAGGAGTTCTGCGCCAAGTACGACCAGACCGCCTTTGACGCCGACTACAAGAGCGAGCCGCTGGAGCATTTCGAGCCGCTGGTGCGGGCCCGGCTCGTCACCAGCGTCCCGGCTCAGTAGGAGAGGACCGGAGTCCCAGGGGCGCGACGGACACCGAACTGTTACTATGGGTGACGCGACGATTACTGGTCGTGGCAGAATTCTAGAGAGACGCCAGGTTCGGGTACGGATGACCAGATGTCGCCGGCCCCGGTGACCGGCTCGACGCCTCCCAGACGAGAGGACACGAGCCATGGTTACGACGCAGGCGACTGTTACTAAGAGGTCGGGCGCCACCATCGAGTCAGCTGTCCGAAGGGGTGAGCTCCCTAAGACGCCGACGGGCATCAGCGGTTTGGACGAGGTGACCCGCGGCGGTCTGCCAAGGGGGCGACCGACACTTGTCTGTGGCCCGGCGGGATGCGGCAAGACGCTCCTAGCCCTGGAATTCCTCGTTCGCGGCATCACCGAGTTTGACGAGCCCGGCGTGATGGTGGCGTTCGAAGAATCGGCCGAGGACCTCATCGCCAACGTGGCGTCGCTCGGCTTCGACCTCAACCAGTTCACGGCCGATGGTCAGCTGGTGATCGACCACATCAAGGTAGATGCGACGGGCACGAAAGAAACGGGGGAGTGGGACCTCGACGGGCTGTTCCTGCGCCTCGGAGCCGCCATCGACAAGGTGGGCGCCAAACGGGTCGTGATCGATACCATCGAGACGTTGTTCGGCGCGTTCTCCAACACGGCCGTTCTGCGCTTCGAACTGCGAAGGTTGTTCGGCTGGCTGAAAGACCGAGGGGTCACCACGGTGATCACCGGCGAACGCGGCGATGGGACCCTCACCCGCTATGGCATCGAAGAGTACGTCTCGGACTGCGTGATTGTCCTCGACCACCGCGTGACCGAGCAGACCTCGACCCGACGGTTGCGAATCCTCAAGTACCGAGGCTCGCTGCACGGGACCAACGAGTACCCGTTCCTGATCGCCGAGACGGGGATATCCGTCCTGCCGATCACCTCACCAGCCCTGCTGCACATCGTGTCGACGGAGCGGGTATCGACAGGCGTGGCCCGCCTCGATGCCATGCTCGGCGATGGGGGCTTCTACAAGGGGAGCACCGTCCTCGTCAGCGGCACGGCCGGCACCGGGAAGTCGACTTTGGCTGCGCACTTCTGCGACGCCACCTGCGCACTAGGGGACCGAGCCCTGTACTTCGCTTTCGAAGAGTCTGAGGGGGAGATCCTGCGGAACATGGCTTCGGTCGGCATCGACCTCAAGCAATGGGTGGACGCCGGCCTGCTGCGCTTCCAGTGCACCCGTCCTAACCTCCTCGGCCTCGAAGCCCACCTCTTTGCCATGCAGAAACTCGTCGGCGAGTTCGACCCGGCCGTGGTCATCTTGGACCCGGTTTCAGATCTCCTGCGCATCGCCACTGAGCCCAACGTGGCGGCCATGCTGACCCGCCAGGTGGACTTCTTGAAGGCCAGAGGCGTGACCGGCCTGTTCACCAGTCTGAACTCCGACGCCCAAGCAAACCAGACAGACCACCAGATCGCGTCTCTCGTCGATACCTGGCTCCTCATCGAGACCGCGGCCGGCAACGGGGAGCGCAACCGCACCTTGTCCCTCCTCAAGTCCCGTGGGATGGCCCACTCCAACCAGATCCGCGAGTTCCTCCTCACGAGTCACGGCGTCGAGTTGACCGACGTCTACGTCGGTCCCCATGGGGTGCTCACCGGCTCCGCTCGCGAAGCCCAGGAGGCCCGGGAACGGTCCGACGAAACGGTACGGCTACAGGACCTCGAGCAGCTTCGAGGCAAACTGGCGCGGCGCCGCGAATCGGTCGAGGCTCAAACTGCAACTCTGTGGCGTGAACTCCAAGACGAAGCCGACATCGTGGGGCGCTCAGTGAGCCAAGGCTCCACCGGCGACGAGAATCGGGCCTCGCAGCGCGTCGAGCAGGGCCGGCTCCGCCAGGCCGATGCTGATGAGCCCGAGGGCACTGCTCCTGTACTTGACGGGAACGTCCGTTCGTCGTGAGTGCCACCTTTTTGCCCATCGCCGACGAAGAGGAGATTTGGTACTTCCGCTTGTACATCGCCGGCCAGTCGCCGAAGTCGTTGGACGCGCTCAGCAATCTGAGGAAACTGTGCGAACGCCACTTGGCCGGGCGTTACGAGATTGAGATCGTGGACCTGGTCGAGAACCCGTCTGCGGCTCAGGAGGATGATGTAGTCGCCATCCCAACCCTCGTCCGCCGGCTTCCCCTACCCCTACGGAAGATGATCGGTGACCTTTCCAACACCGAAAGTGTTCTGGTCGGACTCCGGCTGCAACCGCGAGCGACGCCGTGAGCGAGGGAGTGGCGGCACCGGAGTTCGTCGGCTCCGGTGACGGGTCCCATCAGCTGACATTGTTTGTCAGTGGGGGCTCGGATCTCTCGGCTCGAGCCATTGCCAACGCCAGACGATTGTGCGAGATGCACCTGGACGGCCGGTATCACCTATCGATCGTCGATATACACGAAGATCCGGCAGCTGTCCGCACCAGCCGGGTGCGCGCTGCACCCACCCTGGTCCAGTATCGGCCTTTGCCGGTCCGGAGGGTAGTTGGCGATCTGTCGGACACTGACAGGGTGCTCCTAGGGCTGGGCATTCGGGCCCCCACTGACGTTTCCAGAACACGCTGACTAGAACCGCATGCCCGAACGTTCCCGCTTCCGCCGCGGCTGCCTCGGTCGGGACACGCGCTCGGTCCGGCCCAACTGCCGGCTCAAATGCTAGAGGCCAAGCCCGTCGAGCGCGCCGCCATGACAGATGAAGTAGCCGGAGGGCCGACGACACTCTCCGATGCGCTGGTCCGACTGGCAGAGACCGAAGACATTCTTCGGGCCATCGGCGCGGGCGAGGTCGATGCGTTTGTCATCTCCGATGGTGGAAGTGAGCAGCGCGTGTTCACGTTGTCTACCGCCGACCGGCCCTACCGGATGTTCGTTGAGAACATGCGGGACGGGGCCGCGACAGTCTCGTCGAGCGGGCTCATCCTGTATGCCAATCGACGACTGGCTGAGTTGCTGTCGTGCTCGAGAGAGACGATTGTCGGGTCACCTCTGGCCAGGTTCATGGCGGCCGACGTCCCGATCGGATTGGACGAGATCCGGGGTCCTGGGGGGGTCGGCACCACCGTCGAGTTCGATCTGCTCGACGGCGATGGTGCGGTAGTGCCGGTCCTGGTCGGAAGCTCCCCCCTCGAAGTGGACAGCGACCAGCTCATCTGCCTCACGTTCACCGACCTCACCGCCCGAAAGGCCCAGGATCGAGAGATCGCTCGGCTCGGGCGGGATCAGGCCGAGAGGATGGCCGAACTCCAGGATGCCCAGGCTGCACTCACCGAGCAGGCAACCCATGACGCGCTGACCGGGCTGCCCAACCGGAACCTCCTTGTCGATCGCATCGCCCAAGCCCTATCGCATTCTCAGCGCTCCCGTCGGTTTGTCGCCGTCCTCTTCGTCGACCTCGATGACTTCAAGCAGGTCAACGACACACACGGGCACGCCGCGGGTGACGCGGTGTTGCGGCGGGTTGCCGAACAGATGAGAGCAGCCCTGCGACCGATGGACACTGTCGCCCGAATCGGCGGCGACGAGTTCGCCGTCCTCGCGCCGGATGTCGATAGCCAGGTGCACGCGGTATCTATCGCCAATCGCCTTGTCACCGCGTTTCGCGGGCCGCACGACCGAAAGGACACTGAACCGGTCACCGCGAGCGTCGGCATCTCGATGGCTGTTGGCGGAAGAGCGACGGCCGAGACGCTGCTCACTGAGGCGGATACGGCCATGTACCACGCCAAAGGGCTTGGTGGCGCGCGTGTGGAGGTCTTCGACAGCGCGCTCGGCCGCAAAGTCCGACAGCGATCAGCGGAGCAACGCGCCCTCCAATCGGCGTTGGACGCCGGACGGGTCATCGTCCACTACCAACCCATCATTGACCTTCGTAGTGGGGGCGTTACCGGCTTCGAGGCGCTCGCCCGGCTCGCCGAACTCGACGGCTCCATCGTGCTCCCAGCGGCCTTCATCCCCTCTGCAGAAGACAGCGGGCTCATCGTTCCGCTCGGCGAGCGAGTACTCGAAATGGCCTGCCACGAGGCGTGTAGCTGGCACCTGCCAGGACCTCCGGAGAGCCGCTTGACGATCGCCGTCAACATCTCTTCCCACCAACTCGACCGCTACGACCTGACCACATTCGTGGGAGAGACACTCGCCCAGACTGGGCTCGACCCGCAACGCTTGCACCTCGAGCTCACCGAGACGGCGATCATCGACCTGCGACCTCACATCGTGCAGCAACTGGCGCGCATCCGCGATCTCGGCGCCGAGATCGGACTCGACGACTTTGGGACCGGGTACGCCTCGCTTACCCACCTTCGCCGGCTGCCCCTGACCTTCGTCAAGATAGACAGATCATTCGTCCGAGGTCTCGAGACCGACCAGGAGGACGATCGCATCGTCTCCGCCGTGGTGAACCTGGCTGCCAGCCTGGGTCTGCGATCCATCGCCGAGGGGGTCGAGACGGGGGGCCAACTCGATCGTCTGCGCGAGCTCGGCTGCGACCAGGCCCAGGGCTATCTCTTCGCCCGGCCCCTGCCGCCCGATGCCCTCCCGACTGTCATCCAGCGGTCCGCCTGGTAAATGGGCGGTACCCGCGGGCTACTTCCAGCGGAAATGCACGAATACCCTCCCGAAATTGTGGGAGTCCTTCTCGACCCGGTGGTACAGCGCCTTGATCTCCTTCTGGTCCAGGAAGCGCAGGACGTGTTTCTTGAGCTGCCCGCTGCCTTTGCCCGGGATGATCTCCACCACCGATGCCTTCTTCGCCACCGCCTCATCGATCACCGCCCGCAGGGCCGCGTCGATCTCCCCGCCCCGGTTGTAGATCTCGTGGAGATCCAGCTTGAGCTTCACCTTTAGCGCCGGGGCACTCAGACCAGCGCGTCCTCGATCGGCTCGCCCATCAGGTAGGCGCCGTAACTGGTGAGGGCCTGGTCGGCCCCGTTGACCACGTGGTGCGAGCCGGCGTGCACGTCTCGCCACAGGTGTTGGATCGGGCTCCTGAGCGACAAGCCGCGGCCGCCGGCGAGGGAGAAGATGGTGTTGGCCGCGTCAGTGGCCCGCTTGACCGCCATGACCTGGTCGCGCCGAGCTCGGGCCCGGACCGCCAGCGGGATCGGCTCGCCGGCGACGGCGTGGGCGTAGATCTCGCCCAGGTTGTCGAGCATTTGCACCCGGGCGGCGTCGATCTCGCCCGAGGCCTCGGCCAGCTTCGCCATCGTCACCGCGGGCCAGATCCGCTTGGCGTCGAAAGGACCGGTCGTAGGCCCGGGCGGCACGTACCCGCTGACCCGGTGTTTGATGAGACCGAGGGCGTCGCTGAGCATGCCCCGTGCCATGCCGACCATCGGCGCCGTCACCGCATTGAGGAACATCGAGCCCCACGGGACCTGAAACAGCGGCGAGGTGTTGACCTCGACGCCCGGGCAGCGGTGGGCTTGGAGGTCGGGCCAGCTCATGCTGCGAGCGTCCGGGACGAAGGCGTCGTCGACGGTGATGTCGTTGCTGCCCGTCCCGCACAGTCCGGCCACGTGCCACACGTCGACGATCTCGTAGTCGGTTCGGGGGAGAAGGAAGTGGCGCATCTCGACTGGTTTGCCGTCGTCGTCGTAGACGAAGCCGCCCACGAACACCCACTGGGCATGCTCGCATCCCGAGGAAAAAGACCAGCGTCCGGTGAGCTGGAACCCTCCCTCGACCCGGCGAGCCTTGCCGACGTAGTTATAGGAGGAGCTGATCCAGGTGTCAGGATCCTCATCCCAGACTTGGGCCTGCACCTCGTCGGGATACAAGCCAATGTGCCAGTTGTGCACGCCGACGACGCCGAGCACCCATCCGGCCGCGCCGTCGTACTCGCTGGTGATCATCATGGCCTCGACGAAGACCCGCGGGTCAGCCTCGAATCCGCCGTGACGGCTAGGTTGGCACAGGCGCATGACGCCGGTTTCGCGCAGGATCTTGACGGTCGCCTCGGACAGGCGGCGCTCCTCAGCCGATCGGGCCGCTTCGGTGCGCAACTCCGGCCCGGCTTCGCGGACGGCGTCGATGGCGGGATGGGTGAACGATCGCACGGCCGGCGCCTCCTGCAGACTGTCGTAAAGTGAAACCGTATTCTAGAGTCGATCGGCGCGCAACGGGAGGGGAGGAAGGTGGGCTTGGACAGCGTTGACGTTCGGAGCGAGGTCGCCGTGTGCAACTTGGTCTACCGCTACGCCGAGTTGATGGACGAGGGCCGGTTCGAGGACGTCGCCGACGAGCTCTTCGTCCACGCCCAGTTCGTGATGGGCCCGGAAGGAACGCCGAAGATCGACGCCGACGCCATGCTGGCTGTACTCAACCGCATGGTCATCAGGCACGCCGACGGCACCCTTCGCACCAAGCACGTGATCACCAACCCAATCGTCGAGGTGGACGAGGCGGCCGACACCGCGACATGCCGGTCCTATCACACCGTCTTCCAGCAGACCGACACGCTCCCTCTACAGGCCATTGTTTGCGGCCGCTATCACGATCGCTTCGAACGGGTCAACGGAAGGTGGCGCTTCTCCGAGCGCGACTACACCCTGGTCGACATGGTGGGCGACGTGTCCCAGCACCTCCGCGTTCCGATTACGCCCGCCGGCCGGTGACCGCCGCCGAGATCACCCTGCGACTTCCGGTGGGATCGGAGCCGGGTTCGAATGCCCGGAGCCTGGTCGAGTTGGCCCGACGAGCCGAGGACGCCGGCTTCAGCGGGGTGTCCCTCTCGGACCACGTCGTCATGGGACCACGGGTGGATCGCTATCCGTGGGGTGAGTTTCCGTTTTCACCGGCGGCGCCGTGGGTCGAGCCTCTCACGGTGCTGACGGCGATCGCCGCGGTGACCACGCAGATCCGGCTGACGACGGGGATTCTCATCGTCCCCCTGCGTCCCGCCGCCCTACTGGCCAAGTGGGCGGCGACGATTGACGCCGTCTCAGGAGGCCGCCTCGAGCTAGGCGTGGGCACGGGTTGGCAGCAGGAGGAGTTCGAGGCGGTGGGTGTCGACTACGCCAGTCGGGGTCAGGCTCTAACGGACGGGATCGCGGCCTGCCGGGCTCTGTGGTCGGCCTCGCCGGCGAGCTTTACGTCTGCGACCGTGTCATTCGCCCAGGTCTGGTGTGAGCCGAAACCGGTCCGGCCCGGCGGCCCGCCGGTGCTCTTCTCGGGCACCCTCACGCCGCGAAACCAACGGCGCATCGTCGAACTGGGTGACGGCTGGATCCCGATCATGGGGGAACGGCGGACCGGGATCGCCGAGGGGGTCGCCAAGCTGCGGGAGTTGTTGACTGCCGCGGGTCGTGACCCGGCCGGGCTGCGGGTGCGGTCGGCGGCTCGCATCGGGCGGACTTCGGCGGGCCACTCCGGCGGCGCGCGGCCCGACCTGGCGGCCACCATCGAGGGTGCGCCCGTGTTGATCGAAGCTGGGGTTACCGACATCGACGTGCCGATGAGCGTGTTCGTCACCTC
The DNA here is from genome assembly GCA_003156595.1 of Acidimicrobiaceae bacterium. Taxonomy (GTDB): domain Bacteria; phylum Actinomycetota; class Acidimicrobiia; order Acidimicrobiales; family Palsa-688; genus PALSA-693. The sequence goes on from PMHH01000185.1 coordinate 10,455, forward strand.
GGAAGACGGGTTGGCGGACTTCTTCGCCACCGCGGCGCGAGCCATCTCGGGCGCATCATGGGTTAGGGGCGGTTGAGGGGTGGCGAGCGCGTCGCTTTCGGCTGAGGATCTGGCTTCTCTCCGCCAGCTCGTCGACGCCTACGCCGACAGCGTGGACCGGAGGGACCGGGGCGCCCTGCTGGCCCTGTTTACCGATGACGCCGAGGTTCGCGTCCAGACCGAGGACGGGCCCGTTGAGCAGTCCTGGCGCGGCGAGCAGATCGGTGATCTCCTCGATACCGTCGCCGGTTACCACCGCACGTTCCATCACGTCGGCGGAGCGTTGTTCGACCTGGCTGACGGCGGTGCCGCGACGGGCCGGGCCCACTGTCTCGCCCACCATTACGATCGAAGCCGCAGCGGGCCGACCGATCTGGTGATGATGATCCGCTACCACGACCGCTTCGCCTGCGATGACGACGGACGTTGGCGTATGACTAGCCGCCAGGTAATCGTCGACTGGACGGAACTGCATTCGGCCCACTCGGTGCGGCGCTGATCCCACCACGGGGTGACCTGAGGCAAAGTGGTGTCATGAGCAACGTGTCGCAGGGGCCCGGGTGGTGGCAGGCATCGGACGACCGCTGGTACCCGCCGGAGGCTCAGCCGGGTGGTTCGACGCCCGCCGGCGCCGGCCCGTACGGAAGGGGCGCACCAGGGGCGGGGAGCCTCCTCCTCAACATCATCTGGCTGGTGCTCTCCGGATTCTGGCTTGCTCTGGTCTACTCAGTAGTCGGGTTCGCGCTGTGCTGCACCCTGATCGGGATCCCATTCGGGCTGCAATGCTTCAAGCTGGCGCGGTTCGCGTTCTGGCCGTTCGGCCGGGTCGTGATGACTCGCTCAGGTGGCGACACCGGCCTGACCTTTCTCGGCAACGTGGTGTGGTTCGTGCTCGTCGGGCTGTGGATGGCGATCGCCCACCTCTTTACGGGCGTGGCGTTATGCCTGACGGTGATCGGGATCCCGCTGGGACTGGGAAATTTTAAACTCATTCCCATGGTCCTGTTCCCCTTCGGCAAGGTCATAGTCCCGCGCGCCCCGATCTAGGGACGAGGCTGTTACCGCACCAGAAAGCAAGCGCGCTTGCTTGTTTTGTCGGCGTCCGGTTAGAGTCGACCGGCCCGAGGCGACGGAAGGAAGAGACGACGTGTCAGCTGTGACCTTCGATGGTGAGGTGGCGATCGTGACCGGAGCCGGCGGGGGCTTGGGTCGTTGCCACGCGTTGGCTTTAGCGGAGCGGGGAGCGAGGGTCGTGGTCAACGACCTGGGGGGGAATCCCGACGGGACTGGCGCTAGCGACAGCCCAGCCGAGCAGGTGGTCAAGGAGATCGTCGAGGCGGGTGGCGAGGCCGTCGCCAACCACGAGTCTGTAGCCACGCCGGAGGGGGGCGCGGCCATCGTGCAGACCGCGCTGGACGCCTACGGGACCGTCGACATCGTCATCAACAACGCTGGCATTCTTCGCGACAAGAGCTTCGCCAAGCTCGACCCGGCCGACCTGGACGCGGTTATCGCCGTGCACCTCAAGGGGGCGTTCAACGTCAGTCAGCCGGCCTTCCGGGTGATGAAAGAGAAGGGCTACGGCCGCTTCATCCACACCACGTCCGGGGCGGGGGTGTTCGGCAATTTCGGCCAGACCAACTATGGGGCCGCCAAGATGGGCCTGGTCGGCCTATCCAACGTGCTGGCGGTAGAAGGGGCGAAGGCCGGTATCACCTCCAATGTCATCGCCCCTCTGGCCCGGACCCGTTTGACAGAGAGCCTGCTCGGACCTCTCGCCGATGCCCTGGCCCCCGAACACGTCACCCCTCTGGTGACGTTCCTGGCCTCGAAGGAGTGCACCCTGACCCATGAGGTATTCAGCGTCGGTGGGGGGCGCATCGCCCGGGTGTTCGTCGGGCTCAGCCCGGGTTGGTTCGCGGGCAAAGACGTGGTGCCCAGCCCCGAGGACGTGCGGGACCATCTCGATCAGATCCGGGCCACCGATGGGTTCACGATCCCGTCCTCGGCTACCGACGAGATTGCGAGTCTGTACACCGCCCTCAAGGGCTGAGGACACCGGTGATCACCAACCCCCCAGTCGCCATCATCCATCAGAAACGCTAGGAGGCCAGCATGGGCCGCAAGGTCTACGTCGTAGGGGTCGGGATGACGAAGTTCGAAAAGCCCGGTTCCCGAGAAGGTTGGGACTACCCGCAAATGGCCGAGGAGGCTGGGACCAAGGCCCTCGCCGACGCCGGCATTCCCTACGGAGATATCGAGCAGGCGTGCGTCGGCTACGTGTACGGCGACTCGACCTGCGGGCAGCGGGCGGTGTACCAGCTGGGCCTCACCGGCATCCCCGTGTACAACGTCAACAACAACTGCGCCACCGGCTCCACCGCCCTCTTCATGGCCAAGCAGTTCGTGGAGGGCGGTCTGGCTGACTGCGTCCTTGCCCTGGGCTTCGAGAAGATGCAGAAGGGCTCGCTTTCGACGACCTTCGCCGACCGCACCATGCCCATGGACCGCCATGCCACGCTCATGGTCGAGCTGCGCGGGTTCGAGGCGGCCCCGCCGGCGGCCCAGTTCTTCGGCAACGCCGGTCGGGAGCACATGGAGCGCTACGGCACCACAGCCGAGCAACTGGCCAAGATCGCCCACAAGAACCACACCCACTCGGTCAACAACCCCTACTCGCAGTTCCGGGACGAGTACACGCTGGAGCAGATCCAGGCCGCGCCGATGGTGTACGCGCCGCTGACCAAGCTGCAGTGCTGCCCGACATCCGACGGCGCCGCGGCAGCCATCCTCTGCAGCGAGGATGTGGTGCGCCGCCACGGGCTGGAGGCGCAGGCGGTGGAGATCGCCGGCATGGCCATGACCACCGACTTCCCGTCGACCTTCGACGAGAAGAGCTCGATCAAGCTGATCGGGTCCGACATGACGCGGGCCGCCGCGCAGCGGGTCTACGAGCAATCGGGCGTCGGCCCAGAGGACGTCGACGTCATCGAGCTGCACGATTGCTTCTCGGCCAACGAGTTGGTGACCTACGAGGCGCTCGGGTTGTGCCCCGAGGGCAAGGCCGGCGAGCTGATCGACTCCGGTGCGGTCACCTTCGGGGGCTCCTGGGTGGTCAACCCGTCGGGTGGGCTCATTTCCAAGGGCCATCCGCTGGGTGCGACCGGGCTGGCGCAATGCGCCGAGCTCAACTGGCAGCTCCGAGGCCTGGCGGAAGCGCGGCAGGTCGACGGCGCCAAGGTGGCGTTGCAGCACAACCTCGGCTTGGGTGGGGCAGCCGTTGTCGGCGTGTACAAGGCGCCCTCGGCCGCGGCGTAGGGCGGTAGTGGGCGGCGGCCAAGGGCAGCGTCGGGCAGGGGTCGGGCGGACGCCTCAGCAGGAGCGCAGCTCGACCACCCGGGCCAAGGTGCTCGATGCGGCCGTCGATTGCCTGCTCGAACTCGGGCATACCAACACGACAGCCGCCCTGGTTGCGGACCGGGCCGGGGTTTCGAGGGGTGCGATGCAGTACCACTTCCGCACCAAGAGCGAACTGGTCGCCGCTGCGGTCGAGCGCCTCGTCGACCGGCTCAGCGCGGAGATGCATCAGGCGGCTGAGCGGCTCCGATCCACATCGGGCGGCGATCGGATCGCGGCCGCGATCGACGCCTGGTGGGCCAGCTCCTCGCGGCCGTTGTTCGTGGCCTGGCTGGAGCTCAACGTGGCAGCTCACACCGACCCCGAGCTCGATAGTCTGCTGGGCGGCGTGCGGGGCCGGCTGACAACCGTCATCCGCCAGCAAAGCCTCGAGCTGTTTGGCGCCGAACCCGGCGACAAGGAGGCCGCTCTCTTCATCGAGATGACCCTGGCCATGCTCAGCGGCCTCTCGCTGGCTCGCTATACCGGCGTCGGCGTCGGCCGGGGCCGGACCCGGCGCGAGCGGGAGATCCTGGGGGCGTGGAAAGCCACCGCGCCGGCGCTTTTGTAGGGCTGGCCGGCCGACGGGACGTGCCCATCAGCTGACCGTCGCCACTGCTGTCAGATAGCCGGCGGTTCGGCTGCTTGGTCCGTCGCCGGTCCGGCGGCCGGGTCAGCGACCGCGGCCACCGACCCGGGGGCGGCGATGGGAGCGAAGGCAATGAAGATGGCGCCGGCCAGGGCGACCAGGGCGCCGATCCGGAAGGCCAGCACCGCACCCTGTGTGCTAGCCGCCGCGGCGTTGGTTCCGTGGGCAACGGCCGAGCGGGCGTGGCGCAGGGCCATCGTGGCCAGCACGGCCAGGCCGACGGCGCCGCCCACCTGCTGCGAGGTGGACTGGACGCCCGCCGCCAGGCTGGCGTCCTGGCCGGACACGTCGTGCATCGACGCGTTGCCGAAGGCGGCGAAACTAAGGCCGGAGCCGAAGGCCGTGACTATCAGGGCCGGCAGCGTGTCGTCGACGTAGGAGCCGTGGACGGCGATGCGGGAGAGCAGCAGGACGCCGACGGCGGTGAGGAGGGACCCGGCGCTGAGGAGCGGCTTGAGGCCGATTCTCGTTACAAGAGCGCTGGAGGTGGCTATACCGAGGCCGATGACGATCCCGAATGGGAGGTAGGCGACGCCGGTCTCGATGGTCGAATAGTGCTCCACGTCCTGCAGGTACAGGGTGAGCAGGTAGAACACCGTAAAGAACACGCTGGCGAAGAACAGGTTGGCGATGTTGGCGCTCACCCGCGTCCGGTTGTGCAGGAAGCCGACCGGTACCAGGGGATCGCTCGCCGTCCGCTCCCGCGCCACGAAGGCGGCCAGGGCGGCGACACCGGCGACCATCGAGACGACCACCTGGGTCGATCCCCAGGGATGATCGCCGGCGGAGATCAACCCGTAGACGATGCCGACCAGCCCGGCCGTGCCCAGGATGGCCCCCTCGAAGTCGGGCCGCGGCGCGTTCCGGGCCCGTTCGGCCCGGCTCTCCGACACCAGCCGAAGGGTGACCAAAGCGGCGAAGATGCCCACTGGGACATTGACGTAGAAGATCCAGCGCCACGAGGCGACGCTGATCAAGACGCCGGAGATGACGGGCCCCAGGGTCCCGCCGAGCCCGGCCACCCCACCGAAGATGCCGATGGCCTGGGCCCGCTCCTTGGCGTCGGTGAACAGCAGGGCGACCAGGCCGAAGGCGGCTGGTGAAGCAATGGCCTCGCCCATGCCTTGAACGAACCGGCTGGCGACCAGCATCCCCGCGTCGGCGGACGCTCCGCTGGCGGCCGAGGCGGCGGCGAACAGCAGAACGCCGCCGATGAACAGCCGGCGCCGGCCCAGTAGGTCGCCAAGGCGGCCGCCCAGTAGGAGTAGACCGCCTGCGGTCAGGACGTAGCCGTCCACCACCCAGGCCAGGCCGGCCCGGCTGAAGTGAAGGTCGGTCTGGATGTGGGGCAAGGCGACGTTCACGACGGTGATGTCGAGCACCAGCATGAATTGCACCAGGGCGATGACGCCGAGGGCACGCCAACGTCGGGGATCGGGAGCCAGGGTGTCGGTCATTTACCTCACCGTATATTGATATGCGGACAGTTCCTGTCCTAAGGCCGATCGGCTAGATGTTGCCGGGGCAGTCGATGCGAATCTTGCCGGTCGAGGTAAGCGTTTCCGGTCGCTGGCGGGTTAAGGGGTGTGAGCCGAGACAACGCCGAGTTTGCCGAGTTCTTCGCGGCGAGCTGGGACGCCTGCCTGCGGGCCGTGGCCGCCACCACCGGCAACATGACGCTGGCCGAGGACCAGACCGCCGAGGCGTTCGCCCGGGCGTGGGCGTCGTGGCACAAGGTCAGCCGTCATCCAGCCCCCAAGGCCTGGGTAGTCCGCGCCGCGCTCAACGCCGGGGCGTCGTGGTGGCATAGGCGCAGCAAGGAAACGGCGCTGAGCGGTCATGACATCGCGGCAGCTGAAAGCCAGGGGACCGGCTTGGAAGCGGCCGTGCTCACCGCGCTGCGCCGCCTGCCCGCCCGCCAGCGCGAGGTGATCGTGTTGCGTGTCCTCCTCGACCTGGACATCGACACGACCGCCAGGCAGCTCGGCATCGCGTCGGGAACGGTCCGGGCTCACCTATCACGGGCCATGACAGCCCTTTCCAGCGAACTCACCCCCACCACGACCACGGAGACCAATCGATGAACCACGACGAGAACCCCAACGACAGCCCCCTGAGCCGGGAACTGCGCGATGCCCTGTCAGAGCTGGCCACGCCCGAGCGGCCACCGTTGGCGGCGATCACAAGCAGGGGCCGCCCGTACCAGCGGCGGCGGCTCGCAGGTTTCGCGGGCCTCGGCGTTACCGCTGCCGCGGCGGGCGCCGCCCTGACCCTCCTCCTGACTGGCGCCCTGGTTGCGACGCCAGATCGGAGCACGGCCGCGACCCCGCCTACAGCCCCCACCCGCAGCACGAGCACGAACACGACCACGGGCACGGTCGTGGGCCCGATGCAGACTGCGGCCTTCATACTCACGAGCAACGCCAACGGCACCGACACGCTAACGCTGACCACGAACCAGATGCTCGACCCCGCCACGCTCCAGCAGGCACTCACCCAACACGGCATCCCGGCCCTGGTCAAGACCGGCACCTACTGCACGTCCAACCCCGCGCCCCCTGACCCAGTCAGCGCCGGGGTGCTGTCCATCCAGCTGCCGAGGGCGCCCCACCGTATGGTGCCGGCGCCCAGGAGCCCAGCGCCAGGTGAGGTGCAGGAGATGGCTGCCCACACCGCGACGGTGATCAACCCAGCGGCGATGCCGTCTGGGACTGAGCTGTTCTTCGGCTACTCCAGCAATATCCACGCAGTGTTTACCGACCTCATCTACACCAGCTCTTACACCTGCAGCAACAGCCCCTAGCCGCGCCAGACGTCTTTATGGGAGGAGTTGGTCGATGAGGATCGACCTCAACCACTTCTCGTACCGCTCGCTGCTCCAGCCTCGGTCGAAGACGAGCAAGCCATACACCTCGGGAGAAGCAAGGGCGTGGATGATATCGGCGGCGTCGCGCTCTCGCAGCTCGGGCAGCAGGGCGCCCGATCGAGCGAGTGAGTGTGCGATACGGCGTTGGCCTGCGTGGCGTTGGCGAGCGATCTCGGCGAGCAGCGAAGCGGCGTCATCGTCGGATCTGGCCGCGTCAGCGAGGATGCGATGAACGGACCCAACGCGGGCCATCACCTGACGAAGTAGCGCGGCAAATCCGGCCAGCTGCGTCTTCGGGTCCTCGTCTGAGACGAGCGCAAGAACCTGCGGGCGGTCCGCCATGGCAACCACCTCGTCGTCACCTCCGACGGAGACGTCGAGCACGGCCTTGAGGATCCCGAGCTTCGAGGAGAAGAGCCGGTACACCGTGGCCTGCGGAGTATCCGAGCGGTCGCTGATCGCCTCGATGGTTGTGGCGGCGTACCCGCGCTCGACGAAGAGGCTCCGGGCCGCCTCGACGACGGCCGCCCGGGTGCGGCGGGTACGCGCCTGGCGGGCGGCTCCCTCGTAAGGGCGGAGGGGCTTGACAACTCGGTCCATCTTCGTGATAGTAGTACTCTCGAAACGAGAGTCCAACTACCGGACAATCCGACCCACGACTCGAGGAGCGACCATGACCGACTCGTCTACCCAAGGCATCAAGACTGTGCTGCATCCCGTCTCCGACCTGGCGAAGGCCAAGGCGGTCTATGCCGCCCTGCTCGGCGTCGCGCCGCAGCACGAGGGGTCCTACTACATCGGCTTCGAAGCCGAGGGCCAGCACATCGGGCTGGTGCCGGCCGGCGGTCCCCAGAGTATGACCTCGCCGGTGGCCTACTGGCACGTGCCGGACATCGAGGCGAAAATCGCTGAGGTTACCGCTGCGGGTGCCACTGTGAAGGATCCCGTGCGAGATGTCGGAGGCGGCCGTCTGGTGGCCACCGTCACCGACCCCGATGGCAACGTCCTGGGGCTCCTTCAGGACGGATGAGGAGATGTCCCCGTCAATGAAAGCAACCAAAGGCGATTCAACCACATGACCAAGATCAGTTCACCGAAGGGCGAGACGGGTACCAAGAAGTCCGCCGATTGGCGCGAGGCGACACTCACGCGGATTCGCACGTTGATCAAGCAGGCCGATCCCGAAGTCGTCGAGGAACGGAAGTGGATAAAGCCCACGAATCCAGATGGTGTTCCGACGTGGTATCACGACGGCATCATTTGCACGGGCGAGACTTACAAGACCCATGTGAAGGTGACCTTCGCGAAGGGCGCCTCACTGAAGGATCCATCGCGCCTGTTCAACTCCAGCCTCGAAGGCAACCTTCGGCGCGGGATCGATTTTCAGGAGGGCCAGAAGATCGATGAAAAGGCGTTCAAAGCTCTCATCCGAGAGGCTGTGGCCCTGAACGGGATCTCGGTTCGCCGCAAATGAATCGGAGATGGCGCCTGAGCGGCACTTTCTTTGTTGGTGGTGGTCGGATGAAGGCGTTTGTCGGCTCGTTCGCGAGCTGGCGACGCCTACTGAGAGGCGCGGCTCGATCCGCATCCGGGTAAGTACTTTGTCCGCCTCTCCGGGGCGATCGTCGACGGGTGACTATCGTCGGAGCTTGGTGAACGCCTCGCGAGGGGGAGGAAAGCCAATACCCGCGGATGAACCAGCCAGTGCCGCCTCGGCACTGGACGACGTCCGCTTGGGTGGGCGGTGCTTCGCGGAAGACGACTTCGACGGGGCGAGGACTCACTGGGAGGTGGCCTTCCGCGAGCTTCGGGGAGCTGGGGAGCTGAGACGAGCGGCCCGGGTCGCCGCTGACCTGGCGGCACTGCACGCGGCGGTGTGGGGCAACCGGGCGATGGCACGAGGCTGGATCGATCGGGGCCGGCGACTCGTGAGTCAGGTCGGGCCCTGTGTCGAGGAGGGCTATTTAGCTCTGGCCATCATGGGCTGCGACGAGCCCGATGTGATTGCCCTGGAGCAGGAGGCCGAGCTGGCCCTGTCGCTGGCGGTGGAGTTCTCCGATCCGGTCCTGGAGGCCCGGGCGCTGTCGGAGTCTGGCTTCGCCTTGGTGGCGCAGGGCCAGCTGGCCCGGGGGTTCGCCCGCCTCGACGAGGCACTGGCCGCCGCGACCAGCGGTGAGATCGATGACCTCGCCCAGGTCGGCAAGTGCTACTGCGCCATGCTCGCGGCGTGCGACCGCTGCGGTGAACTGGGCCGTGCGCAAGAGTGGACGGCGGAGGTGGCGCGCTTCGTCGCTAGTCATGGCGTCCGCCCCCGGATACTGCACACGCACTGCCGGTCCGTCTACGGGTCCTTGTTGTCGGCCACCGGACGCTGGCCCGAGGCCGAGCAGGCGATGCTCGACGCCCTCTCACCCCAGGCGTCCCAGGCGATGAACCACCGAGTGGAGAATTCCGCCCACCTGGCCGAGTTACGGCTCCGGCAGGGTCGAGTCGCAGAGGCGGAGGAGCTGCTCAGACCGTACGAGGACTGCGTGGACTGCTGCGCCCCGCTCGCACGGCTGCACCTCGCGCAGGGGCGCGCCAACCTGGCGGCAGCGGTGATCGAGCGAGGCCTGAGCGAACTCGTCGGCGATCAAGTCCGGTCGGTGCCGTTGCTCGCGCTGTTCGTGGAAGTCAACCTCGCTCGGGACGATCTCGACGCCGCCGCCGAGACCGTAAGCCGACTGCTCGCGCTCGCCGACGAGGCTGATTGGCCGCTGCTTCTCACCGAGGCTGCGCTGGCGGCGGCGAAGGTCGCGGCCAAGAAGGGCGACACCGAACGCGCCCTCGAGTTTCTAAACAAGGCGCAGCAAGGAACACCCCGTGGTGACCGTCCGCATACCGTCGGCCAGGTGCACCTGGAGCGGGCCAAGGTCTTCTCCGGGGCTGCCGACATCGTCCGGGCCGTCACTGAGGGGCGGGCGGCACTGGCGATCTTCGAACGTCTCGGGGCGGCGCGGGACGCGGATGAAACGGCGGCCCTGCTTCGCGACTTAGGCGAACGAGGCCGTCCCCGTCGACCGGACGCCGCCGAATCGGGCCTGAGCACCCGTGAGCGCGAAGTCCTCGGTCTCTTGCGTGAGGGGCTCACTAACGCGGAGATCGGGGCCCGTCTCTATATCTCGCCCAAGACCGCAGAGCACCATGTGAGCGCGGTTCTCTCCAAGCTCGGCGTCCGCAGTCGAGCCGAGGCCGCTCTAGTGGCGGGGAGACTGAGGGCTCAGTCCTGAACCCAGGGAACAAATGGGTGTGGGGATAGGGGCTTCCCCCGATGTGGTCTGCGCCGGACCGTGCCATGGTTCGATGAGCAGTTCGACGCACGCCGGAGGTGAGAATGACAGCAAACTCGGTCGGCCAGGTGATGGTCCCGGTTGTCGCAGGCGCGAACACCTTTCCCGACATTGTTCACGTAGCCCTGACTGTCACGGACCTGGATCGAAGCGTGCCCTGGTACGGCGCGCTGTTCGGGGCAGCTGCCGATCACGTCCACGACGGGCAGCCCATACGCGCCGCGGTGTGGACGCTGCCGTCCGTCGCAGTGGCGCTTCACGAGTTCGTGCACCAGGCGCGCGAGGAGTCCTTCGACGAGCTGCGGCCCGGACTCGATCACCTTGCTTTCCGGTGCGCCGACCGGGGCGAACTCGAGGCCTGGGCTATTCGCCTGGACGCGTTGGGAGTCACCCACAGCGACATTGTCGACGCACCCTACGGGTCGGGGCTGTCGTTCCGGGACCCCGACAACATCGCCTTGGAGTTCTTCGCACTGCCCCCGTCACCAGGCGATCTTTCTGAAGGGAGAAACCAATGATTGAAGGGAGAAAACCAATGACCCCCGCTCGGCTACACCATCACGCTTTCGTCACCACCGATCAGGAGGCGACCCGGAGGTTCTACGAGGACATCGTCGGGCTGCCCCTGGTCGCCACCTGGACCGAAGTGGAGCATCTCATGGGTGGGGAGGAGCAGGAGTTCTGCCACACCTTCTACGGGCTCGGCGACGGAGGGTGCCTGGCCTTCTTCCAGTTCGCCAACCAGGAGTTCTCCGAGCAGTTCGCACCTCCGCCGCCCCCCTCCCTTTTCCGCCATGTCGCCATGCTCGTCACCGCCGAAGGCCAAGCCGAGATTCGCGACCGGGCGGAGGTCGCCGGTGTCGAGACCATGATCATGGACCATGGCTACTGCCGGTCCCTGTACCTCAGCGACCCCAACGGCTTGCTGCTTGAGTTCACGGTCGACCACGCACAAGCAGTTGAGATCGACGTGCTGCGCAGGCAGAATGCTCATAGTGACCTCGCTCGCTGGCTGTCGGGCGACCACACGAGCAACAACGATTGGCGCCCCGTAGAGATGTTCGTCGGCGAGCCACCTCTTTGACATTAAGAGCCCGACATTCCACTGTGCTGCTGAGGGAGGACCATGGACACCGCCGAGCGTGAGGCTCAGATCCGACGCTTCGTCGACGAAGTCTGGAACGGGCGCGACTACGCCGCCTGCTCGAGGCTCTACCACCAGGACCACCTGAGCCCCTACGGGAAGGGTCCCGAGGCCAAGGCGGCGGGGATTCGCGCCAACCACCTGGCGTTCCCCGACGACATGGAGGTCGCGATCGATGATCTCATCGTCTCGGGAAATAAGGCGGTCTTGCGCATCACGCTGACCGGCACCGACTGCGGTGGGTATGCCGGTCGTCCTCCAACCGGCCGGCCCGTCAGGGAATGGGGCGTCAACATCATGGAGTTCAAGGACGACCGGGTGATCCGCGAGTTCATGGGTGCCGACAAGCTGGGCCTGTTCATCCAGCTTGGGGTGCTCGAGGACCCCTGGCCGCAGCCCGGAACCTAGGACGCCAAGGTGGCGGCGTGGGCCGACGAGGCCAGGGCGGAGTCGCGCTCGGAATAACCCATCCCGAGCACCTTCTTCGGTAGATCGCACATTCGGTAGATCGCGCACGCGGGACCAAATCCAGCTGAGCCGACTAACGGAAATGGCCCCTGACCTGGTCGGGAAGGGGGGATTTGAACCCCCGGCCTCAGCGTCCCGAACGCTGCGCGCTAACCAAGCTGCGCTACTTCCCGGTCCGGGCGATGCTACTCGACTGCAACGGCCGCCGGCCGGGCACAAACGGGGCTGGCGGGCTGCACCAAACGGAGCCGGCGGCGTGCGGCCGGACCGCCTCGGCCGTCTCCCTGCCCATGTGTCAACGCCGGCACACCGCTGGCTACTTGACGGGCACGGCCACGGGTTCGGGGAGGAAGCTGGTGTCGTGCCAGGTGCCGCCGGCGAGCAGGGCGGCCACCGCCTTGCGGAGCCGGATGGGATCCAGTGGTTTGACGATCCACCCTTCGGCCCCGCTCCGTCGAGCCATGAAGACGTCCGGGCGCCGGTCGAGCACCAGCAGGACTGGACGGGGTTCGAGCCGCCCGGCGTCGGCCTCGAGGCGCAGGTCCAAGGCCACCGCGATCCCGCCCATGGTGCCGATCTGGCTGTCGACGATGGCCAGATCGGCCGGCTCGAGGTTCATCGCATCGCGCACTGCCTCGCCTCTGCGGATCCACCGAATGGTGGTTCCAGGCTCTGCTACGACGGACCTGATCTCGTCGTGCACGGAGGCCGCGTCGGTGGCGATCAAGATGTCGGGCACGGGGCGAGGGTAGCGCCGGCGCTGGCGTGGGTACCATCCTGGTATCGACGGGGGCGGACCAGGAGGTCGTGTGCTCACCATCCACCAAGACGAAACTCCGGAGGGCTACACGATCTGTCGGCCCGTCGGCGAGCTCGACGCCTTCACGGTTAGCCAATTCCGCCAGGCTCTCGCTGAGATGGCGTCCAGCAAGCGGTTGCTGATTGACATGTCGGGGATCCCGTTCGTCGACTCGGCTGGGTTGGGAGCGCTCATCGGCGGTATCCGACGAACACGTGAGCTGGGCGGCGACGTAGCCGTCGCGTGCAACCGACCGACGCTCATCCGGCTGTTGCGAACCACCGGATTCGATCGGATCGTCACCGTGGTCGAAACGGTCGAGGAGGCAGCCGCCGCTCTCGACAAGGACGTGGCTGTCGAGGAATAACGCCGCCCGCCTGCACCCGCTCCGCCCGGCGGTTTGGGGTCGGTGCCTGGAGGGGCAGAGCGGTCGGGCGCCGGTGCCGGGCCGATTTGGCGGGTCCCGGCCCGGTCTACCGCGCGCGGCCGCGGCCAGGAGTGGCGATCCGCGTTGGGGCCGCCGGTTCTTGGTAGGACTTCCACTCCTTGGTACCCACCCGGTACATCGCCGGTCATCTCCGCGACAAAGATCACGGATGTCTCCAAGAATGTTGTATGAAATCATATGAAAGTATATTGAACTTGATGGAGGCCGGCCTGGAGTGCGACATTTGGGCGAGTTGAAGGGTCGACGGAACCAACCGGCGTAGCACGCATGAGCTCAGTCAGGTCGGAGCGCGGGTGCCCGGCACCAGCCTAGGCACGGCCGGCCGCCAGTCCGCTCTCGCTGCCGGCGCCCTGCCGGCCTAGGCCCCGGTCCGAGTAGCCCGGACCTAGGCGCCGGCGCCGGCTCCAGCCCCAGCGCCGGCATCCCCCGCGCCGCCGTCGTCGAACAGCCAGCGCCCGACCTCAATGAGCCCGGCCAGGTCGTGCACGTCGTCGGCCAGGAAGGGCACCCGTATAACGGGAGCGCCCGGAAGACGGTCGGTGAGCGCCGTGACGTGCAGTTCTTCGCGGCTGGCCACCTGGTCCAGCTCGGACAGATTGGCCGCCAGGGCGGTGACCGCACCGCTGACTCCGTCGAGGCTGGCCGGCGCCGGCCCAAAACACGGAAACATCCGATTGACGACCAGGGCCTCGACCCGTCCGGACGACTCGCGAAGGCGGTCCGTAAAATACAGGGCCTCCTCGACGGCGTCCCGACGGGGCGACGCCACCACCACGAAGGCGGTACCCGCATCGACGAGCAACTCCTCCACCTTGGCCGCCCGATCGCGGAACCCCTGCTCCATTCCCTCGAACGCGGTGAAGAACGCCACTGCGTCGGCCACCATGGCCCCGCCAACCACCTTGGAGATGGTCCGCAGGAGCATCTGGGTGGCGACTCCGAGGACCCGCAGGCTGGCCCGGGTCGGCATCATGAGCAGGCGGAAGATCCGGTTGTTGAGGAAGCGCATCAGCCGGCCCGGAGCGTCGAGGAAGTCCAGGGCCCGACGAGTGGGTGGTGTGTCGACGACCACCACATCGAAACGGCCGGCGTGGTGCAGCTCGTAGAGCTTCTCCATGGCCATGTACTCCTGGGTGCCGCCCAGGGCGCTGGAGATGTTGCGATACAAGCGGTTGTCGAGGATGGCCTGAGCTTGTTGGGCTGAGCCGGCGTTGCGGGCCACCACATCGTCGAAGGTGGTCTTGGTGTCGAGCATCAGTGCCCACAACTCGCCACCAGGGCCCCAGTCGCCCTCCACCCGGTGGGCCTCATTGCTGAGCTCCTCCAGACCGAGGGCGTCGGCCAGCCGCTTGGCCGGGTCGATCGTGACCACGCAGGCCCGGCGGCCGAGGCGCGCCCCGTGGACGGCGATGGCAGCCGCCATGGTCGTCTTGCCGACCCCGCCGGGCCCGGCGCAAATGATGATCTGGCGTTCGGCGGCCAACTTGCTGAGGGGGTTCACGGCCAGGCGCCGCCGAAGGCTCGCCGGCCGCCGCCACCACGGATGTTTCGCCGGCCGCCGCCACCACGGATGTTTCGCCGGCCGCCGTCGCCCCAGGTGGTTCGCCGGCCGGCACCCACGGTCACTGGAGGACGCCCGCCATCTGCTCGCCGAGGGCATTGGCCAGGAACTGGGCGTCGTCAGGGCCCAACTCGGTCGTGAAGACAAAAGGTAGACGCAGCTGCGGCAGCGGCAACATCTCCGCCAGCCGAGCCACCTGGGCATCTTGCAGTTCCTGGCGCTGGCGGCGGAAGCCGGCTGCTTGGGACAGCTTGTCCACCGCCTGCGGGCTCAACCCCAGCCCGGTCACGGCCAATGCTGCGTCGGGGGGCAGTTCGAGGTGGGGCCACATGCCGTTGACCACGATCGGAGCCAGCTGGACGCCGGCCCGGTCCTCGAGGTGAAAGGCGGTGTCGGCCGCCTCGTTGACCGGGGTTTCCTCGGGCAGCGTCACCAGCATCACCTGGCATCGGGCCGGGTCGCCGAGCAGGGCGATGACGTCGTTGGCCTGGGCCCGGATGGGGCCCACCGCGGCAGCATCGAGGAGCCCGTAGGCGCTGGCCAAGAAGGTCACCGCGTGGCCCGCCGCCGGCGCGTCGACGACGATGAAGTCGGGCTGGCCGGCTCCGCCGGCGGCGCTCAGCATTTCGAGCTGTTTGACCTTGCCGAGCACCAGGATGTCCTTGATGCCGGGCACGGCGGTGGCGACCACGTCGAGGGTGCCGGTCGAGATGAGCCGCTTGGAGATCCGGCGCATGCCGTGGTCCTCCAGATACTCGACCAGGGCGTCATCCGGCGTCAGCGTCCGGGCCCGAACCTCCGCAGAACCGGGTCCGGCCCCGCCGGCGGGCAGCAGCACGGTCTCGTGGTAGGTCAGCGGGTCGGTGCGCCCGAACAGCGCAGGCAGGCCGCTCTTGCCTTCGACTTCGACGATGAGCGTCGTCAGTCCGGAGCGAGCGGCCAGGCGGGCCAGGGCGGCGCTGACGGTCGTCTTGCCGACCCCACCTTTGCCGGCGACGATGGTCACCCGCGCGGGCGGGGTAAACGGTGCGGGGTCCACGTCCCTCCCAACGGTGACGGCTGTCTAGACGGCTAAGGGCTCTGGCTTGGACGAGGTTGAGCCTTAGCTTGACCGTCAGGTTAGCCAGGGTGATCAGGCGAGCGGCCGAAAAGGGAAAGTGCTGGTCAGACTTTGATGGGCCCCTGGCGGGGCGCACCCGTGGGGTATGAAATATTGGGGTGTCGCCCTGGC
>PMHH01000042.1 GCA_003156595.1 Acidimicrobiaceae bacterium
CAGGCGGCGCGGGCGGCGGATTCGGGGGCCTGCTCAACGCCAGCAGCCCCAGCGCCACCCTGGTCAAGTACCTCGAACAGAGCGCGTCCCGCTACAAGTGGATGCTGTCCACCGTGGGCGCCAACGAAGCCGCGGGGTACCAGCTGTCAACTCGTGATGCCGTCATGGCCATCGGCGGCTTCAACGGCACCGACCCCGCGCCCACCCTCGCTCAGTTCGAGAAGATGGTGGCGGCCGGCGACATCCACTACTTCATCGCCAGTGGATCCGGTGGCCTCGGCGGCGGCTTCGGAGGCGGCGGCTTCGCTCCCAGCGCGACGGGCGCCGGGGCAACGGCCGGCGGCGCCGGCGCGACGGGAGGTGCCGGCTCGTCGGGCACCGCCACCCAGATCACCACCTGGGTCGAGGCCCACTTCCCCTCGACGACGGTGGGCGGCGTGACCGTCTACGACCTGGCGGGCACCTAACGGCCGAGGGTGCCGAAGTCGATGGGCAGTTGGGCGCCGGTGATGTAAAGGCTCTCGTCGGAGGCGAGGAACGCCACCAGGTTGGACACGTCGGACGGGTCCATCATCGTGTACGGCAAGGTGTTCATAAAGATCGGAGCCAGCGTGTCGGCGAACCGGATGACCAGCTCGAACAGATCGGGGTCGTCGTTCATCCGGGTGTCCACAGCGGCCGGATGGATGGAGTTGACCCGGATCTTGTAGGCGCCGACCTCATTGGCGAGGGTGCGACAGAGTCCGACGGCGCCGTGCTTCGCCGCCACGTAATGCCCGACGAAGGGCACACCCCGCAGGCCCGCCACCGAGCTGACGATGATGATCGAGCCGCCCTGACCCTGTTCGATCAGGGTCGGAACAGTGGCCTTCATGGTGTGCCAGACGCCCGTCAGGTTGACGTCGATCATCTGCTGCCAGTGCTCCTCGGTGATCTCCCAGAGCAAGCCGGCAGTCAGGACGCCGGCGTTGGCGATCACCACGTCGAGACGTCCGAAGTCAGCCAAGCCCCGAGCCACGGCCTCCTCGAGCTCGTCGAGCTCGCGAACGTCGGCCTGCACCGCGGTCATCTTGCGCCCCTCAGCGGCGACGAGGTCGGCCGTTTCGTGCAGGTCGTCGAGGGTTGCCGGGGCGTACTTGACGTCGAGCGGGGCGCAGATGTCGACGCCGATGATGTTGGCCCCTTCCGACGCCAGGCGCACGGCGTGGGCGCGCCCTTGGCCCCGTGCCGCCCCGGTGATAAACGCCACTTTGCCCTCGAGCCGTCCCATTGGCGGCACCATAGCGACTCCCGCTCCGCCCATATCATTGACTAATATCAAATATTGGCATTAGGGTGGCTCACGTGGAGGATCCGACCGATCAGGTGACCGCGGCGATCGCCGTCCTCTTCCGATTGGAGGGCAGCCGGCGCATCCACCGCCAGCAGGCCGCGGCCGCCGGCGTGGCCCTGTCCCAGCAAGGGCTGCGCGTGCTCGGGCGGCTGATCGACTCCGGTCCAACGTCCCCCGGTCAGCTGGCCACCCTGCTCGAATTGGACCCGGCCGTGGTGGCCAGGCTGCTCCGCCAACTGGAGGACAGCGGGTTCGTGATGCGGGAACGCAGCCCTGACGACGGGCGGGTCAGTACCATGCACGCCACCGCGGCCGGCGAGGACGCCTTCGACCGCATACGGCAAGTGATCTGGCGGCACATGCGACGGGTGCTCGACAGCTGGGCGCCATCCGACATCCACACCCTGGCCGCCCTCCTCGACCGGCTGGTCGCGGACGTCCAGCAGATCCCGTACACAACCTTGTCCGAAGCGGCTAAACGTCCTTAAGAGCTCCGAGGGGGTACGTCTGCTCGAAGGTGTCCTGGATGTAGTCGGGACCGTCGGCGGTCGGCAGGAACCAGCCAGTCGGGCACATGGTGAGCACTTCGACGAACGTGAATCCGGCGCCGGATGTGGCCAGCTCGAAGGCCCGCTTGAGGTAGCGCTTGGTCTTGGCTACCGATCCGGCGTTGTGCACCGCGCCCCGGGCCACGTAGACCGAGCCCTGCAAGGTGGCGACCAGTTCGGCGACCGGCACCGGGTAGCCATGGGCCTCGGGTTGGCGCCCGTCGAGGCTGGTCTTGGTCCGCTGGCCCACGACGGAGGCGGCGGTCATCTGGCCGCCGGTGTCGCCGAACACCCCGTTGTTGAGCATGATCGTGGTGATGCGCTCGCCCCTCGCGGCGGCGTGGAGCACCTCGGCGAGACCTTCGCTGGCCAGGTCGCCGTCGCCTTGCAGGGTAAAAACGGCGGTATCGGGCTGCACCCGCTTGACGCCCGTGGCCACCGCCGGCGCCCGGCCGTGGAGGCACTGCAAGAAGTCGATGTCGGCCAAGGAGACGATGTTCGTGTAGCACCCGTGACCCACCACACCGATGGCCCGGTTGGCCAGCCCCAGCTCGGCGATGGCCTCGAGCAGCAACCGCCACGCCACCGGGTGGCCGCAGCCCGGACAGAGGTGGTGCTCGCCCGACAGCTGCAGAGGGGCGAGGGCGCCGGCCACCTTGCGATTCGGGACAGTGGGGGGAGCGTCAGTAGCGATGAGCACGGCGGCGGCCGGGCCACCCGCGGGAACACCTGCGCCGGTCGGGCCGGCGGGACTTGGCGTTGTCATCAGACCTTCACCTCTTTGATCGCCTGGTGGACGCGGTCGCGGATCCAGGGCACGGTCAGGATCTCCCCTTGGCGCATCCCGCTGAAGTCAATGCTCACCCGCCCGAGCGGCGACACCGGCACTCGCCCGGCGACGGCCAGGCGGACGTCGTCGATCATCTGGCCCGCGTTGACCTCGAACACCAGGACCCGATCGGCCGAGCGGCATGCCTCCGCGAGCGCCGCTTCCGGGAAGGGCCACAGGGTGATGGGTCGAAAGGCGCCGATGCGGACCCCGTCGGCACGTAGTTCGCCAACCACCTGCTCGACGAAGGGTCCGGCGGTGCCGAACGACACCACCACCGTCTCGGCGCCCTCGCAGTCGATGGACTCCCAGCGCGTCTCGACGCGAGCCATCTCCTCGAACTTCTCGGCGATTCGCTGCCAGTGCAAGTCCGGGCCGGGCCCGGGGTCACCTGCCTTGCCCATGGCCCAGGTCCAAATCTGGCGGGACTTCCCCGTGCCGCCCAGGCTGCCGTCGAGGGCCCAGTCTTTGGGGGGAAGCGGACCGAAGTCGATCGGGACGACATCCACGCTCATGTAAGTGTGGGCGATCAGGTAGTCGCCGTAGAGCATGACGGGCGCCCGGTACTGGTCGGCGAGATGAAAGAGCAACTGGGTGTGCTCCACCGCCTCGCTGACATCCTTGGGGGCGAAGCACAAGGTGCGGTAGTCGCCCCACCCCCCGCCGCGAGTGGCCTGGAAGTAGTCCTGCTGACCGCGAGCCATGTTGAACACCACGAACGGGACCTCGTTGAGGGCAGCCTCGGCGATGGCCTCCTGCATGAGCGCGATCCCCTGCCCACACGACCCGGTCCCAGCCCTGGCGCCGGCCGCGCCGGCCCCGAGCGCCATGTTGACGGCTTCGATCTCGCTCTCGGCGTTCATGCACACCCCGTCCACCTCCGGCAACCGGCGGGCCATGCTCTCGAGCAGGTCGGTGAACGGGAGCATCGGGTAACCGGCGAAGAATCGGCAGCCGGCGGCGATGGCAGCCTGGGCGACGGCATCGCTGCCCTGCAACAGCTGGGGGGCCATCAGAGTGGTACCCGGGTGACCGACGTTGCGACAAGACCCGGGAAGACTCTCAAGTTGCCGAGCGGACCGTCCGACGTCCCAGGAGTGCAGAGAACTGTCCGATGGGCCAGGATCGCGGTCCTCTTGAGCTTGTTGTCGGTGCTCGGCTCGGTGTCGGTAGACGCCGGCGCCGGGCCCGAAGTCGACGACTGAGACGACTGAGCAGCAGCTCGCGCCCTAGTCATCGCTCAGCTGTCCGTCTCGATCGGCACGTCGAACTTGAACACCTCGAAGCAGTAGTCGGGACAGACGTCCCGGCAGGCCCGGCAGGCCGTGCACCCAGGTGACAGGAGCGGGAAGCGGTAGCCGGTCTCGTTGAGCTCGGTGGACATCTCCAGAACCCCGGGTCGACAGGCGGCGATGCACAATTCGCACCCCTTGCACTGATCCACGTCGATGGTGACGGTGCCGCGAGTGACCACCCGGGTCTTGGCTTGGGTGTTCACCCGGCTGTCCCGACGGAGGCTCTGGCCGACCTGGCCGGCGCGCCAAACGGGGCCGGGGCGTCCAGCGCCGTCACCGCGCCGGCGCCGGCCCGTAAGGCAGCCTCGTTGACCACGAGGTGCTGGGTGCGGTACGGCGGCACCAGCTCTCGCATGGCCGACACCAGCGCCTCGACCCCTACCAAGCCGGTAATGGCCCCGTACGCGCCTAGCAGCACGAAACCCGAGCTCATGACCGCTCCCACCTCGACCGCGAGCTGGCCGGCCGGGACCGGGAACAGGCGGAAGTCTCCGGTAGGCAGCTCGTCTACGACGGTGGAGTTGGCCACTACCACCCCGCCGGGTCGCAGGCGGTCGGCTACCGCCGGCCAGTAGCGAGCGTGCATGACGTAGGCCGACCACACCGACTCCAGGATCGGCACCGAGCGCAGACCCTCGTCGGCGATCACGACCGACGCCTCGGTCTGGCCGCCACGCATCTCACCTCCGTAATGGGAACTCATCAGCACCTGGTGCCCCTCGGCGGTGGCGGCCATGGCCAGCGTCTTGGCCGCCAGCTGGACGCCCTGGCCGCCGATACCGGTGAGCAACACCTCAACCTGCACAGCCAGCGCCCCACCGTGTGATCACGACATCACCTTACTACCACCTCACTGGAATGCGATTTCAGTTCGCGGGCGGGCGCTATCGTCGCCGCTCGTGGCCCTGCTGATCGGCGATCTGCTGGCGGACGCGGCGGCCGTCGCGCCGGCCGCACCCGCGGTCACCCTCGGCGAGCGGGCCCTCTCCTACTCCGAGCTCGACGACGCCGCCAACCGCACGGCCCATGTGTGGCACGGAATGGGGATCGGCGCCGGCGACGTAGTCGCCTGGTGGACCAGGCCGACCCTGGCCGCGGTCGCCGCCTTCGCGGCAACCGCTCGTCTCGGTGCCGTGTTTGCCCCCCTCAACCCGGTCCTCGGCCGCGGCGAAGCAGCCGACATCCTCGAGTACCTGCACCCTCGGTTACTGGTCGTCGACCCAGCCCACGCGGAGCTCGTCGCGGACGAGCTGGCCGGCGGGGACCTGCCATTCGCCATAACGGGCGCGGGCGCGGCCGGCGTCTCCATGGCGACTCGTCGGGCGTGGCCCGCTCTCGATTTGGACGCGGCCACTGCCGCCGCCCACGGGAGCCCTTTCGTGGCGAGCGTCCCGATATCCGACGACGACCCGCACGTGATCTACCTGACGAGCGGAACGACTGGGCGGCCCAAGGGAGTCGTGGTCAGCCACCGGGCGAGCTGGCTGCGGTCGTTCCCCGGCGGATCCACGTTCTCCGTGGGCCTGCGGGGTCCGGGCGGCATCCTCGCCAGCTTCCCCCTCTTTCACTACGGCGGCTGGCACTACGTGCTGGAAGCCTGGCACCACCGGTGCTGCGTTCACCTGAGCGAGCGTTTCGACGGCCCCGGCCTGGTCGGCGTGGCTGACCGCTGGAAGCCGACAGGCATGTACTGCATCCCGGCCGTCTGGGGCCGCGTGCTCGAAGCGTGCCCGTCCGGACCGGAGCTGGCCTCGGTTCGCCACGCCGATACGGGGACATCGGCTGCGCCGCTCGAGCTGCTGGAACGGTTGCGGGACCGGTTGCCGGAAGCGACGACGTCCGTCCTGTACGGCTCCTCAGAGGGCGGTCATCACACGACCCTCGCCGACTGGGACATCGCTCGCAAACCCGGCAGCGTCGGACGGGTGGCGCCGCCGGGCGTGATCCGCTGCGGGCCGGACGGCGAGATCCTCTATCGCAGCCCGACCCTCATGCTCGGCTACTTCGAGCTTCCCGAGGAGACCGCCAAAGCACTCGCCGGCGGCTGGTATCACACCGGCGACCTCGGCCTGCTCGACGAGGAGCGGTACGTCTACGTAACCGGGCGGGTCCGGGAGGTCATCCGCACCGGGGGTGAATACGTGGCTCCGACCGAGGTCGAGGCGGCCCTGTTCGGCTACCCGGGCCTGGCCGACCTGGCCGTCGTCGGCATCGCCGACGACCGTTGGGGGGAGGTCGTGTGCGCCGTGGTGGTGCCGCTCGAGGGGTCCGAGGCGCCCACCGTCGCCGCCCTACGGGACCACATCGGGGCCGCACTGGCCCCGTTCAAGCATCCCCGGCGGGTCGTGGTCGCCGGGGACATCCCAAGAACGGCTGCGACCAGACAGGTGCAGCGCACTCTGCTGCGGGAGCGGATCGGGCTGGCCCCGCTGGATCCCTCCCCGCCGGGTCCCTTTGACGGCTCCGATCCGGACCAGATCGGCTAGGAAACCCGCCGCGTCGGCCCGCCCCGACACACAACGAGCCCGGCCAGGGAGAGGGTGGCTCCTGGGGCCGGGCTCGCGAGGCGACTCGAGTTGTTGTGACTACGTGCCGCTCCCTAAATTTTACCCGCTCGCCCCGGCTATGAGCCCGCGGCCGCCACCTAGAAGTCGATTACACCCTCCTGCCGGCTGGCCAACCGGCCAAAACTGTAATAAGCTTCTAGTTGAGCTACACGGCCAGGAGGCGCACACGATGACCGATCGCTACACGATCATCTCGGCAGACACCCACGCCGGCGGCAGTCACGCCCAGTACCGCGAGTACCTGGACCCCGACTTCGTCGCGGACTTCGACGCCTGGCGCGACAAGTACCGCAATCCCTACAAGGACCTCAAGGACACCGATCTGCGGATCCGCAACTGGGACAGCGAGCGCCGCTGGGCCGACGAGGAGCGCGACGGTGTGGTGGCCGAGGTCCTGTTCCCCAACACCATCCCGCCGTTCTTCCCGAGCTTCGTGCTGTTCTCCCCGCCCCCTTCACCGGAGGATTACTCCCACCGTCGGGCCGGCATCCGAGCCCACAATCGTTGGTGCGCCGATTTCGTGGCTGAGTACCCTGACCGCCGGGCCGGCATCGGGCAGATCTTCCTCAACGACATCGACGACGCCATCGAAGACGTGCGCTGGATCCGCGACCACGACCTGCGCGGCGGGGTTCTCATCCCCAACATCCCTCCGGACGTCAAGTGGATCAAGCCCCTCAACCATCCGGACTACGACCCCCTCTGGGCCGTGTGCCAGGAGCTCGAGATACCGGTCAACAGCCACGGAGGGACCGGCTCCCCCGAGTACGCCAAGACCCCCTCCTCGGCGGTGCTCATGATCGCCGAGGTCCCGTTCTACTCCCAGCGTCCGTTCGTGCAGCTCCTGCTGGGCGGGGTCTTCGAGCGCTTCCCGAGGCTCAAGTTCGTGATGACCGAGATGGGGTGCGCCTGGATCCCCGGCCTCCTGAAGCGCCTCGACTTCCTCCTCGCCGGCATCCGCAAGAACGGGGCCATCGGGGAGCTGCGCTTCTCCGAGGACATGGTCCTGCCGCTGTCGGCGACCGAGTACTTCCACCGCAACTGCTGGGTGGGTGTCAGCCAACCGACGCCCGAGGACGCCGCCACCCGCGAGCAGATCGGCGCCGACCGCTTTATGTGGGGCAGTGACTATCCCCACGACGAGGGGACCTACCCCTTCACCCGGGAGCACCTGCGCCAACTCTTCCACGCGACCCCCGAGGCGGAGATGCGGGCGATCCTGGCCGGCAATGCCGCCCAGCTCTACGACTTCAGCTTGGCCGCCCTGGCGCCCATCGCGGACCGGGTTGGACCCACTGTCAAAGAGATCGCCACTCCGCTGGACCGCCTCCCCGAGCAGCCCAACGAGGCGTTGCTCAAAGCCGTAGCCAGCTAGTCCGGCTTTGGACTTCAACGACACTCCGGAGGAGGCCGCGTTCCGAGCCGAGGCCCGGACCTGGCTGGCCGCTCACGCCGCGCCGAGGACGACCGGCAGCGCCCCGCCAGCCACCCTGACTGACGCCTTCTCCGCCGAAGAGACCGACCACGTCCGGCGATCGAAAGCCTGGCAGGCCACGCTCTACGACGGCGGCTGGGCGGGCATCACCTGGCCCAAGGAGTACGGCGGTCGCGGCGGCACCACGATCGAGGCGGTCATCTTCGCCGAGGAGCAAAGCCACTTCGACGTGCCGGGCTCCATCTTCACCCAGGGAATCGGCATGGGCGGGCCGGCGCTCATGGCCCACGGCAGCGAGGACCAAAAGGACCGCTATCTGGCCCCGATGCTGCGCGGCGACGAGGTGTGGTGCCAGCTGTTCAGCGAACCGGGCGCGGGCTCCGACCTGGCCAGCTTGACCACTCGGGCCGAGCTTGACGGCGACACCTGGATCGTCAACGGGCAGAAGGTGTGGACCTCCAGCGCCCACTACAGCGATTTCGGGATCCTGCTGGCCCGCACCGGCGAACCGGCAGACCGGTCCCGGGGCATCAGCTACTTCCTCCTCGACATGCGCAGCCTCGGGGTCGACATCCGGCCGTTGCGGCAGATGACCGGCTCGGCCCACTTCAACGAGGTGTTCCTGACCGACGTGGCCATTCCGGCCGCCAACCTGGTCGGCCGGCTCAACGGGGGTTGGGCCGCCGCCATGACCACGTTGACCAGCGAACGCACTTTGATCAGCGCCCTCGGCGGTGACCGCTTTCCCCGTCTGCTCGAACTGGCTCAGGCCCACGCCCGCACGGCCGACCCGCGGGTCCGCCAGTCCCTCGCCCAGAGCTACATCGGCTTCCAACTGGTCAAGTACCTCGGATGGCGCCAGCTGACCGCCCTCAGCCAGGGTCGGGAGCCCGGGCCGGAGAGCTCGATTGCCAAGCTGGCTTTGTCGGTGCGCCTCGGCGAGATGGGCGACCTCATCATGGCCCTGCAAGGCCCGGCCGGCACGCTGATCAGCGCAGAACCGCAGGTGATGTACCTCGACAGTCTTTTCGTCGGCCAGTGGTCGTCGCGATTCGGGGGAGGCACCGAACAGGTGCAGCGCAACATCATCGCCGAGCGCATCCTGGGCCTGCCTCGCGATCCCGCCGTTTAGCATCGGCAGTGTGAGCCGCACCGTCGCGCCCTACGGCACCTGGACCTCCCCGGTCACCGCCGGCCTCCTGGTCGAACAGGCGGTCCGCATCTCCCAGTTACAGGTGGACGTCGGCCGGGTGTACTGGAACGAAGGTCGACCCAACGAAGCCGGCCGCCAGGTCATCGTGGCCCTCGCTCCCGGCCACGCGCCGGTCGACGTCATCCCGGCCGGATTCTCCGCCCGGAGTCAGGTCCACGAGTACGGCGGCCGTTGCTATGCCGTCCATGGGGATGCCGTCGTCTTCTCCAACTGGCAGGACCAACGGCTGTGGCTGGTCCGCACCGGCGTTGGCGAGGAACCGCGCCCGCTGACCCCCGAGCCCGAGGCCGCCCGGGCCGAGCGGTTTGCGGACCCGGTGATCACCCCGGACGGCCGTTGGGTGATTTGCGTGCACGAGCATCACGGGGCCGCCGGCCAGGTCGACAACGAGTTGGTCGCCGTGCCCCTCGACCCCCCCGACCCGGGCCAACCAGCGCGCCGGCTGGCGTGGGGTCACGATTTCTACGCCGCCCCCCGGTTGTCGCCCGACGGGTCCCGCCTGGCCTGGATCACGTGGGACCACCCGAACATGCCCTGGGACCACTCCGAGCTGTGGGTCGCCGATCTCGACCGCGAGGCCAACCTCGACGGGCCCGTGCAGGTGGCGGGCGACCCCGGCGTGTCGATCACCCAGCCCCGCTGGTCGCCGTCGGGTGTGCTCCACTACGTGAGCGACCGCAGCGGCTGGTGGAACCTCTACGACGAGACCGGCGCCAGCCTGTGCCTCCTCGACGCCGAGTTCGGCCAGCCGGACTGGGTGTTCGGGAATCAGACCTACGGGTTCATGCCCGATGGCGAGCTAGTGGCCGCCTACGCAGCACCGGGCGCCGACCGGCTCGGCTGGGTGGCGGAGGGGCGGTTCGAGCCGATCGAGTCTCCCCTTTTTTCCCATTATGCAGAGGTGCAGCCCGACGAGGGGGCGGTGTTCGCCATAGCCGGTTCACCCACCACGCCACCGGCCGTGATCCGCCTCGACCTGGGCGGCGGGACCGAAGTGCTGCGCCGCAGCCGGGATGTTCCCATCGACGACGCCGCCATCTCCGTTCCGCAAGCGGTCGAGTTCCCCACCAGTGGGGGCCAGCGCGCCCACGCCCTGTTCTTCGCCCCCTGCCACCCGGGTTTCAGCGCGCCCGAGGGGGAGCGGCCACCGCTGATCGTGATCCTCCACGGTGGGCCCACCGACAACACCGTGCCTGTCTTCAACCTGTTGGTGCAGTACTGGACCAGCCGAGGGTTCGCGGTGGCCGACGTCGACTACCGGGGCAGCAGCGGTTACGGCACCGAGTACCGGCGCCGCCTAAACGGCGCCTGGGGGATCGCGGATGTCGAGGACTGCGCCCACGTCGTCGACTGGTTGGCCGCCGGCGGATTGGTGGACGGCACCCGGGCGGTCATCCGGGGCGGTAGCGCCGGCGGCTTCACCACCTTGGCCGCCCTGGCGGGCACCGACACCTTCGCCGCCGGCGCGAGCCTGTACGGCATCGCGGACCTCGAACTGCTGGCTCGCGACACCCACAAGTTCGAGTCCCGTTACCTGGACGGGCTGATCGGCCCCTGGCCGCAGGCGGCCGACGAATACCGGCGGCGCTCCCCCATCCACCACGTGGAAGATATCTCCTGCCCGCTGATCCTGTTCCAGGGTCTCGAGGACGCTGTCGTCCCGCCGGCCCAGTCGGAGCTGATGTACGAGGCTCTGCGCGGGCGGGGCGTTCCCGTCGCCTACCTCGCGTTCGAAGGCGAGCAACACGGGTTCCGGCTGGCCGCCACCATCATCGCGGTGGCGCAAGCCGAGCTGGCGTTCTACGGCCGGGTGCTCGGCTTCACTCCTGACGTCGGTGCCGGCGCCCCCTCCTTGACGATCGCCAACGAGGAAAAGCTCAGTCCTCGAGGGTGATGGCCTGCTTGGGGCAGCGCTGCACCGCTTCTTCCACCTTGGCCCGGAGCTCCTCCGGCGGGTTCTCCTGCAGCACGTAGAGGAAGTCGTCGTCGCGCACCTCGAAGACCTCGGGCGCAGCCGCCATGCAGAGGGCGTTGCTCTCACACAAGTCGTAGTCGACCACTACTCGCATGGGCGTCACCATAGCTGACCGGAGTTTGGACGGATCCAGCCGCAGGGATTGCTGGTGCGTATGAACGACACCAGCAATCCACTGCACCTGGCCCCCCTCACCTTCAGACCGTCACGGGCACCAATTTGAAAATCTCTCTACGCGCGGTGAACGCGTTGTGGTCCGGCGCCGGCTTGTCTCCGGGGCCGGTTCCGAGCACCGAGACGGACAGACCTCGCGGCCGCCACTCCGACCAGGCCCGAGGTCTGTCCCCCAGGGCGCCCGATCCGGCACTCACACGGACAGACCTCGCGGCCACAACCCCGACCAGGCCCGAGGTCTGTCCGTGTGGTGGCCGGCGCCTTGGGGACGGCTCACCCGGGCTGGAGCGTGAAGAGGGATCCAGTCCATCGAGTTNNACTCGATGGGGGTGGATCCCCGCGGATCGGGTCAGGCCCCGGACCGACCGAGGACCTTGGCGACCGACGACGCCAGGACATCCAGGCCCTCGTGCAGCAGGGCGTCGTCGATCATCAGTGGTGGCAGCAGCCGGATCACGTTGCCCCACGTGCCGCAGGTCAGGACTACCACGCCCTGAGCGTGGCACGCCGCCACGATGGCGCCGGCCGCGGC
>PMHH01000024.1 GCA_003156595.1 Acidimicrobiaceae bacterium
TCGACCACCTCGACCACCTCGGCGACCAGCGCGGTGGCGCCGGCGGCGGCAGCAACGGCTCCTGTGCAACCCGCGGCGGTCAAGCCGGCGGCTGTCAAGGCTCGGCCCGTCCATCGAGCCAAGGCGGCCCCCAGCCGGGTGATCAACCCGGGTGATCTGGTCTGCGGGCAGTGCGGCGAGGGCAACGACGCCAACCGGAAATTCTGCCGGCGCTGCGGCGCCTCGCTGCAGGAGGCGGCGGTCTTCAACCTACCTTGGTACCGGCGGGTGTGGCGCTCGCTGACCACCCGTAAGCCGAAAGCGGCGGGCGAGCGGCCGCACGCGCGGCGCCGCATGGTCGGCGGGTCCGGCCCCGGATGGCTGACGACCGGGGTCAAGTGGCTGATCGTCGGGGTGGTCGCCATCGTGATCATCCTGGCCTTCGTCGGGCCTTGGAAGAACAGCATCCGCCACCACTCCAGCCGCTACTACCACGACGCTCTCAACGACGTGCACCCGACCTACACCCCGATCCACCCGCCGCTCTCACTGGCCTCGGCCTCCAGTTCGGCCCCCGGCCATCCGGCGCAGAACGCCATCGACGAGGCCACCAACACCTGCTGGCAGACCGGACGGTCCGGCGACGGCGTGGGCCAGTCACTGACCATCAGGCTGGCGGCCGTCACCGACATCGACAAGATCGGCTTCATCAACGGTGACCAGGACAGCGACCCGACGTCTTACCTGTCCGAACCGCGGCCGGAGCTGGTCCATATCACTTTTGAGGGTCCGCCAGTGGCTGGTCCGGGGCCCCGCCATCCGTACGTCTACGTGACGAACATCACGCTCAAGGACGTTCAGTCATTCCAGACGTTCACTGTCAGCGCCAAGAAGGTCAACGCGTTGACGATCAGCATCGACTCCGTGTACCCGTCCGGCCAGGGTAACCACGCCGCTATCGCCGAGGTGGAGCTATTCAGGAAGAGCTGAGGCCGTTCGGCCGGCCGCGGTCTACGTGGCGGCCGTGGTCCCGGCGGTCTAGGACCGACGCGGGCTGAGCGCGGTCGTGCCGCCCGCCCCTGCTCCCAAGCTGCCGCCACGCCCAGGGACGCCCGACCTGGCCCATCTGCGCAAGGCGGCGATCAAACGGAAGCCCGGAGGGAGGGCCCCGACCCACAGTGTCCTGGTCCGCCAGAAGGGACTCGGTGGCAAGCCGCGGCTGCTGGCCGGCAAGAAGTCCGGCGGAATGAACGGTCTTGACAAAGGGTCGGGCCCCAAGCAGTTGGCGCCCGTCAAGAAACCCGCCGTGCCGGCCCACAAACCCGCCATCAAGAAGGCGGCCGGTCTCGAGGAAGGGTTGGCGGCGCAGAAGAAGGCGGCCCTGAAGGCCATGGCGCCGGCGAAGAGCTCGCTGATCCGTCAGAAGGGCCATGTGGACAAAGGGGTTCTGTCCGAGGCCAAGAAGCTCGGCATGGCGAAGAACGCCGCCAAAGCCGGTGTGGGCAAGGAGTTGGCACACGTCAAGAAGGCTGCCGCCCCGGCCCGCAAGGGCGCCCTCAAGGAGGTGGCCGGGCTGAAGCAAGGCTTGGCGGCGAAACGGAAGGCGGTCCTCAAGGCCATAGCGCCGGCGAAGAGCTCGCTGATCCGCCAGAAGAAGTTGGCCGGCCACCAGCTCGAGGCAGGCAAGGCGGGACTCGGCAAGGAATTGGGCAAGGCGAAGAGCGGGTTCGGCACGGAGCTGGGTCAGGCCAAGAAGGCCGCCCACCCCGGCAAGCCCGCGTTGACGCCGAAGAAGCTGGGAGCCAAGATCCGCCAGCCCAAGGTGGGTGCCAAGGCCGCCCCCAAGCTGGGACGCCTCCGCCGGGTGTCGAAGTAGCCGTGCCGATGCCCGAACCCGTCGAATCCGCCGCCAAGCGGGTCCAGGCCAGGGGGGGCGGTCAGGCCGTGACCTCCACTATCTCCTGACCGGGGAACGAGACCGTGATGGTGCCGGCCCACATGCACATGCACATGCAGGAACTGGTGAGGGCCGGCATGTCGTCGATCATCACGGAACTCGATCCAGGCGTCCACGGCGCCATGGTCGCCGGCACGCACGGCATCGGGGTAAGTACTCCCAACGCGGCCGTGGTGGCGCTCGCCACCTCCGGGTTCGTCGGGCTCTTGCACATGCCGAAGGTCGGGATGTTCTCCATTGGGGCGAAATCCATGATATTGCCGGCCGGCAATCCTCCCGCGGAGACCATGTGCGGGTCGGGACTGAAAGGGGCAGGTGTCAGCCCCATGTCGCACATCAATAGGGCACCCTCGACGACCATACTCATCGCTCGACCTCCTCTGTGTCCGCCAGAAGATTACCCAAATACAGATGGCGCGTCGCAGTGAACACCTACGACGTGCTCGGCCGGGTGGGACTGCCCGCGCCGGTGGCGGAACTGGCAGCCCGCACCTGGGACGTAGTGGTGGTGGGGGGTGGCCACAACGGCCTCACCGCCGCGGCCTACCTGGCCCGGGCCGGGAAGTCGGTGCTGGTCCTCGAACGCCGCGACCGGCTCGGCGGGGCGTGCACCATCGAGGAGCCCTTCCCTGAGACGGGTTGGCGCGTCAGCCCGTGTGCCTATTTGGTGGGCTTGCTGCACCCCCTGGTGGTGGAGGAGCTCGACCTGGGCCGGCGGGGATACGTCGTGGAAGTCGTCGACCCGCACCTGTGGTGTCCATTTGACGACGGCAGCTCCATCGCCTTGTGGGAGGACGCGCAACGGAGCGCAGCGGCGGTGGCCGAACTATCCCCGTCTGACGTGGACGGCTACCGCGCCTATAACGCCCTGTTCGGTCGCATCCGCCGGGCGCTGCGGGCCGGCGATCGAGACGTGTGGGTCGGAGACGCTCCCGACCGGCCGGCGCTCGAGGAGCTGCTCGCCGGCGACACCGAGGCCATCGAGGTGCTCTTCGACAGCTCCATCGCAGACGTGGTCGAGCGTCACGTGCGCGACGAACGGCTGCGGACCGCCCTACACGGCCAAGGGGTCATCGGCACCTACGCCGGCCCGAGAGACCGAGGCACGGCCGCTGTCCACCTGATGCACGCGTCGGGGACATTGGAAGGACTCCCGGGGGCCTGGGGCTACGTGGCAGGCGGTATGGGCCGGATCTCCTTCGCCCTCGCCGACGCCGCCATTGAGGCCGGCGCGGTCGTCGCCGCCGGCGTGCCGGTGGCGGCGGTGATGCCCGGCGAGGGTGTGCGCTTGGAGGGCGGTGAGACCATCCGCGCCGCGGCAGTGGTCTCCAACGCGGACCCGAAGCGCACCGTCGCCCTCTGCGAGGGCGGGGTGCCCGACTCGTTCCGGGATCGGGTGAGGGCCTGGCGATCCGAGAGCCCAGTGTTGAAGATCAACTGTGGGCTGTCCCGGCTGCCTCGTTTTCCGCAGGCGGCCGCGGGAGTCGAGCCGCACCGGGCCATGGTGACGATCTCGACCGGTATCGACGCCACTCAGGCCGCCTACGAAGCCAGCCGGCAGGGTCGGCCTTCCCCCGCCTGGTGCGAGTTGTACTTCCAGACCGCCTACGACCCCTCGGTCGCCCCTGAGGGCGCCCACGCCATGAGCGTGTTCGCCCAGTACGTGCCCTACCAGCTGGATTCGGCCGACTGGCAGGGGCGCAGGGAAGCGATCGGCGACTCCGCCATCGCGGCCGTCGCCCGCTTCTGTCCAGACGTACGCGACTGCATCGTGCACCGGGAGGTGCTCGGCCCGCCCGATGTCGAGGATCGCATCGGGCTCACGGGTGGCCACATATTCCAGGGCGAGTGCCTGCCCGACCAGATGTGGGACCGGCGGTTTTCACCGCGCACGCCGGTCCTCGGCCTGTACCTCTGCGGGGCCGCCACCCACCCCGGCGGTAGCGTGATCGCCATCAACGGGCGAAACGCGGCCATGGCAGTCCTGGAAGACGCCTACCTGTCCGGCGGGGGCGCGGGGGGTTAGGCTGGGGCTTCGTTTCGGCCAACGCCAGCGGAGGAACTATGGGAGCGATAGCTCAGCTGTCGGAGTCGACGATCAGTGTCGAACCCGGCCGGAGTACCACGATCACCTTGACGATTCGCAACAACGGGACCGTCGTGGACCGCTTCACATTCGAGGCCTTGGGCGACGCGGCGTCCACTGTCACATTTGCTCCGCTTTCCCTGTCGCTGTTCCCGGAGGCCTCGGGCACGGTCAACATCATCGTGTCGCCGCCCCGCCTCCCCACGGTGCCCGCCGGCCCCATCCCGTTCGCAGTGCGGGTGGTCTCCTCCGAGGATTCGGACGGGAGCGTGGTCGAAGAGGGGACGATCCACGTCGGGGCGTTCAGCGACATCACGGCGGAGTTGATCCCTCGCATCGCCCGGGGGCGAAGGTCGGCCCGGGCCCAGCTGGCCGTGGACAACCGATCCAACTGCGGTTACCGCGCCGAGTTGTCAGGCAGCGATCCCAAGTCCCTGTTGGCGTTCTCGTTTAGCCCCGCCATCATCGACGTGGCCCCTGGTGAGGCCGTATTCACAAAGCTGTCGATCCGCCCGTCGAGCCACTTCTGGCGGGGAACCGCGAAGACCCATCCCTTCCGGGTGACCTTGCGCGACCTGGCGGCCGGGCCGGCGAGCGGTGACACACCCACTGCTGGGGGGGCTGGGGCGACTGGAGCCAGCCCGGCAGGTAGCTCGCCGCCGCCCGCCGGAGGTGCCGCGAGTGGCACCACCGCGGTGCTGACGAAGGCCCCGAGCCCGCACAAGGAAGAGATCGGCGCCGAAGGGTCCATGCTGCAGGAACCGATCCTGCCTCGCTGGTTGCTCGCGGCCGTGGCCGCGCTGATCGCGCTCGTCGTGCTGCTCGTGATCCTGTGGTTTACCTTGCTCAAACCGCAGATCCGCTCGACCGCCCAGTCCGAGGTCAACAAGCAGCTGGCGGCCAGCGGCATCACGTCCACGCCCACGCCCAGCGGGACATCGCCGTCAGGCTCCAAGTCGGGCGGAAGCGGCGGCACTTCGAGCGGGAGCGCCGGCGGGGCCACGAGCGCCGTCTCTACACCGGGCTCGGGTGGTAGTGGTTCGTCGACGGCGTCGAGCGGCCTGACGGTCAACGGGAGCCTCTTGGCGGTCGGCAACGGCACGTTCTCCTATACCGTCCCGACCGGTCGGACCCTCGAGATCACCGATATCCTCGTGGAAAACTCTGCCGGAGACACCGGGAACGTGGCCGTGTCTCGCAGCGGCACCCTGTTGATGGAATGGGCGATGGCCAACTTCCGCGACATCGATTACCACTGGATCACCCCGACCGTGTTCGGACCCGGGACCCAGCTCCAACTGGTCGTGACCGGCTGCACAGCTGCCTGCACCCCGGGCATCTATTACGCCGGACATTTGGTCACGGGATGACCCGAGCGGCCCGCCGCCGCCGCCTGCGCATTGGTGCCGGAGGGTCGGCCTTGGCTCTCGCTGTCGGGCTGGTGGTGGCCATCGGGCTCACGGCCGGCGCGCCCCGAGCTGCCGCCAATCCTTCGGGCGCCTCGCCGGCGGTGTACGTGGCAGGGGTAGGCCCCAACAGCGGGGAAGTGGGCACGCTGACGCTGGCCGGGATCAAGGGCGGTGGGGCGACTTCGACCATTCTCAGCGGCTTGGGTGTGACTGTGGGGCCGGTGGCCGTCAATGCGACGGCGACCACGGCCGTGGTGGGGTACACCCCGACAGCCCAAACCTTCCAACCGGCCCCCCGGGTGGCGGTGATCAACGTGGCCACCGGGGGCGTCACCGGCAGCGTGCCTGTGCTGGCCACTCCGATCGGCTTTGCCATGGACCCGGCCAATCCAGACCTCGCCTGGGTGCTGGCCGAGACTGCTGCGGATCCGGCGATCGAGGAGATCAACATCGGGGTAACCCCACCGACGGTGACGACGTTGACAACGACGTTCGATGGACCCGTCACGCCTACTTCTATCGCCATCTCCCCCAACGGTGCGACGCTGTTCGTGGGCGGGGAGAAAGATGATACGTACGTCATAGACTCGATCCCGATCGCTCATTCCACCGACATCACCCCGGTGGACGGGCCCGGGAAGGCGTTACTGGAGATCGTCGATCTGGCGGTGGCGCCCGATGGCCAGCACCTGTTTGCGGTGGCGAACAGCCTCGAAGGAGGAGACGGCCATGCGTACTCGTATTCCATCTCGGCGACAGGTGCACTCGATCCCGTGCCCGCGTGGACCCAGCCGCTCACGTCGGCGTCGCCAATCCAAGTGCCAAACGCCTTAACGGTCAACCCAGGTGGCCAGACCGTCTACATCGCGGGCAACAACGACGGGTCGTCTGGGCTCCAGGCTTTCGACGCCAACACCGGTAGTCCCACCGGCAACGCCACCATCCCCATCGCCGGGGGAGGAACCCCGACTGGCATCTCGGTATCCCCAGACGAGTCCAGGCTGATCGTGCTCGGCAACACGATCACTGCCACCGGTGCGACCGGACCAAGTGTCCTGTATCCCGTCAGCCTGCCGAGCCTGGCTGTCGGGCCGCCGACCACGTTGCCGTTCACGGACACCACTGGGCCCGAGGATATTGCGATGACCCCGGATCAGGCTCCGGTCGCCTCTTTCACCGCATCAATCGCACAAGCCGGCGCGGCTACAACATTCAACGCCGGTACATCCACGGTGGCCTACGGGTCGGTCACCTCCTTCGCATGGAACTTTGGCGATGGGAACACCAGCACGACGGGTAGCCCGACGGTGAGCCACACCTATGCCGCCGCTGGCACCTATACCGTCAGCGTGACCGAGACCGACTCGGCCGGAACGACCAACCCCCCGGCTGTGGGTGGGACGAGCTTCGCCATCGATAGCGCGGGCCAGACCGCGTTCCGCCGCGCCGACTCCTCCGCCCAGGCCGTCCATGCCGTCTCCATCCCGCTGACACCTCCCCCGGCGACGACCACGACCNNCCAACCACCACTGCGGCGGCGACCACGACCACCGCGGCCACCACGACCACCACCACTACCTCTGGCCATCATGTTTCCTCCACTCCCCCCGGCAAGCATGTAGGCGGCACCCCGACGCTGGTCCTCAATCCGGCGGTGGGCCCGCCGGGCACGGTCGTGACGGTCACAGGAACCGGGTTCCAGCCCAACGCTCCGGTGACGATCTCGTGGTCGGTGTCCACCGGGTCCGTCGTCGTCACCGCCAACGCCCACGGGGACCTGCCGCCGTCGGAGCTGTTCATCCTGATCCCGGACGTGCTCGGACCCCGGTTCGCGGACGCGTCGAGCAATCCACAAGCCACTGCCCCGTTCCTGGTCGTGTCGGGAAGCACCGAGCCCGGTGGCGACGACGCGGCCATCGTGTATCGCAGCGAAGGGCCCTGAGCGCCCGCCACGAGCGCCCGCCGCGGGCCTAGCCTGTGAGGGTCACCAACGCGTCGGCGAGTTGGCGCCGTCTGGTGATCCCCAGCTTGTGGTAGGTGCGGGCCAGGTGGCTGTCGACGGTGCGCACCGAGAGGTACAAGCGCTCCGCGATGGCCAGGCTGCTGAGACCGGTCTGCGCCAGCAGGGCCACCTCCAGTTCGCGCCGGGTCAGCTTCGGGGCGGCCAAGGTTACGGCGAGTCCGATCGGGTGGGGTCCGTCGCAATGGGCGAGGATCGCCTGCATTCGACCGGCCGAGGCAGCCGCGAGGCGAGCAGACCCAGCGTAGGTGTGGGCCCGGCTCGCCAAACCGGCGCACTCGGCGGCGTGGAGCCACATGGTCAGCGTCTCCCAGGTGTCAGCAGCTCGGTCGAGGCCATCGCCGCTGCCCGCAGCCATGGCCGTTACCTGGGCCGCAGTCGCCTGCACCAGCGGGCCCTGAGTCCAAGACGCCAAGTCCACCAAGCGGTCCGCCACTTGGGTCTCGCCGAGGCGGGCGGCCGAGTGCAGGGCCAGGATCTCGAAGGCGACCTGCCCGCTGGACCGAGCCGCCGCCGCCACCGCGAGGAACTGTTGGACGGCCCGACTCAACTCGCCCCGGGCCGCCGAGACCCAGGCGCTGGAGATGGCTACGCGCGGCCAAACCCAGCGGGTTGGCAGCTCATCGTCGTAGCCGGCTTCGGCCACGGCCGCGGCGGCGCCGTCGGGGTCACCCGACAACGCCAGGGCTTCCGTCAGACCGGTCAAGCTCTGACAGCGAACCGCGGTCCAGTCGGCTCCGGCCAGCACCGCCGCCGACTCCCGGAAGTGTTCGATCGCGGACCCGAGCCGACCGCGCGCCAACGCAACCCATCCGAGCGCCCCGACCGTCACGCCCTGCAATTGGCGGTTGTGGATCATGATGGCCTGCTCGTACTCTGACGTCGCCAGCGCCTCCAGCTCGGTCAGTCGGCCGGCCATGCGGTAGGCGGATAGTCGGGCGAGCACGGTCCAGCGCACGGAGATAGGCGCGTCGTCGGCGGCGACCAGCTCCGGCTCGAGACAGGATTCCGCCACCTCGATCGCTTCCTCCGGACGGCCCGACCAGGACAGCCCCAGGGAGAGGGCGGTCCGCGCCGAAACAATGGCCCGCGGCGAGAGGTCCTCCTGCTCGAGGAGAGGGCGAATGTGCTCGGCCGCGGCGGCGGGTCGGCCCCGGAACGTGAGGAGTCCGGCTCGAATGGAGGCCACCCACGTCCGATTCGATGGATCGGTGATCTTCGCCTCGGCTCGTTCCAGCGTCGCATCGGCATCGTCCATGCGGCCCAGCCCCCAGTAGAGGATGTAGGCGCGCAAGACGGCTACCCGGGCCACCTCGTCGTCGCCGTCGCCCTCCCAATCCGCCAACGCCGCCAAGGCCGCTTCGTGGCGACCTTGGTGGTTGAGGGCGTCGGCGAGGGCCAGGGCCGCGCCCGGTTCTTTACCCCCGGCCAAGGCCGCGGCGGCGAGGCGGCCGCAGAGCTTCCAGTCCTGAGCGTCCGCCGCCCGATGGCTGGCGGCGAGTAGCAATTCGGGGTCCTCGTCGCAGCCGGCGTCGAGGCGCCATGTCACCACCCGCAACAGGTCCGATCCCAACCGGCCGGCCGCCTCGAACGCGGTCGCCAAGTCGGTACGCAAGTCGAAGACGCGTGGCGCCGTCAAACCGGCGCGAATAGCTTCCCCGAACACCGGATGGGCGGGGCGGACGTGCTCGTCGCCGTGCATGGACTCGACGTTCAAGAGTCCCTGCCGCTGCAGAGACGAGATGTAGGAGCTGGGAGCCAAACGGGTCAGGACCGAGAGCGGCAAGGGGTCCGCGAATGCCACCACCTCCAGGGTGGCGAGCTCGCTGCGGCTCAGCCGGGCCAGGCGTTCCTGGACCAGCTCGTTGAGACGGGGGCCCATCGTCAGCTCGCTGCACAGACGCCACAACCCGTGTTCGGTGACCACCCGGCCGGCCGCCTGGCCGGCCCACACCAACTCCCTCAGGTAGAGCGGATTGCCCCGGCTGGTCTGCCAGAGGGCTTCAGCCAGATCGCCGTCTAGTTGCCCTTCGAGCAGTCGCCCGGCGAGCTGGATGGTGTGATCCCGGCCGAGCGGTTGCAGATCGATCCGCTCGACCAGACCCTCTTTCCACAACGCCCGCATCCCGGACGGCATGGCCGCTCCCGAGCGCGCCGTCACCACGGCCGTGGCGATGCCTGCGGAGACCAGCTGGAACACGAGCGTCGCTGACGCCTCGTCGAGGCGGTGGGCGTCGTCGACCGCCAGCACCAGCTCTTTGCCATCCGCCCGGGCGATGACCGCCTGGCGCAACGTTTGGAGTAGATCGAAGGCATCGGGAGGCCCGCCTGCGTGGCCGCCCACTTCGGGAGCGAGCGGAGCGAACGCCCCAAATGGGATTGCCGGGCCGGCGGCGTTGGCCGACAGCCACTGGATGTCGTGGCTGCCGCGGCCGGGGTTGCCGGCGTCATCGTCGGCGGAGAGCTCGTCCAGCACGGCGCGGGCAAGCGACGTCTTGCCGACCCCAACCGGTCCGACCAACAGGACCCCTCCATGTGACTGGAGGCCGGATTTGGCGACAGCGCGTTCCTTGTCGCGGCCGACCAGATTCCAGACGTGGCGCACCCCTCGCCCCATCGGCCCATTATCGCAGATCGGACGCCGACTCCGTAAGGTGGACGGGTTTCGAGTGACCGGTGGCCCGGGGACAGCCCGGTCTCGTGGCCCCGGTAGTCTGAATGCCATGGCTGACAAGATCACCCTGGCGGAGGACGGAACCCTCGCCGTACCCGACGAGCCCATCATCCCTTTCATCGAGGGCGACGGCACCGGCCGCGACATCTGGAAAGCCTNNCTTTCATCGAGGGCGACGGCACTGGCGTCGACATCTGGCCGGCTGCCAAGCTCGTCCTCGACGCGGCCGCCACTAAGCACGGCAAGTCCATCGCTTGGAAGGAAGTCCTGGCCGGCGAGAAGGCGTTCAGGGAGACCGGCAACTGGCTTCCAGACGAGACCATCGACGAGTTTAGGGAGTACCTGATCGGCATCAAGGGCCCGTTGACGACTCCGATCGGCGGGGGCATCCGGTCGCTCAACGTCGCTCTCCGCCAGATACTCGATCTCTATGTTTGCCTCCGCCCTATCCGCTGGTTCGAGGGGGTTCCCTCGCCGGTCAAGCGGCCCGACCTGGTCGACATGGTCATCTTCCGAGAGAACACGGAGGATATCTACGCCGGTCTAGAGGTGCAGGAGGGGACGCCCGAAGCCAAGCGCATGATCGAACTCCTCCACGACGAGTTCGGCTGGGATATCCGCCCCGACAGCGGGATTGGCATCAAGCCGGTGTCGGTGTCCGGGTCCAAACGCCTCGTGCGGGCTGCGATCAGGTATGCCCTCGAGCGGGGCCGACAGTCCGTGACCCTGGTGCACAAAGGCAACATCCAGAA
>PMHH01000070.1 GCA_003156595.1 Acidimicrobiaceae bacterium
GTGAAGGTGTACGCCGTGCCGTTGGTCAGGCCCGTAACGGTGCAACTTGTGGAGGTAGAGGTGTTGCACGACTGCGCGCCGCCCGTCACGGTCGCGGTGTACCCACTGACTGGATACTCGGACACAGGAGCGGTCCACGACACGGTCACCTGGTCATTGCCGGCGGCCGCGGTCGGGCTGCCTGGGGCCCCAGGGGCGGCGTTGGGGTTGATGTTCAAGATCGAGTCATTGCCGTTGGAGATGAGGGTCGACGCCACGTAGGAGCAGTTGCCGCACCCGGGCGCCGACCAGGTGACGTAGGCGATGACCCGGATCATCGGGGTCGGGTTCGAGGGGGCGGTGGTGGTGCACTGCCCGGTGGCCTGCAGATAGCAGCTGCCGGCGTAGAGGTTCGCGGTGAAGACCCGGCTATCGAGGGTCGTCGTCTGCGGATCCAGCACCACAGCGTTACTCGTGTTGGTGAGGACCACGTTTGAGGACACCGTCCCGGCGGCGGGCCCCTCCAGCAGAAGGTTGCTGGCCGGAGTGACCGCCCGAGCCTTGTCGAGGGCAGTGTCGGCGACGGTAACCGCCACCTCTTTCATCTGAGCGTCACCCGACGCGAACAGGGCCCCTACAAAACCGTTGGCAAAGGCGGTGATGACCACCGTGAGCAGCATCAGGGCGATCACCATCTCGATCAGCGTGAAGCCGGAGTCACCCGCGGCGCCCCCTTGTGGACGGGACAGGTCCACGCTCTCGTCGCTGCGACGCCTCGGCACCCCCTCGACATCGGCTCGCCGACCAGCACGGCACGGACGAGGNNACCGGGGGACTGAACCGTCCAACCTCGTGCGCGCCGCGTCACCATCCGAGCTCTTCGACCCGTGCCCGACCCACCGGCACAGCGCGATGATGGCCATCTGCGGTCATGGCGGAGGCATCGACACTCCCGGGGACCTACCTAAGCCGGGCGTTTCCCCATTTGTGTGTCGATGACAGATATTTCCTGGTGACTAGTCCACAATGACCAATCGGCCGTCGGACTCCCCGACTCAACCCGCCATCGGCCCCTCGGGGTGCGGTCCAATTTGACGAGCGCCGCCTGCCGACATCGCCTATCCTTGTCGCCTACGGCAAGGGCCAGTGGCGTCCCTTCTCGCGAGGACCAGTAGGACAACGATCCCCGGAAGGACGCGCATGGGTTTATCCTCCACGCCTGTCGGCCTGTACCGCCCCGACTTCGAGCACGACGCTTGCGGGGTGGCTTTCGTCGTTGACATGCATGGCGGGCGCCGGCACGAGATCGTCCGCATGGGGCTCGACAGCCTGTGTCACCTGGAGCACCGGGGCGCGTCGGGGGCGGAGGTCAACACCGGCGACGGCGCCGGCATACTCCTCCAGGTGCCGGACCGCTTCTACCGGGCGGTGGCCGGCTTCAAGCTGCCCGAGTCGGGCTCCTACGCCACCGGCATCGGGTTCCTGCCGTCCGACGCCGGCGACGCCCGGCGGGCACAGGACCGGATCGAGAAGCTGGCCGCGACCGAGGACCTGATAGTGCTGGGCTGGCGCGAAGTGCCAACCGACGATTCGTCGCTCGGGAGCATTGCCCGCGGCGCCATGCCGTCCTTCCAGCAGGTGTTCCTGGCCGGAGGAGCAGGGCTCCAGCCCGTACCGACCGACCTGGACTTGGAGCGGCGAGCCTTCATCCTGCGCAAGCGAATTGAACACGAGGTCGACGGCACCTACTTCCCCTCGCTCTCGGCGCGCACCGTGATCTACAAAGGGATGCTGACGGCGCCACAGGTCGGCACCTTTTTCCCTGATCTGAGTGACGAGCGCATGGAGAGCGCGCTGGCCCTGGTCCACTCCCGCTTCTCCACCAACACCTTTCCGAGCTGGCCCCTCGCCCACCCCTACCGCTACATCGCCCACAACGGGGAGATCAACACCCTCAAAGGCAACCGCAACTGGATGCGAGCCCGGGAGGACCTGCTGGCCAGCGATCTCTTCCCCGGCGACCTGGAGCGGATCTTCCCCGTCGTCACGGCGGGCGCCAGCGACTCGGCCAGCTTCGACGAGGTGCTCGAGCTCCTGCATTTGGGGGGTCGTTCCCTGCCGCACGCGGTCCTGATGATGATCCCCGAGGCGTGGGAGCAGCACCGGCAGATGGATGCCGCCCGCCGGGCGTTCTACCGCTTCCACGCCGCCGTCATGGAGCCCTGGGACGGGCCGGCGTCGATCGCCTTCACCGACGGAACGGTCATCGGGGCGGTCCTCGACCGCAACGGGCTCCGCCCCTCTCGCTACTGGGTCACCGACGACGGCCTGGTCGTCATGGCCTCCGAGGTGGGTGTCCTTGACATCGATCCGGCCCGGGTGGTGCAGCGGGGTCGGCTGCAACCGGGCCGCATGTTTTTAGTGGACACCGCCCAGGGCCGCATCGTGGCCGACGACGAGATCAAATCCGCGCTGGCGGCCGAGCGGCCCTACGCCGAGTGGCTCGCCAGAGAGCAGATCTACTTCGACGACCTGCCCCCCCGCTTTACCCTGACCCCGCAGCACTCGTCGGTCGTCGCCCACCAGCGGCTGTTCGGGTACACCACCGAGGACCTCAAGATCCTCCTGGCGCCGATGGCGCAGACGGGATACGAGCCGATCGGCTCCATGGGCACCGACACGCCACTCGCGGTCCTGTCCGACCGGCCCCGGGTCCTCTACGACTACTTCCAGCAGCTGTTCGCCCAGGTCACCAATCCCCCCCTCGACGCCATCCGCGAGGAGCTGGTCACCTCGCTGTCGGGCACCATCGGACCGGAGCGGAACCTGCTGGCGCCCGAGCCCGCCAGCTGCAACCAGATCGTCATGCCCCGGCCGGTGCTCACCAACGAGGAACTGGCCAAGCTCCTCTACATCAACGAGGACGGCACCCAGCCCGGATGGCGGACCTTCGCCGTCGACGGCCTCTTCCCCGCCCGGGCCCCCCAACCCGGCCGGGCCCTCGGGGAGACGCTCGACGAGCTGTGCCAGAAGGTCGACGCCGCCATCGCCGACGGCGCCAAGGTGATCGTCCTGTCCGACCGGCACAGCTCGACGGACCTGGCCCCGATCCCGGCGCTCCTGTTGGTCAGCGCGGTCCACCATCATCTCGTCGAAAAAAAGTCCCGGACCCGCGTCGGTCTCGTCGTCGAAACGGGTGAGGCCCGGGAGGTGCACCACATGGCGCTCCTGCTCGGCTATGGGGCGGCAGCCATCAACCCGTACCTGGCCTTCGACACCATCACCGAGCTCATCGCGGCAGGCGAGCTGGCGGGCGCCACACCCCGTCAGGCC
Source organism: Acidimicrobiaceae bacterium (assembly GCA_003156595.1). Lineage (GTDB taxonomy): Bacteria > Actinomycetota > Acidimicrobiia > Acidimicrobiales > Palsa-688 > PALSA-693. The sequence continues at coordinate 3,313 of PMHH01000070.1, forward strand.
ATCCGCAACTACATCAAGGCCTGCGGCAAGGGCGTCCTCAAGATCATGTCCAAGATGGGGATCTCCACCGTGGGGTCATACACCGGGGCCCAGGTGTTCGAGGCCATCGGGCTGTCGTCCGACGTGGTCGACACCTACTTCACCGGCACCGTCAGCCGGATCGGAGGGATCGGCCTCGACGAGATAGCCGCCGAGGTCCTGGTTCGCCACGAACGGGCGTTCCCGTCTCGGCCGAGCGAGCTGGCCCACCGGGACCTCGAAGGGGGCGGCGAGTACCAGTGGCGTCGGGAGGGCGAGTTCCACCTTTTCAACCCGACGACGGTCCACAAGTTGCAGCACTCCACCCGGACCCGTCGATACGACATCTTCAAGCAGTACTCCCAGGCCGTTGACGACCAGTCGGCACGGCTCGGGACCCTTCGGGGCTTGTTCCGGGTGCGCGCCGCGGCGGAGATGGGGCGCGCCCCCGTGCCGATCGAGGAGGTCGAACCGGTGTCGGCGATCGTCCGCCGCTTCTCGACCGGCGCCATGTCCTACGGGTCGATCTCGGCGGAGGCCCACGAGACTCTCGCCATCGCCATGAACCGCATCGGCGGACGGTCCAACACCGGCGAGGGCGGCGAGGACGCCTCGCGATATGTCCCCGATCCCAACGGCGACCTGCGCCGCAGCGCCATCAAGCAGGTGGCGTCGGGCCGCTTCGGCGTGACGAGCGAGTACCTGGTCAACGCAGACGACCTGCAGATCAAGATGGCCCAAGGGGCCAAGCCCGGCGAGGGCGGTCAGCTGGCGGGCATCAAGGTTTGGCCGTGGATCGCCAAGACCCGCTACTCGACGCCCGGCGTGGGCCTCATCTCTCCCCCGCCGCATCACGACATCTACTCCATCGAGGACCTGGCCCAACTCATCTACGACCTCAAGAACGCCAACGACACCGCCCGGGTGCACGTCAAGCTGGTCGCCGAGGTCGGGGTCGGCACTGTCGCCGCTGGCGTGTCGAAGGCCCACGCGGACGTGGTGCTGATATCTGGTCACGACGGCGGCACCGGGGCCTCGCCGCTCAACTCCCTCAAGCACGCCGGCGTGCCCTGGGAGCTGGGCCTGGCCGAAACCCAGCAGACCCTTATGCTCAACCGGCTGCGGGACCGCATCGTGGTGCAGGTCGACGGGCAGCTCAAGACCGGCCGCGATGTCATCATCGCGGCGCTGCTCGGAGCCGAGGAATACGGCTTCGCCACCGCCCCGCTGGTGGTGAGCGGCTGCATCATGATGCGCGTGTGCCATCTCGACACGTGCCCGGTGGGGATCGCCACCCAGAACCCCGAGCTGCGCAAGCGCTTTACCGGCCGTCCGGAGTTCGTCGTCAACTTCTTCGAGTACATCGCCGAGGAGGTTCGGGAGCTGCTGGCTTCGCTGGGCTTCCGTTCCCTCACCGAGGTGATCGGCCACCCGGAGCTGATCGACATCACCGGCGCGGTCGGGCATTGGAAGGCGCACGGGCTCGACCTGTCCCCCATCCTGGTCGCGCCGGACGTGGCGTCCTCCGAACCTCGTCTTTGCGTGCGACCGCAGGATCATGGTCTGGATAAGGCGCTCGACCGCATCTTGATCGAGGCGTGCCGGCCGGCGCTGGACGACGCCGTCCCGGTGCAGCTCTCCATGCCGGTCCGCAACGTCAACCGCACCGTGGGAACCCTGCTGGGAGCGGAGGTGACCCGTCGTTACGGCGGAGCCGGCCTGCCTGACGGCACCATCGACATCTCCTTCACCGGGTCGGCCGGGCAGAGTTTCGGAGCCTTCCTGCCCCGGGGGATCACCTTGCGACTGGAAGGCGACGCCAACGACTATCTCGGCAAGGGCCTGTCCGGGGGCCGGCTGGTGGTCCGGCCATCGCTGGCTGGGCCGGTGTCGTTCGTCGCCGAGGAGCAGATCATCGCCGGCAACGTGATCCTCTACGGCGCCACCGCCGGCGAGGCCCTCATCCGCGGCGTGGTCGGCGAGCGGTTCGCGGTGCGTAACTCCGGTGCGGTGGCGGTCGTGGAGGGCGTGGGCGACCACGGCTGCGAGTACATGACGGGCGGTCGGGTGGTCGTCCTCGGTCCGACCGGCCGCAACTTCGGGGCCGGCATGTCCGGAGGGGTGGCGTACGTCTGGGACACGACCGGGAGCTTTCCGGCGCTGGTCAACCCGGAGATGGTCGACCTCGAGGAGTGCGACGAAGCGGATGTGTCGTGGTTGGCCGAGATACTGCGTAGGCATGAGGCCGAGACCGGGTCCGCGGTCGCGGCCCGGGTGTTAGCCGGATGGCCGCGGTCCGCGTTGCGCTTCGCCAAGGTGATGCCCCGGGACTACAAGCGGGTCCTAGAAGCGATGCGCGCCGCGGAGGAGGCGGGGGTGGCAGCAGAGGACGCCATCATGGAGGCCGCCCATGGGTAAGATAACCGGCTTCCTGGAGTTCGGCCGGGAGTTGCCCGGCCGGCGGCCGGTGCCCGTGAGGCTGCGGGACTGGCAGGAGGTCTACCAACCCTTTCCGTCCGCCCGGTTGCAGGTGCAGGCGGCCCGGTGCATGGACTGCGGTATCCCGTTCTGCAACGACGGTTGCCCGCTCGGCAACCTCATCCCCGACTGGAATGACCTGGTCTACCGGGACCACTGGCACGCGGCCATCGAACGGCTCCACGCCACCAACAACTTCCCCGAATTTACCGGGCGCCTCTGTCCGGCGCCCTGCGAGGCCGCCTGCGTGCTCGGCATCAACGCCGACCCAGTCACCATCAAGCAGGTGGAGGTCTCCATCATCGACCGGGCGTGGGAGGAGGGGTGGGTAGAGCCGGTCATGCCGTCGGTCCGGAGCGGCAAGCGGGTAGCCGTCATCGGGTCCGGTCCCGGCGGCCTCGCCGCGGCCCAGCAACTCACCCGGGCCGGCCACGACGTGACCGTCTACGAGCGCGACGACCAGCCTGGCGGCCTGCTCCGCTACGGGATCCCCGAGTTCAAGATGGAGAAGCGCCACCTTGACCGGCGCCTCGATCAGATGCGGGCCGAGGGGACCTCGTTCGTCTGCGGCGTGACGGTAGGCGCCGGCGGCTCGGCTGGGGCGGTGGGCGCCGGCGGTTCGGTGGGCGCCGGCGGCTCGGCCGCCGACATCCGGGCTTCGTACGACGCAGTCGTCATCGCAGTCGGCGCCACCGTGGCTCGCGACCTCCCGATCACCGGCCGGGAGCTGGGTGGTATCCACCAGGCCATGGAATACCTGCCTCTCGCCAACCGGGCGACTTACGACACGGACCCGGCCTCGTCCACGCCGATCAGCGCAGCGGGCAAGCGGGTCGTGATCATTGGCGGCGGAGACACCGGCGCCGACTGCCTCGGAACGGTGCACCGCCAGGGTGCGGTCTCGGTGCACCAGTTCGAGATACTGCCCCGACCGCCGGACGCTCGCGACTCGTCGACTCCGTGGCCGACCTGGCCCCTGATGTATAGGACGTCTTCTGCGCACGAAGAGGGCGGCGAACGGGTTTTCGCCGTCAACACCATGGAGTTCGTCGGTGACGAGGCTGGCGCGGTCCGCGCCCTGCGCGCCTGCGAGGTCGAGATGACTATGGCCGACGGCCGGCCCCAATTTGACCCGCTCGACGGCACCGAATTCTCACTGCCCTGCGACCTGGTGTTGCTGGCGCTCGGCTTCTCCGGCCCCGAGCCGCTACTCGCCGAGGCGTTCGGGGTGTCACTCACGCCGCGTGGGACGATCGCCCGATCCGCCTCCTACGAAACGGATGTACCGGGTGTCTTCGTCTGCGGCGACGCGGGTCGCGGTCAGAGCCTGATCGTGTGGGCAATCGCGGAAGGTCGTAGCGCGGCCGCGGCCGTCGACAGTCTGCTGGCCGGCGACACCCTGCTGCCGTCACCGCTTCCTTTCGCGTAACTGTCGGGGCCGCCCGCCGCAGCCCCATCGAGTCACATCAATGTAGTTCCGCGCTGGACCACTTAGGTGATCGAGAAATCGTCCCCATGGGTGATTTTGCCGGGCTTGTATCCGCCGGAAGTTGTCTTCACCGGATCGAACGACTTGAGGCCCCGTCCGTTGAACAGCACGTTCGTGAAACTGACGGACGTGATCTTCGGGTAACCGCCCGGTGCCTCGATGACCGCCTCCGCTGACAGCTTCTCCGCCGACGACAGGCTCTTCTTCGTAGTCTCGGTCCATCCCTTGGTGACATCGGAGATCTTAAAAGTGAACTTGGTGCCCGACGAGGTCACCGAAGCAGCGATGGTATCCCCCGTCGAGATCGGGTTGCTGTAGTACGTCGGCTCGGCCGGGTACATCTCGTACCAGGCCGACTCCACTGGTGACCCGGTACTGCAGGAGGTCGCCACCCCGGTTTGCTCGACGGTGTCGCTGTAGCCACCGATGCCGACCCAGGGGGCATACAGGTCATGCTTGGCGAGGCACGTCACGGCTGGCACGGTCCAATCTGCTGCCGCGGAGACGAACTCATCTACTGACCCTGCAGCGACGTAGCCGGCCCAATTGCCTCCGAACCGCACGGTGTGGGTGGGCGCAAACGACGCGCCCGCGGCCGCGGTGCCGCCCAGGGCCGTTAGGGAGAGGACCGGCGGGGGTGGTGCCCTCTGCTGCGACCACCAAGGTCTGTCCGCTACGGCGCCAGTTTCGGCACTCACACGGACAGACCTCCAATCGAGGTGCCATCGCGGGAGGTCTGTCCGGTTGGACGCTTCTGACCACGACGCCGGCACCCGCACCGCCGGCGCTACCGTGGAAGGGTGGTGTCCGACGAGCGCGATCCCAATCCTTCTGCCGACCGCGAGTCGGAGACCTTCGGCGCGCTCCCTGGGAATAACGCGGCAGGCTGGTCACCTGACGATGCTGTCGTCACTACAGGCCCTGCCAGTGAAGGCGACCTCGACGTCGAGTCCGACGACGGTACGCGCCACGAGGGGGCCGGCGACGACTGGGCGGCCGACGACGATGCGGGCGACGACTGGGCGGCCGATGGCGGTGCGGGCGACGGCGTCGCGCCGGACGATGGTGCGGAGGACGGCGACCAACCAACAGATCCCGACGAGCCCGCCGACGACAGACTGCACACCGCCCTCCCTCCGAAACTCGAGTCTTGGCGCCGGCGTAGTGCCACGGGCGCCATCCTCACCGGGTTTGCGCTGGGGTTGCAGCAGGCGTTCGAGAAGGAGCACGAGCAGCCGTCCATCATTATGCAAACGTCCGGGGATCCGCCCCGGGACCTGCCGGTGGAAGCGGAGTTCGAGCATGCTCGACCACGCCAGAGTGTGGTCAGCATCCGCCCGTGGCTGCTAGCCAACGCGGCGCCAACCGAGGACCCGGAGAGCGGCGCCTCCGACACCGACACCGACGGGGACGGGGAGCCGGCGCCCGGGCGCGACTCGGATTCCGAGGACAGCTGAGGTGGCCGGCCGGACGGGGGCCGGCGGCAGGCCGACCGGCGACGATACAGACCGGACGACCAGCGCCACGGATGATGGCGCGGCCGGCGGCGACGTAGATACCAGCGACTACGGTGAAGTGGCCCCGGCGCGGTGGCGGATCTGGTCCCGTTGGGGCCGAAGCGCGGCCCTGTCCGACGACGGGGACGATGACGATGCGGAGGACGCCGGCCACGATGATGACGCCGGCGACGCCGCCGGCGCCGGCGAAACCCGTATCGGGGACCGCAACGCTCCCTCCTCCTCCAAGTCCGACGACGCCGCTGCGGACGACCTGACGCTGAAACCCAGCGCCATGAGGGGATCCGAACCCATGTACGGGTATCTGGTGGCCCTCGAACTGATCGTCGTTTCTGTCCTCAACATGACGGTCACTCACGGCAAGGGGGCGCCCACCGGTCCCCAGCACGTGCTCGGAGCGAGTTTTACGGCCACAGAATTGCGGGCCGTTGGACTGGTGGCCGCGCTCGCCCTGCTCGGCGTGATCCAGACCCGCAACCGCCTCATCGTGCCNNTTTGCCGCCATCGTGGCGGCCTTTTTCGCCACGCTGCCCAAGGTCCCCAACTCACTGGCACCCACCCACCTGGTGGCGCTGATCATTCCGGTCGTCTACGCCTTCGTCCTGACGCAACGCCAACGCAAGTCCACCCTCGCCCAGGCCCGGGCCGGCGGACCANNCGAGATCGAGAACGACGCCCGAGCAGCGCAGGCGAGAGGCCGGCAACCGCCGGGCCCGGCGCCAAGGTGCCGTCCAGACCGGTCCGCAGGCGAACCGCCGCTACACGCGGCAAGCCCAAGAGCCACGCTCGTCGCAACGGCTGCCGCGAACATTCTGGAGTGGTCGATCATACTTGCATCTTCGGCGCCAGGTCGAGCTCTCACCACCTCGCGCGAGTCGGTC
>PMHH01000083.1 GCA_003156595.1 Acidimicrobiaceae bacterium
CGGCGCTTCAGCGCCGCGTAAAAGGCAGAAATAATGAACCGGGCTTCAGCCCCAAGGGCCCTCACCCGGCACAACCACAAATAGGGTGCCCCACTTCTCGCGTCCGTTGCGAGAAAGCCTGCCCTGAGCGGAGCCGAAGGGTGGGACTCACAAACGTCATCGCCACGGGATTTGGACTTCGACCGGAATTACCACGAAACCCCGCAGCGCACACCCACCACGTTGTCATTCCGAACCGGGCGCAAGCCCGGTGAGGAATCTGCTGTCCCGAACCCTCACGCCACCACCGACATCTCTCCATGCTGCTTCCGCGTCGGTCTCACCGTGATCTCCACATCCTGCCCCAGTGCAGTGAGAAACTCCATAAGCCGCTCCACCGAAAAAGAGCCCGAGCGGTTGCGCATAAGCGCCGAGACATGCGGCTGCTTGATGCCCAGAATCTTTCCAGCCTCGGCCTGCTTGAGCCCACGTCCCTTAATCAGCCGGTAAATCTGCAGCGTCAGCCGCGCTTTCAGAAGCTCCTGCCCAGGATGAGGAAGGCCGAGATCAGCAAAAACGTTCCCGCTACTTTTTTCGGTACGAATTCTCTTGGGCTGCGTGCGCTTGGTCGTTCTCATACTCGTGTCAACTCTTCCTTTCTCGATGCAGCTTGCCCCAGGGAGGAAGAATACGATTATGCGTCTAAACATATATCGCCAGGTGTCGTCCTGAGGCAGCGGAGTTCCACGCCTAAGGCGGGGAACTCCCAACGAAGGGCCTATGCAACTTTGCCGCCGTCGCCGATGCTCACAATCCGACCACAAGGTGAGGAACCTGCTGCGAAAGTCAGGACAGCCACAAACGAGGGTGCCCCGCTCCTCGCATCCGTTGACGGCAGCCGCGCCCACAGGACCTACCCATTTCATCTTTTCCCGGACGAAAGCGCAATCCGATAGACGCCACGGCCGTAGGTGGCCGCGTAAAGGCTCTGTGTCCCAGCCACCGTCTGTAATTCGCTAATCACGACATTCGGCAAGCCTAGAGGTAGCGTCGCGTTCGCCCAGCTCATGCCAGCGTTGTCCGAATAGAAAACGCCCACGTCCCCGCCCACATACCATGTGCTGTCCGGGTCGTAAGGATCGCGCGCAATGGTGCGTAGTGGATAGTCTCCCGGCAAGCCGTTCGCCGACCCCGACTGCGTAACGTCCACCCAAGTGGGGGAGGCCGCGGTCGTGTCGGAGCAGCGCCACAAGAAACTCGGACTCTTGCCGCTGAGATACAACACTACGAGAACGTCATTCACGTTATTAGGGTTCACCGAAATGGCGTTTACTTCAATAACTCCGGTTCCCGACATGGATTGCAGATTGCCCGTGATCGGGTTCCAATTACCCCCAGCATCGTTCGACATCCAGACTTCTCCCTGTTTGGACCCGGTGTAAATCCGGTTGCCCGATTTGCCGCCGTTGGAACTGGCAATCGCGACCGCCTTTACCATTCCTTTACTGGAAAGCTTCTGCTTTCCCAACTGGCTGTCCCAGACCTCGGTCGATATTTTGTACCGGTACAAGTACGAGGTGGCAAGGTAAAGCAAATCCAAGTTGAAAGGATCGAGCAGCAGCGGCGGGGCGATAGAGAACCAATTTTTGATGTGCTCGATATTCTCGGCGACGATTAGCTTGGTGGTCGCGTTGACCGGTTTGGATTTGGTGCTGAGCAGCGGGTTCGAACTCTTCCACGCGTCGGGAGTGTACACGAGTTCCAGATCGCTGTAGAAATCACAGGTCGCAAACTGAACCATGGAGTTCGTCGGGTTTATCACACAAGATCCCCCGTCGCCGCCATACACGTGGGTCCACTGGCTCAGGTTGCCGGCCGAGGCGGCCGTGCCCGTGTCCTGCATACCGGCGAGTATCGTTTTCGTGTCGGATGTGGAGTATGCCGCCTTATAGACCTCTGAGACCGCCAGATTCTTGTTGAGTGGAATTACCACCACGCCCAGGAAGGAGTACTGTGCGCTATAAACGCCACCGTCGTTGCCGATCAAAAAGAAACTGGGATCGAACGGAGAGATGGCCAGTGCATGCATGTCGGCGTGGCCGGGAAGGGTCGCATCCTTCAAATTCTTGGCTTGGCTGGATTCCACCCCATACCACTTCCCANNATTCCCACTGCCGATCACCGACTGCCAAACTCCATACGCGCCTACATACAAGACATCGGCGCTTTTCTTCACGTTCAGCGTAGTGGATGAGCACGCCATGCAGTAGTTGTAACCGGTCGCCTGCGTTAAATTGTCGGCATAGTCGTAGGTGATATCTTGCCAGGTGGAAGCGGCGCCATTCCCGTAGTTGTTATGCGACCAGATCTTCGCGTCTGCCGGCGAGAACATGTACAACGTGCCCGGTGTCAGCGGAGAGCATGCGATTTGCGGACGGTTTTTTTCGGTTGCCTTGACCGGCGTGCTCAATTGACTCCACTGATTCCACGCCGCAACCCCGTTGTCCGCTCGCCAGAGCGCACCAGTCTTATCAAGCGCATAGCAACTCCGCTTTCCGTTTGACGCCACTCCAAACTCGATGCAAAGCCATCCCGCTACCGAGAACACGACGCTAGTCCACGTCGTCCCAGCATCGGTCGAAACCCAAACGCTTCCGTTCGGTTCAAACTCCGCAGCCAGAATGGTGCTCTGCGAATCCGGATGGATCGCGACTCGCGAGATGCGCGATCCGGCAAAGAACGGATCGCTGACGTTTGACCATGCGACACCCGCGTTGGTGCTCTTCATGACGCCCATTGCCAGCTTCCCGCTTGAGGGACAGTCTCCGGTTCCGACGTAGACGTTTTGCCCCGTGTTGTCTACAGCAATGCTACTGACACACAGGATCGGCCAGTTGTCGCTCATCGGTTGCCATGCCGGGTCACTGGTGGTCAACGCATTGGTCGCCTTCCACACTCCTCCATTCGAAGAACCGGCATAAAATGTCCCGCGATTGCTGGGATCGAAGGCGATGGCGTTGATGCGACCGGAGGTGGGAAACTGGCCGATCGCCGGTTTCGTTTCGAGAATGTCGCTGGGACCGACGAACTGCCAGCTCGCACCCGGGGCAATCTTAAGTTTCGCCGGCTGCATGTTGTCGCGGTGCCTGAGCGCCCGCTTCAACTTCTCCAGATCGAGACGGCCCAGTTCACGGCTATTGTCCAGCCAACTCCTCTCCTCCGCTCGCTGCTGGGCATCGCCATCTTCGAGGGCGAGAGCGTCCCAGCGTACCGGGACTAAACTAGCGGCGGCTGCAGATCCCAACCTCGCCAAAAACGAGCGCCGGTCCTGTCTCATAATAACTCCTGCGAGAACAACGATTTTTGAATAGTGTCTCGGACGGAAAGATCGTTTCACTCTCTGAAAAGCAGTCGCAAATTATAAGCCGAATATTGAATTTTCTTCACTCGCAAAGGAAGTCCCTTTCCGCAAGCGTTATACTGACTTCATCCATGTCCGCCGCCCCACAAAAGACCTTCTACCTCGAAACCTTCGGCTGCCAGATGAACGTGCACGACTCCGAGCGCCTGGCCGGCATCCTCGAAGGTGACGGTCTGGTCGCGGCCGAGGGGGTGGAGGACGCGGACGTGGTCGTGCTCAACACGTGCTGCATCCGGGAGAACGCCGACAACAAGCTGTACGGCCACCTGGGGCACCTGAAGGCGGTGAAGGACCGCCGGCCGGACCTCCAGATCGCAGTCGGTGGCTGCTTGGCCCAAAAAGACCGCGACATCATCCAGCAGCGGGCCCCATGGGTGGACGCAGTCTGGGGGACCCACAACGTCGGCCGGGCCGGGGATCTCCTGGCCACCGCGGGTGCGACCGGCTCACCCGTGCTGGAGATCCTCGATGCCACGCTCGACGACGACGAGGCGTTCCCCTCGGCGCTGCCGGTGCGGCGCGATCAGGCCTGGACCGCCTGGGTCACCATCCAGATCGGTTGCGACAACAACTGCGCCTTCTGCATCGTCCCGTCTGTGCGCGGCCCCGAGATCAGCCGGCCGTTCGGCCAGATCGTGCGGGAGGTGGAGGATCTGGCCGCGGCCGGCACCGTCGAGGTCACCCTGCTGGGCCAGAACGTCAACTCCTACGGCCGGGACCTGACCACCCGGCTGCGCGGCGAGGTCGACTGGCACCACCACGCCGAGGTGACCGGCGCGGCGTGGGCGACAGCGGAGCGGCCGCGAGCCCGCCCCCTGTTCGCCGACCTGCTGCGCGACGTGGCCCGCATCGACGGCATCCGGCGGGTTCGCTACACCAGCCCCCACCCCAAGGACCTGCGTCCGGAGACCATCGAGGTCATGGCGACGGAGTCGGCCGTCTGTCCCCATCTGCATCTCCCTCTGCAGGCTGGCAGTGACCGGATCCTGGCGCTGATGCACCGGGGGTACACGGCGGCGCGCTATCTCGAAAAGCTGGCCGCGGCAAGGGCCGCAGTCGCAGATCTGGCCGTCACTAGCGACATCATCGTGGGATTCCCGGGAGAAACGGAGTCCGATTTCGAACGCACTCTGGAGGTGGTGGCCGAGGCCGGCTACGACAGCGCTTATACGTTCATCTACTCGCCGAGGCCAGGCACCGAGGCGGCCGGCCGGACCGACGAGATGATCCCGGCCCAGGTGGCGGCCGAACGGTTCGAGCGGCTTCGCATCGTGGTCGAGCGCAGCGCCCTGGCCCGCCACCAGGCCCGCCTGGGCCGCACCGAAGAGATCCTGGTCGAGGGTCCATCCAAGCGGGATGCCGGCGTCGTCAGCGGGCGCACCGCCCAGGGGAAGCTGGTGCACTTCCCAGCCGCGGGCATGCTGCCGGCCGGCACCTGGGCGGACGTCCGGATCACCCGGGCCGCCCCCCATTTCCTCGCCGGCGAGCTGCTCGCGGTCACCTGCCGTCCCAGCCACCGCACCCGTATCCCGGTGGTGGCCGGCTGAGCCGGACCCGGTGACACGGCATTTGGCCCTGGTCGGGTGCACCGCATCGGGAAAGTCGACGCTGGCGATGGAGCTCGCCCGCCAGCTGGGTGATGTCGAGCTGGTAACCGTGGACTCGATGCAGGTGTACCGGGGCATGGACATCGGCACCGCCAAACCGACACCGGCCGAGCGAGCCGAGATCCCTCACCACCTGATCGACCTGGCCGATCCCGGGGAGGAGTGGAGCGTGACCCGCTGGGCGGCCGAGGCGCGTCAGGTCGTAGCGGGAATCGAGGCCCGCGGCCGCCGAGCTCTGCTGGTGGGGGGGACGGGGCTGTATTTCCAGGCGGTTGTTGACGGCCTCGAACCGCCAGGGCGCTACCCGCCAGTCCGGGCTGAGCTCGAGGAAGAGGCCGATACGGGTGCCCTGCACCGGCGCCTGGAGGTCCTTGACCCCCTGGCCGCATCGCGGATGGAAGCGTCAAATCGCCGCCGGGTGGTGCGAGCGCTGGAGGTGACCCTCGGGAGCGGCCGTCCTTTTTCCAGTTATGGACCCGGAGTGGCGCATTTCCCGCCGACCCCGTGGCGGCTGGTGGGCATCTGGCTGCCCCGGCCGGTGATCGGGTCCCGGATTGGGGCCCGGCTGGCGGCCATGGTCGCTGCCGGTCTGGTCGACGAGGTGGAGCGGTTGCGGGCCCGGTCGGAGGGGATGTCCCGGACGGCCCGGCAAGCCCTCGGGTACCGGGAGGTGCTGGCGCATCTGGAGCAGGCGCTGCCGCTGGAGGCTGCTGTGGCCGAGGCGGAGCGGCGCACCCGAGCCTTCGCCCGGCGCCAGCGGGTGTGGTGGCGACGCGACCCGCGCCTGTCGTGGTACGGGTCGGCCGATAACCCGTTCGCTGTCCTGCCCCAGTTGCTGGGAGAATGGAGGGTGCCATGACATCCGCCCCGGCCACCCCGGCCACCGGCCACATCGTCGTGTCGAAGCTGCACGGCTTGGGCAACGACTTTCTCATCGTCCTCCAAGACGGTGAGGGCGGTGGGGCCGCCGCAACTCGGCCCGACTCCGCCCTGGCCCGGCGCCTCTGCGATCGCCACCAGGGCATCGGCGCCGACGGGCTCATCGTCGGGACCCGGTTGGCCTCGCCCGGAGCAGTCGACTGCCTTCTCCGGTTCCATCTGTGGAATGCCGACGGCAGCGAGGCCGAGATGAGCGGGAATGGGATCCGTTGCCTGGCCCACGCCGCCCTCGACGCTGGTTGGGTACCCGAGGACACCCCCTTCGGCGTGATGACCCCGGCCGGTCGGCGGGAGGTAGACATCCGGCGGGCGTCCGAGCCCGGTTCGACCTGGGGATCGGTAGAGATGGGGGAGGCCAAGGTGCGCGGTGAGGTTGACCGCTGCAACGTCGGCCACGGTCAGCTGCTCGTGGACGTGGGCAACCCGCATCTGGTCGTGCTCGGTCCGGACCCGGCCACCGTGGACGTGGCCACGCTCGGGCCCGCCCTGGAGGCGACCGACCCGGCCGGGCTCAACGTGGAGTTCGTCGCCCTCGGTCCCGGTCCCGACGAGGTGAAGATGCGCGTGTGGGAGCGGGGGGTGGGCGAGACCGAGGCCTGCGGAACCGGTGCCTGCGCGGCGGCCGCTGCGCTACACCACTGGGGGCGAGTGGGCACCGCGGTGACGGTGCACCAGCCAGGTGGCGCCGCCGCGGTCGAGTTGCATGCCGACGGAACGGTCACCCTGGCCGGCCCGAGCGTGCATATCGCCACCTGCCTGGTGCACCCGTGAGCCTGATCGAGCGCAGCTTCCGGGAGAAGATCGTGCTGGTCGGGGTTACCGTCCCGCCTCAACGAGAGGAGGAGACGGAGCGTCATCTCGACGAGCTGGCGCTGCTGGTCGACACAGCTGGCGCGGACGAGGCCGCCCGGGTGATCCAGCGTCGCGACCGGCCAGATCCGGCCACGTACGTGGGGCGCGGGAAGGCTGGAGAACTGCGCGACCTGTCTCTTGCAGTCGACGCCGACACGGTGGTTTTCGACGACGAGCTGTCCCCGGCTCAGTCGCGCAATCTGGAGAAGATCCTGGGTCGCACGGCCATCGACCGGACGGCCGTCATCCTCGACATCTTCGCCCNNGGCAAGGCCCAGGTGGAGCTGGCTCAGTTGCGGTATCGCTTGCCGCGCTTGCGGGGGCGGGGCCGCGAGTTGTCCCAACAGGCTGGTGGGATCGGCACCCGGGGGCCGGGCGAGACGCAGCTGGAGGTCGATCGCCGGCGGGTGGTGCGGCGCATGACCCGCCTGGAGAGTGACCTGCGGCGCCTGACGGAGCAGCGGCGCCTGCAACGGAAGTCCCGGCGGCGTAGCCGCCTGGCGGCCGTGTCCCTCGTGGGGTACACCAACGCCGGCAAGTCCACCCTCCTCAACCGGCTGACGGACGCCGGCGTCCTGGTCGAGGACCGGCTCTTCGCTACCCTCGATCCGCGTACCCGACGCCTGGCGTTGCCGGGTGGGGAAACGGTGCTGCTGTCGGACACCGTCGGATTCGTGCGGAAGCTGCCCCACCAGTTGGTGGAGGCGTTTCGCTCGACGCTGGAAGTGGTCACCGAGTCGGATCTGCTGGTCCACGTGGTTGACAGCGTAAGCCCGGATCCGGCAGCCCAGATCGAGGCGGTGCGCTCGGTCCTGGGCGACATCGGCGCCGCGTCGGTGCCTGAGTTGCTGGCGTTCAACAAAGGAGACTTGAGCTCGGAGGCCCNNAGCCGGGCAAGGGTGAAGTGCTCCTGCTTCCGTGCGAAGATGAGGACTTCTCACGCCTGAGCATGTTGACCGGCTCGGTGACGATCTCGGCGCTGACTGGCGAGGGCATCGCCGACCTCCTGGGCGCCATCGGGGATCGACTTCGCTCGGCGGCCCGGGTGCTCGACCTGGTGGTTCCCTACGAGCGAGGCGACATCCTGGCGGCCGTGCACCGAGAGGGAGAGGTGCTGGTGGAGACCCACGATGACGCCTCGGTTCGCTTGCGGGTCCGGATCCTCGGGTCCGGGGCGTCCCGCTTCGCTGAGTTCATCTCGGAGCCGGCCTGATGGTCGGCTTCGTGGTCCCCGACTACCCCTACGACCGCTTGGATGCGGCGAGGGAGGCGGCGGCGAAGCTGCCGGGCGGGGTCGTCGATCTCTCGGTTGGCACGCCAACCGNNAACCGACCCGCCGCCAGCCGCGGCCACCCTTGCCCTCGCCGGCCCGGAGCACGGCGGGGCCGTACGCGGCTACCCACCTTCCATCGGCACGCTCGAGTTGCGCGGCGCCATCCAGCATTGGTTGAAAGACACCCTCGGGGCCGACATCCCCCTCGACACCCTGGCGGTCTGCGTGGGCACCAAGGAGTTCGTCGCCGGAGTGCCGCACTTCCTCAACCTGCGGGAGCCACGCCGCGACACCGTCCTTTACCCGGCCGTGTCATACCCGACCTACGAGATGGGGGCCCGGCTGGCAGGGCTGAGGGCCGTGCCCGTCCCTGTCGACGATCGATGGCGGCTGGACCTGAGCGCGGTGGATCCCGATGACGCGGCGCGAGCCGTGCTCCTGTGGGTCAACAGCCCCGGCAACCCGGCCGGCGGGCTCGACGACCTGGCGGAGGTGGCCCGGTGGGGGCGGGCGCGCGGCATCACGGTGTTGAGCGACGAGTGCTACGCGGAGTTCACGTGGGAAGGCTGCCCGCAGACCGTGCTCGGCCATGGCGGTGGGCCCGAAGGTCTCGATGGGGTCGTGGCGGTCCACTCCCTGTCGAAGCGTTCCAACATGGCCGGGATGCGGGTGGGCTGGTACAGCGGCGATCCCGACCTCGTCGACTATCTGCGGGAGGTACGCAAGCACGCCGGCTTCATGGTGGCGGGGCCGGTCCAGCAGGCGGCAGCCGCCGCTCTCGGCGACGTTCGCCACGTCGAGGATCAGCGGATCCGTTACTGGGAACGCCTGGTGCGGGCCCGGGAGATCCTCGGCGCCATCGGCGTCGAGTGTGATCTTCCCGGTGGCGGGTTCTATTTGTGGGCGCCGGCGCCGGATGGGGACGGCTGGGCGTGGACTCACTGGCTGGCCGAGCACGGGGGCGTCCTGGTGTCGCCGGGATCGTTCTACGGCGAGGCGGGCGCAGGTCACGTCCGCCTGGCGATGGTCGCGCCAAGTGAGCGCCTCGAACTGGTCGCCCACCGCCTGGGCGTGTGACGGCTGGTGTTCCCTAGGGGCGGCCTGCCGTCGAGGTGGCGTTGACCCGGCTACCGTCGATCACATGGCTGATCTCGAATCGCAGATCCGGGAGCTCTGGGAACGTCGGGAGGAGTTGAGTCCGGGCGATGGTGACGCGGTGGCGCTGGTCCACGCCGCCGTCGAGTTGCTCGACCGCGGTGAAGCGCGGGTGGCCGAGTTGGGGAGGGACGGCGAGCCGATAGTCCACGAATGGCTCAAACATGCCGTGCTGCTGCTCTTCCGGGTGTCGGCCCTGGAGACTGTCGAAGCCGGCCCGTTCGAGTACGTCGACAAACTGCCGCTCAAGCGCGACTTTGCCGCGGCCGGGGTACGGGTGGTGCCGGGGGCCTCGGCTCGCTGGGGCAGCTACCTCGAGCCTGGCGTGATCCTCATGCCCAGCTACGTCAATATCGGGGCCCGGGTCGGGTCCGGCACCATGGTCGACACCTGGGCCACGGTGGGCAGCTGTGCCCAGATCGGACGCAACACCCACCTTTCGGGTGGGGTGGGCATCGGCGGTGTCCTCGAGCCTCCTCAGGCCGCTCCGGTCTTCATCGGCGACGAATGCCTCATCAGCAGCCGGTGCATGGTGGTCGAAGGCGCTCGTGTCGGCGACGGCGTGGTCATGGGTGCAGGCTGCATCTTGAGCGCCACCATCCCGGTCATCGACGCCCAGACCGGGGAGGAACTTTCGAGAGGCGTCGTGCCCGCGTGGTGTGTCGTCGTATCCGCGACCCGGCCTCGCTCCTATCCGGGCGGCGAGTTCGGATTGGCCTGCGTCCTGGTTGTCCGGCACCTCGAGCCGGGAGAGCGTCACGACAAGTCCCGGCTCAACGACATCCTCCGCGAGCACGGCGCCACCCTCTAAATGGCCGCGGATCTGCTGCGGCTCACGGCTGATCTGGTGGCGATCCCGTCGGTCAGCCACACCGAGGCGACCCTCGCGGACTACGTCGAGTCGGACCTGCGGGCTCGATCCGGTCTGCGGGTCGAGCGTCTCGGGGCGAACGTCGTGGCTCGCAGCAACCTGGGCCGTTCACTGCGAGTGGTGCTGGCGGGTCACCTCGACACTGTGCCCGCCAACAACAACGCCACCCCGCGGCTCGAGGGTGACACCTTGTGGGGCCTCGGAAGCGCTGACATGAAGGGCGGCCTCGCCGTGATGCTCGAGCTGGCCGCCACTCTGCCCGAGACCGCGGTCGACGTCACGCTGGTCTTCTATGCCGGTGAGGAAGTGGCCCGCGAGCACAACGGGTTGTTGCAGATGGTGGCGACCGCGCCGCATCTACTGGAGGGTGACGTGGCGATCCTCGGCGAGCCGACAGGGGCCCGCATCGAGGCCGGGTGCCAGGGCGTGCTCAAGGTGGAGGTGGAGCTCGGTGGAGCCCGAGCCCACACCGCCCGGCCGTGGATGGGCAGCAACGCCATCCACCGCTTGGCGCCGGTGCTCGATCTGGTTGCGGCCTACCCGGAGCGCCGACCGGTGATCGATGGTTGCGAGTATCGCGAAGCGCTGCAGGCGGTCAGAGTCCGCGGCGGAGTCGCCGGCAACGTCGTGCCCGACCGAGCTTCTCTCCTGCTCAACCACCGCTTTGGCCCCGATCGGGACGCCACGGCTGCGGAGGTGGCCTTGCGTTCCTGGCTCGGACCGTCGCTCGACTCCAGTCGGGGCGACCGAATGGAGGTCGTCGAAGCGGCCCCGGCTGCGGCGCCGGCGCTGAGCCATCCGATCTTGGCGGCCCTTCTCCGGGCCACCGGGGAACCGCCTCGCGCCAAGTTGGGCTGGACTGACGTGGCGTTCTTTGCCGAGCGAGGCATCCCCGCGGTCAACTTCGGGCCAGGCGATCCCGAGCTCGCCCACAGTGCCGATGAACGTGTGGAGCGGCAGGAACTCGAGAGCGCATACGCCACCTTGCGTCACTTGCTCACTACGGTCATCCTCCCTATAGGCGGCGCAGGACCGTGACCACCTTGCCGTAGAGGTCGACCTCGTCGGGCGTGAAGGTCATCGGCACCATGGTGGGGTTGGATGGGGTGAGAACAATCTTGGCGCCGCGCCGGCTGTAGGTCTTGACGGTCGCCTCACCCCCCGGTATGCCGGCCACGACCACGTCGCCCTTGTCGGCTTCCTTCTGTTGCCGGACAACGACGTAGTCGCCGTCGAGGATCCCGGCGTCGATCATGGAGTCGCCTCGAACCCTCAACATGAACAGCTGGCCCTCACCAGTGAAGTCCTCGGGCAGTGGCAGCAGCTCCTGAATGTTCTCCTCGGCCAGCACGTCGGTCCCCGCGGCCACCTCGCCCACCAGTNNCCGGAGTTGGTGTCGTAGCGGACCTCGATCGCCCGAGGTTTGGTGGGGTCCCGCCGCAAGTAGCCCTGACGCTGCAGTGTCGTCAAGTGCGTGTGAACCGTGGAGGACGAGGTCAAGCCGACCGCCTGGCCGATCTCGCGGACCGAGGGTGGATAGCCGCGCTCGCGCAGCTGAGCGGCGATGAAGTCGAGGATCTCTCTTCGCTTCCCGGTGAGCTCGGTATCGATCACGTTGACCTCCTGCGAGTGGACCTGGTGATCCTTCACGTCAGTTCATGATAGTCGGCTGGGTTCTCAAAGGCAAACATTTGTTCGTAAAAACCTGTTGACAACGAACAGGCGTTCGTGGTCCTATGTTGGGGAACACCTGTTCGAGTAGTCATCAACCCCGTTACGTCGGGCGGCCGAACTCCCCGACGTTTCGAACCCAGAGAGGTAGTCCAGTGGTAGCTCTGCTCGTTGACAGCCCCACCGGTACCGTGCCCGGTCGCCATCTCACGTTGGTGCCCCCGACTTCGCGGCCGAGCCGCACCGTCCTGCGTCGCCGGCGCGTCGTCGCCCTGGCACTGCTCGCAATCCTGGTTCTCTGCTCCTGGATCGGCCTGCAGGCGGCCCTGGGCGGCATCGGTGGTGGTCCCCTCGCCACCACCGATGCGCCCGGCGGTCTGCAACCGGCGGCGACCCGAGTCTGGGTCGTCCGACCGGGCGACACCCTTTGGTCGATCGCCGAGGCCGTCGATCCGGGCGGCGATGTCCGCCCGCTGGTCGATCGTCTGGATTCGCAGGTCGGCGGTACGGCGTTGTACCCCGGCGAGACGATAGCCATCCCGTCGTACTGAGCAACTCGCACCGGCCGTTTGGCCCGCGCCAACTGAGTAACTGGCAGCCTCCGTTCGGCCGGCGCCAAGTCAGTAACTGGCACCCGCCGTTCGGCCGGCGCCAGCCGCTTGCCCCGACCCGGCCGGTCCGGCTGGTCCGGCCGAGGCGGCTGTGGCTGGCTGCGGTGTAACTCCGAGGTCCGGCTTGCCCGGCGACGGGCCGACCGGTTACGGGGATACATTCAGGTCAGTGCGCTGTCCGCAATGTTCGAGCATGGATGACCGGGTGGTCGATTCGCGCTCGGCCGACGAGGGGGCTGCCATCCGCCGAAGGCGGGAATGCCTCGCCTGCGGGCGTCGGTTTACGACCTACGAGCGCCTGGAGGAGGTCCCCTTCGTGGTAGTAAAGCGGTCGGGCCAGCGGGAGCCGTTCGAGCGATCCAAGATCGTGGCGGGGGTGACCGCCGCGGCCAAGAATCGGCCGGTGAGCGTGGCGGAGATGCAGGAACTGGCGGCAGAGGTGGAGGAAGGGCTTCGGCTGGTCGGCCACGAGGTCAGCTCCGATCAGGTTGGCCTCGCGGTGCTCGACCGCCTGCGTTCCTTCGACGAGGTCACCTACCTTCGTTTCGCCAGCGTGTACAAGGGGTTTTCGGATGCCTTGGATTTTGAACGCGAGGTCGGCCTTTTGACGAAGGACACCGAGCCGAAGCGGGTTCGGGCTCCCGGCAGTCATTGACGGCTGCTCCCCGGACGGGGGTAGCGTTCGCGACGAGGCTGGCCGCCGGCCAGCGGTCGAGACGTGTAAGGGAGGATGCCCGATGCGAGTTGGTGTGCTGACTGGCGGTGGCGACTGCCCGGGCCTCAATGCGGTCATCCGGGCCGTAGTCCGCAAGGGCGAGGTCAGCTATCAGGACGAGTTCGTCGGTTTCCTGGACGGATGGCGGGGCGTGATCGAAGAACGCACCACGCCGCTCGACGTGGAGCGGTGCCGAGGGATCCTCCCGAGGGGAGGAACCATCCTGGGGACGTCGCGCACGAACCCTTACAAGGTCGACGGGGGCGTGACGAACGCGCTCCACACCCTGCGATCCCAACGCATCGATGCCCTGGTCGCCATCGGCGGTGAGGACACCCTCGGGGTGGCCAACAAGCTGGCCGCCGAGGGGGTATCGATCGTCGGCGTGCCCAAGACGATCGACAACGATCTGGCCGCCACCGAGGTTACGTTCGGTTTTCATACCGCGGTGCAGATCGCCATGGAGGCGATTGATCGGCTGCACACCACCGCGGAATCGCACGACCGGGTGATCGTCTGCGAGGTGATGGGACGTCACGCCGGTTGGATCGCCACCTATGCCGGAATCGCCGGCGGGGCCGCGGAGGTCCTAGTCCCAGAAGAGCCGTTCGACATCGACGAGATCTGCCGCAATCTGAAGGCTCGGCACGCCAAAGGTCCCTTCGCGTCCATCGTGGTGGTCGCCGAGGGGGCCGTGCCGGCCGAGGGCACCATGGCCGTGGTGTCGAGGGAGGTGGACCAGTTCGGGCACGTCCGCCTCGGGGGTATCTCGAACCAGCTGGCGGAAGAAATCGAAGCGCGAACCGGCTACGAAACGCGGGTGACCATACTGGGCCACGTGCAGCGGGGCGGGACCCCGACGGCTTTTGACCGAGTTCTGGCCACCCGCTTCGGGATCGCCGCCATCGATGCCGTGCACGACCGAGCCTTCGGGCAGATGGTGGCGCTACAGGCCGACACCATCGTCAGGGTGCCTCTGGCCGACGCGCTCGCTTCCCTCAAGACGGTCGACCCCGAGTTGCTGCACGGAGTGGCCGAGGTGTTCTACGGCTGAGTTTCTCGCGGCCGCGCCTGCCTGGCCCTGGTCCGGTCGCCTGGCTCCCGGCCGCCTGGCCCTGGTCCGGGGCCGCCGGCCCCCCGCCCGCCCGTGACGCCCTACTTGGGCTCTGACGGCCGGCGGCCCGGTTTTCTGGTAGCACTTCGCGACTTTGGTAGCTGAGATGACACCAATTGGTCGTCCGTGTTACCAAAGAAGGAGTTTGCTACCAAGAACCGATCATGTAGTATAATGAAAGGCACTTAAAGATCCCCCCAGCTACGACCGGTTCTGTCGCCAACACGGTCTGCTCCACCGGATCGAGGCCCTCAGTGACGGCTCGAGCAGCCGTGAGCTACCGCATCGGGTGGCGCCGGGGTTGTGGCGCCTGGGCAGTGGGGCTCCGATGTGCATGGCGTGAGCGACGTCACGCTGACTACGACCGGGTGCCGGTCTGGCGGGGATCGAGTGAAGTCGGCCGGGTTCACCAGAACTTCGGCTCGGGACCGGGTGGGATGTCGGTGGCCCCAGCGGAAGCCAGCAGGTCGCAGAACGGTCCGAACAATTCGGGGGTAGTGGCCACGATCAGCCGGCCGGGAAATGCCTCGACCCGGCCGCCGGCCTCGGCGCAGATCAGGGCGCCGGCGGCCAGGTCCCACGGGTTGAGGCCCCACTCGTAGTAGGCGTCGTACCGTCCGCCGGCCGTCCAGCACAGATCCAGGGCCGCGGACCCGAAGCGCCGGATGTCGCGTACTCGCGGGATGACTCCCGCGGCCACCGCACCCTGCCATTCCCGCCGCGCCGACAGGTAGCCGAAGCCGGTGGCGACCAACGCCGTCGCCAGGGTTGACCGCCCGGTCGCCACCCTGGCCGGCGCCCCATTGCACCGTGCGCCCCACCCCTGCACCGCGGCCCAGGTCTCCCGCTTCGATGGGTCCATCACGATCCCGACGACCGTCGTACCGGAGACCTCGGCCGCCACCGAGACCGCGAACTGGGGGATGCCGAAAAGGTAGTTCGTCGTGCCGTCGAGCGGGTCCACGACCCACCTGACATCGGTTGATCCCGGCCGGGCGGTGCCTTCCTCACCCAGTACGCCGTCGTCCGGCCGGCGCTCGGACAAGATACGAGAGATCACGGCCTCGGCCCGGTGATCGACCGCGGACACCATGTCCGTGGCCGACGACTTCGTGTCGACCGATTGGGGAGAGCCCTCGAGCCCCTCCACCAGGATCAAGGAGGCGGCCTCCGCACAGGCCATGGCCACCCCCGCCAGCTCGGATAGCAGCGGATCGTCCCCCGCCGGCGTCGGCCCGAACACCTCGGCGACGGTCAAGGTCAAGGTCAACGGCGGCGCGGCGTCGTCTGCGGTCATGGGTGCCAGTTGTAGCGTACGGTGGCGCCGTGCTGGTCGACCTGCGCTCCGACACTGTCACCCGACCGACAGCAGAGATGCGCCGGGCCATGGCGGAGGCCGAGGTTGGCGATGACCAGTACGGAGAGGATCCGACGGTCAATCTCCTGCAGGAGACCTTCGCCGAGCTGACCGGCCAGGAGGCGGCCTTGTTCGTCCCGTCGGGGACCATGGCCAATCAGATCGCCCTGCGGGTCCTCACCCGGCCGGGCGACGCCGTCGTGGTGGGTGCCCGCCAGCACCTGGTGCTCTACGAGGCGGGCGCCGGTCCCCTCAACGCCGGCGTGACATGGCTCACCGTCCCGGATGCGGCGGGCAGTTTCGATGCCGACGCCGTTGAGGCGGCGATCGCAGGGGCCGACCACCATCAGCCGGGCGTGGTTGCCATCGCACTGGAGGACACCCACATGGCGGCGGGTGGTGCGGTGTGGGATCCAGACCGGCTGGCGGCGGTGGGCGCGGTCGCCCGTCGCCACGGCCTCGGGGTACATCTCGACGGAGCCCGGCTGTGGCATGCCGCCGTCGCCAGCGGCCAGTCGCTGCGGGAGCGGGCGGCGATAGCAACCACCGTCACCTGCTGTTTGTCCAAGGGCCTCGGTGCGCCGGTGGGGTCGATCCTGGCCGGGCCCATAGAGGTGATGGTGGCGGCTGCACTCGAGCGAAAACGGTTGGGTGGGGCTATGCGCCAGGCGGGGGTGATCGCCGCCGCGGGCCTGGTGGCGATGCGCAACGGTGTCGAGCGCCTGGCCGAGGACCATGAGCGGGCTCGAGTGCTGGCCACTGCCGTCGCTGACCGCTGGCCGCAGGCGGGGTTGGATCCGAAGGTCGTGACGACCAACATTGTCATCTTCTCCCATCCCGATCCCGACGCCTTGCTGCGCTATCTCCAGCCAGCCGGGGTGCTCGCAGGGACGGTGGCTCCGGGGCTGGTCCGGCTGGTCACCCACGCCGATGTCAACGACGAGGGCATCGAGCTCGCCCGCCGCGCCCTCGCCCGAGCCCCTGGCGACTGAGCGCCCCTCGGAGGTCTGAGCCGTCGCTAGGGTGGGGCTCGTGGCCGAGTTCGTGACTGGTGCCCCGGCCACCGTTCTCGCCATCTACGCCCACCCTGATGATCCTGACGTGTCGGCGGGTGGCACCCTGGCCCAGTGGGCGGCGGCCGGTTCCGCGGTCCACGTGTGCATCTGTGCCGACGGCGACAAGGGATCGTTGGACCCTGCCGGCGTGCCCTCGCAGCTGGTCGCCCGCCGCCGGGAGGAGGTGGTCGCGTCGGGCGCCGTCCTTGGTGTGAAGGCCCATCATTGGCTGGGTTTCCGTGACGGCGAGCTGGATGACGAGAGAGGGTTGATCGCCCGGCTGGTGGCGCTGGTACGTGCGGTACGCCCCGATGTGGTGGTCACACCGGATCCCACGGCCGTCTTCTTCGGTCAGCACTACGTCAATCACCGTGATCACCGGGTGGTGGGGTGGGCCGCCCTCGATGCGGTGTCTCCGGCCGCCGGGAACCCCCACTACTTCCCCGACGCCGGGCCTCCGCATCGGGTCGGGCTCCTCTACCTGTCCGGGACGCTGGAGGCGGACGTGTGGGTCGACATCACAGAGACGATCGAGGTGAAGGCGGCGGCCATCGCCTGCCACTACAGCCAGGTGGGCGACAACGGTGAATGGTTGCGCCGGGCGGTGCGGCAGCGGGCGGAGGAGGCGGGCAGGCAGGTGATGGTCCCGTTTGCCGAGGGGTACAGGCGCGTGCAATTGGAATGACAAGGGGGAAAAAGGGTGACCGTCACGCGGCCCACGCTCGGAGCGGTTGCTCTGCCAGACTGCGACAGTGCGCCACGGCCCGGCGGCGAGGAGCATCCTCCACGTCGACATGGATGCCTTCTACGCGGCCGTGGAAGTTCTGGACGCCCCCGATCTGGCTGGACAACCGGTAATCGTGGGGGGGACCGGGCGGCGGGGCGTCGTGGCTTCGTGCAGCTACGAGGCCAGGGCCCATGGGGTCCGATCCGCGATGCCATCCGGGCGAGCTCGCCAGCTGTGCCCGCACGCGGTGTTCGTCGCCGGGCGCCACGGCCGCTACGCCGAAGTGAGTCGCGACATCCATGCCGTGTTCGAGCACTACACCCCGCTGGTTGAGGGGATTTCTCTGGACGAGGCGTTCCTCGACGTGACGGGCTCGGAGCGGCTGTTCGGCCCTGCCGCGGAGATAGCGACCACCATCCGCAGCCGTATCGCCAACGAGTTGCACCTGGCGTGTTCGGTCGGCGTGGCGCCCGTGAAGTTTCTGGCCAAGTTGGCCTCGGAGGCGGCCAAGCCGACGGCCCAGCTCAGTGGGATCATCCCCGGACTTGGCGTGGTCGTCATACAGCCTGGCGAAGAACTGCGGTTCCTGCATCCCCTTCCCATCGAGTCGCTGTGGGGGGTCGGACCGGCCACCGCGGCCCGGCTCCGACGTCTGGGGGTGACCACCGTGGGCGAGTTGGCCGCCATCTCGCCGGCCACCCTGGAGGCGGTCATTGGCAGGTCCCACGGTAGCCACCTGGCCCGTCTGGCTCGTGGCGACGACGACCGGCCGGTGGAACCCGATCGCGACATCAAGTCCGTGAGCCACGAGGAGACCTACCCGGTTGACCTCTACGATCGCGGCGAGTTGCACCAGGAGGTGGTGCGGATGGCTGACGCGGTAGCCACCCGGATGCGCAGAGCGGGTGTGGTCGGGCGCACGGTGACGCTCAAGATTCGCTACGGCGACTTCGTCACCCGAACGCGCTCCCGCACCGG
Organism: Acidimicrobiaceae bacterium; assembly: GCA_003156595.1. Lineage (GTDB taxonomy): Bacteria > Actinomycetota > Acidimicrobiia > Acidimicrobiales > Palsa-688 > PALSA-693. The sequence goes on from PMHH01000083.1 coordinate 18,326, forward strand.
CCCCAGTGGTCTGTCCGAGGGGCCATCGATCGCGGCGATGGCCCTCGGCCTCCTCGATGGGGTGGAAGTAAACCCGGGGGTCCGTCTGCTTGGCGTTGGCGTTTCGAACCTGACCGGGACCGTGGCCGTGCCCTTCGAGCAGATGAGCCTGGATCTGGAGGCCGGGGGAGAGTCAGACGCCTCACGACGGGCGGGTGGTCCCGACGGTGGGGCGCCCTCCCGTCTGTGGCGGGAAGCGTCCGGGGCCGTCGAGGCAGTACGACAGCGGTTCGGGGATGGGGCCGTGGGACCGGCGACCCTACTCGGTCCGACCGGATTGCGGGTGAAGCGGCCGGGAGACACTCAGTGGGGTCCGAGCGGCGCGCCCAGCCAGTCTGATTGACCACGCGCCTAAAATAAGGGCGTGCGTTGCTGTAAGTTGCCGACGGGCGCGAAGATGTCGCTCACGGAGGGCAAGACGTGCCGCTGAACGAGAACGAAGAGCGCATACTTCACGAGATCGAGCGACGCTTCTACGCCAACGATCCCGAATCAGCCCGACGTATCGATTCGACGACGCTGCCGAGGTACTTGGCGCGCAACTGTAAGTGGGCCGCCCTCGGCTTCCTCGCCGGTTTGATCGTGCTGCTCGTCGGTTTCGCCTCGAGCTGGGTGGTGGGCGTGTTCGGGTTCGTCGTCATGCTGGCGAGCGCCATCGTGCTGACCCACAACCTGCGCCGGATGGGCCGGCACGGTTTGCAACAGCTGAGCGGTTCCATGAAGGGTCGCTCCTTCAACGAGACCATCGACGACGCCGCCCGCCGCTTCCGGCGCCGGTTCGGCGGCGACGAATCCTGAGCATCTTCCTCTCCCGGCGCTCAGGCCCGACCGGGGACGAATCGACTGGTGCGATCCCAGGGGCCGGGGATCAGGGGTCTGTCCCCGGCTGAGGCCTGCGGGGCTTTAGCCAGTCCGGAGCCGCTGCGCCTTCCCGGGCGGGGGGTCAGCACCCAGCGCAACCGCATTCGGGTGTTGGCCGAGCGGAACAAGGACCGATGGATCGCACGGGCCGCTGCGGCCGCCTCGCCGGGGCGTTGGGGCCCGATCTGGGGAGCGAACGCCGCTTCGGTAGCCAGCCTTGCCAGCCGGACGACTTCACCTCTGAGCCAGGGGGACTGGCCGGGCAGCCGAAGGGCGATCCCGCGCCCTGCCCGGTGGGCGAACTCCTCGTCGGTCTCACTTTGACTCCTGCACGTCCCCCACCAGTTGAGGACCTCGCTCAGTTCGTCCCAGCTGGCGCGCACCAATGCCCCGGCGTCGCCCCGGGCTCTCCAACGCCGGACCCACCACCGCGCCCGTCGCCCCCCGGCGATGAGCCCGAACCAGGCGATTCCCACCAGCAACACTATGAGCAATGCCGACCAGGCGGCGGTGCTGTGCCGCCTGCTCGAAGGGACAACCTGGGCGTTGCCGGTGGTCGTTGGTGGCGCCACGACAGCACGATGCTCCGAGGTTTTCGGCGGAGTGGTCGTCGGGGAGGTCGTCGGGGAGGTCGTCGAGCTTCCTTTTCCACCTTCGGGCGAGGGTGGCGCGTATCCCTTGGATATCGGATCCGAGAAGCTCTGGGTCGGCTCGAAGGGCAGCCAGCCGAAGTTGGGACCGAAGTACACCTCGGGCCAGGTGTGGGCGTCGGCGTCGGTCACTTGGTAGGTGCCGTCCGTGTCCGTGCCCGTGGCGAATCCCACAGCCAACCGGGTAGGCAGGCCGATGGCTCGGGCCAGGACGGCGTAAGAGCCGGCGAACTGCTGGCAGTAACCCTCTCGGGTGTGGAAAAGAAAGTTGGTGAGCGAACTGATCCCGTACCCGTCATCCGGAGGGTCGAGGCTGTAGGAGAAATCCGGGCCGAGGAAGAAGTTCTGGAGGGCGAGGGCCTTGCCGTACTCGGTGGACTGGCTCGCCGTAATGCTCTTGGCCAAGGCGTAGACGTCGGGCGGCACCGTGGCCGGAAGTTGCAGGTAGGGCCGAAGCGAAGCGGTGATGGTCACCGGTGGGGCGCTCTCGAGCTGACCCGGGTGGAGGGTGGACAGGTACTGGTAGGACTCGACCGTGAAGTCGAGTCCGTTGGAGGTCGCCTTGGAGGTGATCAAGCTGTTCGAGTTCGGGTCATAGCTCACGCCTCGCACGCCGGTCACCGAGATCGGCGTGAAGGCGTCCGGCAGCCACACCGAGTCCAGCTCCTCGATGTGGAAGTTCTCCTGGACGAGGCGGGTTCCTGCGGGCACGGCCTGTACACCGGGCAGGTGTGACCCAAAACCGTGGTAGGTGTCGGTCGAGACCCAGTCCTGGCCGGTGAAGGTGTTGAGGGACGTGAGGCGCCAATACGACGCAACCGGGCTGCGCACCTTGAATACGGGCGTGGTGCTCTCAAAGATCAGTCGGGTATGCAGGTCGACGACCGGGTTGGCGACCTGACGCGGTCCAGAGGCCCCCCCGAGACCGGCGCGCCAACCGAGGACTCCGGTTCCCTCGGTTGTGCCCACCGCGGGAGTGATCGCGACCGCGGTCACCAGGGAGGCGGCGGCGGTCAGGCACCCGGCGGTGATTGCCCACCCGGCGGTCCCGGCTCGATGGTTGCCAAACCAGGCCTGATCGGCGCGCCCGACGGTGACTCGATGGACGAGAAGGAAAGCCAGTAGGGCAACCACCTCGGCGGTGACGACCAATTCCCGCCCCCGACCTTGGCCAAAGGAGCAGCCGGCTACGAAGTAAGCGAACGGCGGGGCGGCTCCGTAGAGCGCCGACCGCCACCGGAAGGCGGCCCAATCGGCGAGGATCGCGATCAGCCCGATGCCGAGGACCGACACCAGCTTGAATCCGGTGATGCTGGACGAGACGGGACTCACAGCCGTGGCAAAGGCGGTGTGGGCTTGCACCAGGGCCGCCCACAACTGCGACGCGGTACGGCGGCCCGGGAACCCATAGACGGTCGAGGTCGCGAGGACGGTCCACGCGGTCAGGGCCCACACCGCGACCAGGGCGAGAGCCAGGGCCGCCGGCTGCGGCAGTCGGGCTCGCCGGGCGGCCCAGCAGATGGCGTGCACCCCGATCGCGGTCAGCAAGACCGGGACTACCCAGCTGCGGCCGTCAAAGACCCGCACCAGGCCCGACGCCGAGGTCACAGTGAGGGCTGTCAGGGCGAGCGTCGCCCCGACGTGGCCGGGAAGCGGCGTTGCCGACAGTGCCAGCCGCGGCCGCGCCCGCGCCCGACGCCCTGAGCGGTCGCGGTCCGGCCCTTCAGCCGTCGTCGATGTGGGCCGGTAGGAGGTGTTCGTCAGCATGGAATCGCTTCCCACGCGGCCTGGAACGAGCCGCCCGCGCGGACCGCCACGACCCGGGAGCGGGCGAGAGGGCGGCTGGGACCCATGCGCTCGCGCCGCTCACCTGATCGCTCGAAGATGACCAGGGTGATGTGGTCGCGGCCGTTGGCGCGGGTCAGGCCGGCGAGCTCGGCCTCACCCACCGCCTGCGTGGTTACGACGGCGAGGGGGCCCACTGCCCCGATCCGCAGATCGTCGAGCAGGGCCGGTCCCGGTCGGAGTTCGGCACCGGCCAGCACGTCGAGGAGGGCGGCGCCGTGGCCAGCGGTCGCCCCGAAGCCCGTGTCGATCCCGGTCGTGGTCATCAGGCGGACGTGAATTCGGCTCCGTATGCCCGCCATGAGGATGCTGGCGGCCGCCGACAACGCCGACTCCAGGGTGGTGGGATCGTGGATGCCGGTCCGCAGGTCGACCGCCACCGTGAGCCGGCCCTGGAGAAGATTCTCGGGCTGGCGGATCATCAGTTGGTCCACCCGCGCCGTTGACGCCCAGTGCACCCGCCGCAGGTCGTCGCCGTCCCGGTATTCGCGCAACCCGTAGAATTCGTCGCCGATCCGGCCGAGCACCGGTAGTGGTACCCGCATGTCCGGGTCGCGCTCGGCCGGGAGGTAATTGGACCTGATGAGGTCGACCCTCGGGTGGACGGTCAGAGTCGACGGTGGGCATCCGATGGTGACGATTCGGGCCAGCCCGAAGGGATCAGACAACTCGAGCTCCAAGGGGCCCAGTGTGAACACGCCGCGCCGGGACGTGGGGAGGGTATAGGCAGCCCAACGCACCTCGCCGGGGTCCAGGGGTGCGATCAGAAAGCGAGCCCACCGCCTGCCGCCGTCAAACGGGTCGCGGGCCGCCAGCACCGGCGACCGGCGGGTCTCGTGGTTGACCACTGCCAGTTCGACCCTGGCCGCCGCCCCGGCCGGCACCCGGACTGGTCGAACATGGCGGACCACCCTGACGTCCCATTGCTGGCCACCCACCCAGGCCCGTGCCCCTGCGATCAGCACCAGCGCGGCGGCCGCGACGGCGTACAACTCCTCGATCCCGAACAGGAACGCGCCGATAGCCAGTGCGGCAGCCACCGCCAGCAGCGCCCACCCTCGCTGGGTGAGCCCCGCGGCGCCGGCCTTCATCACATCCCTGTGTGCCCGGGCGGAACCGGCACGCCGCGGAGGACTTCGGTGACCACGTCCGAGATGTCCACTCCTGCGACGACGCCTTCCGGTGACAGGACCAGACGGTGCTCCAACACCGGGCCGGCGAGGTATTTGATGTCGTCCGGGATCACGTACTCGCGGCCGACGGACGCGGCCAGCGCCCGGGCGGCTCGCTGGAGCGCCAGTGCGGCGCGAGGCGACATCCCCAAGGAGAGGGCCGGGTGATTGCGCGTGGCCGTAGCGAGGTCGACGATGTACGCCTTGAGGGCCGTGGCCACGTGCACCTGGTTGGCCAGCGAGACCATCGTCGGGATGGCGTCTGGGCCCGCTACAGGGGGCAGGTCGTCCACCGAAGTCCGCGACTCCGGCTGCTCGAGCATCGCCATTTCCGCGGTCCGGTCCGGGTAACCCATACGGACGCGGAGCAGGAAGCGATCAAGTTGGCTTTCCGGAAGGGGATAGGTTCCCTCGTGCTCAACGGGGTTCTGGGTGGCTATCACCAAAAAGGGAGACGGGAGGCGGCGGGTGACGTTGTCCACCGTGACCTGACGCTCCTGCATGGCCTCGAGCAAGGCCGATTGCGTCTTCGGGGAGGCCCGGTTGATCTCGTCTCCCAGCACCACGTTGGCGAACACCCCTCCGGGCCGGAACACAAATGAGCCGTTCTCGCGGTCGTAGACACTGGCCCCGGTCACGTCGGAGGGCAGCAGGTCAGGTGTAAACTGGATGCGACGCCACTCGAGGTCGAACGAACGAGCCAGCGCCTTGGCGAGGCTGGTCTTACCGACACCGGGCACGTCCTCGAGGAGGAGGTGCCCTTCCGCGGCCAGGCACACCAGGGCCAGTCGGGTCGGGTCCTCTTTGCCCTGGAGGATCTGCGCCACGTTTTCGACGACGGCTTCAAACGTTTCCGCGAACGTGCCGACGGCCGCCGCCCCTACCGTCGATTGTCTCGCCATCGGGCCTCCAAGAAGGGTCTGGCGGGTAGCGTACCTTCCTCGCCATGATGTCATCAGAGGACAGCCCTCGTGGAGTCGCGCCCGCCGAGGCGATTCTGGCGATCGATATCGGGGGCACCAAGATAGCCGTGGGCCTCGTCGACCGGTCCGGTCGGCGGGTATGGACGTCGCAAGCGCCCACCCCGACCGGCGATGCCGAGCTGGTCTGGTCCGTGCTCGAGACGTTGGTCCGCCGCACGCCGGCGATCCGCCCGGTCGGGTGCGGGATCGGGTGCGGCGGTCCCATGTCGTCTGGAGGCGAGTTGGTATCCCCTCTCAACATCCCGGCTTGGCGTGAGTTTCCTCTCCGGTCCCGCCTGGCTGAAATGACCGGCCTGCCCACCTGGATCGACAACGACGCCAAAGCCCTGGCGCTCGCCGACGGCTGGGTCGGCGAGGAGGTCGGAGTCCCGAACTATCTGTCGATGGTGGTGTCAACAGGGATCGGAGGCGGCATCGTGTTGGACGGCCGTCTCCTGGACGGCCGCGACGGCAACGCCGGACACATCGGCCACGTGATCGTCGAACCCGACGGCCGGCCGTGCCGGTGTGGGGCGCGCGGTTGTCTGGAGGCGGAGGCGTCAGGTGTGGCGATCGCTGCCCTCACCGGTCGAAGCCCGGCAGAGGCAGGACCGGACGTAGTGGCGCGAAGCGGGCGGATGGTGGGACGGGCCGTGGCCACGGTGGCCAACCTCCTGGACTTGAAAATGGCGTCGGTCAGCGGCTCGATCGCGCTCGGCTACGGGGACCCTTTTTTTGCGGCAGCCCGAACCGAGCTCGCGGCCCGGGCCCGACTCCAATTCTCAACAGGTTGCCGCATCGCACCGAGCAAGTTGGGGGCCGCGGGCCCGTTGATCGGGGCCGCCGCAGTGGGATGGCGGGGCTACGACAGTGGGTGAGAGCGGCGCGGTCATGAGGGCCGCGCTGGCGCTGTTGGCGCGGCCGACGCTGTGGCCGACCGCGGCCCGGCTGGCACCCCCCGGATGGTGGCGGCGCTGGCCGCCGCGTCCGTTGCCACCCGCCGAGTACGTGCGTTTTCGGACCCAGACGATGTACGGCGACGACGGCGGGCGACTGGCTGGAGATGACCTCGTCGCCTACCTCGAATGGTGTCGGCGGATGAGGTACCGGGCGAGGTAACGTCTGGCGGTGCTTTGCCCGCCACCAGGAGACGAGGGCCGGGCTTCTCCCGCGGCCCTCCAGCGACCACCGGCCTGATAGGAGGACCGGAGGGCGATGACGCAGGCCCTTGTGCTCAACGCTACCTACGAGCCCCTCTGCGTGGTCCCGAGCCGTCGGGCCCTCATGCTGATCCTCGATGAAAAGGCCGAGCTGGTGCACTCGACCGAGCGGATGTTCCGGGCCGAACGGGTGGCGCTGGCGGAGCCGTCAGTCGTCCGCCTCAGCTACTACGTCAAGGTCCCGTACCAGGCCCGGGTCTCGCTCAACCGCAGGGCCGTCTTCGCCCGAGACGGTCACCGCTGCCAGTACTGCGGGGCCTCGGCCGAGAACATCGACCACGTGATCCCGCGCAGCAAGGGCGGGCCGCACGCCTGGGACAACGTGGTGGCTTCCTGCCGGCCCTGCAACACCCGCAAGCGGGACCGCCTCCTCGAGGACAGCGGCATGAGGCTGCGCCGGCGACCGGCCCCGCCCCGCGAGCGGACGTGGATCTTGGTTGCCAGTGGCACCATCCGGTCGGACTGGGAACCATACCTGGGCCCCAGAGCGGCCAGTATGTCGGCTTGATCGAGGGCGGGCAGAGCTGGCACCTGGAACGCCAACAGGGGCCGGCTCGCCGCCTCCACGGCCGTTCCGTCGCGCTCGCCGGAGTTGAGGCTGACGGCGCCCGCACCGTGCGGGTCTTGCAAGTCGACCGCCCGGCCCTGGTGCTCGGCAGCAGCCAGCCCGAGTCCGATGTGGACACCGTGGCCGCGGAGGCGGCGGGCGTCGATGTCGTGCGCCGGCGCAGCGGAGGTGCGGCGGTTCTCGTCGACCCGGCTGCGGTCGTCTGGGTGGACCTGATCGTGCCCGCCGGCGACCCGTTGTGGGAGGCCGACGTCGGGATGGCGGGGTGGTGGGTGGGTGACGCGTGGGCGGCGGCCTTGGATGGCGTTGGGGCGGGGCCAGCTCAGGTGTGGCGAGGCCCGATGCAGTCGAGCGCCTGGTCGGCGCGTGTCTGCTTCGCCGGCGTGGGGCCAGGAGAAGTCCTCATCGGGTCCAGGAAGGTGGTGGGCATCTCGCAGCGACGCACCCGCGGGGCCGCGCTCTTCCAGACGGCCGCTCTCCTCACCTGGGATCCTGCCGCCCTGCTCGCCCTCTTGCACCTCGACGCCGGCGAGCGGGCGCAAGGCCTCGCCGACCTGGAGCGGGTGGCGGTTGGAGTCGGCACGCAGCGCGGCGAGGCACTGGTGGCCGCCTTGCTGGCTGCCTTGCCGCCCCTCTGACTCCGGCCCAGAAGACACCTCCGAGCGCGCCGGACCGGGTACGCTAGAGCGACAGAGCGGCCGATTGAGGTACAAAATCGACGAAAATTACAATCCTCGGCGAAGCGGCCCGATGGCGGTACGGGATGGACGGCGCGGGCCGTCCCCAGTGGGGTGACTCACCTCACGGGGGTCTCGTGCCCGAGCACCTCGTCGGACTGCGTGGCGGTAGGCGAAGCGGGCTCGACCTCGGCGATAGATACCTCCACCAATGGTGGGAAAACCTGGACTGCTCTCACGGTCCCGGCCGGCGTCACCGACGTGGACTCGGTGTCCTGCGCGTCGGCCGGCTCCTGCCAGGCCGCCGGAGCGACTGCCAAGACTCTGGTGCTCCTCGGGGGGTCCTGACCTAGCTGCGAGGCCCCCAATGGACGAGGAGGTGGATTGGGACCGCGAAGCGGACAACTGGGTCCGGTGGGCGCGCACCGCCGGCCATGACGCCTACTGGCAGTATCGAGGTGCTTTCTTCGAGGTCATCGTGCCCGCTCCGGGTCGGCGCACCGTGGAAGTGGGATGTGGCGAGGGTCGAGTGGCCCGAGACTTGCAGGAGCGGGGTCACTTGGTGGTAGCCGTCGACCGATCCCTGAAGCTTCTGGGCTACGCGAAGGCAGCCGATCGGGAAGGCACCTACGTGCAAGCGAACGGTTCTCGGTTGCCGATGTCGGATGCAAGCTGCGACTTGGTAGTGGCGTACAACACGCTCATGGACGTTGCCGATCTGCCCGGCACCGTGGCTGAGGTCGCTCGGATTCTGGAGCCGCGTGGGCGATTCTGCGTGTGTGTCACCCATCCTCTCAACGACGCCGGCAAGTTCGTCGGGACCGAACCAGGGGCGGTATTCGAGATCGCCGGGTCGTATTTTGGACGTCGGCGTTTTGAGGGGACCTTTGAACGCGATGGCCTCAGCATGACGTTTCGGGGCTGGAGTTCCCCGCTGGAGGAATATGTGGTTGCTTTCGAGCGGGCGGGCCTGCTGGTCGAAATGATCCGCGAGCCGGTGCCGGTGGCCACGACAGGTCGTTACACCGCATGGCATCGGATCCCGATGTTCCTCCACGCGCGGTTGATCAAGCCCTAACGGCTCGCCGTTCTCGGCGTCTTCCTCTGTCCCCGGCGCCGAGGCTCGAGTGGATGGAGGGATGGCGGCGGCGAGAGGGCGGGTCCGTTGGATTTATCCCGGACCCGCCCTGTCGGCCGCCGGCAGCCCGATCGCAGCCCGATCGCGGGCCCACCGCCAGCCCGCTCGCGACCCTGCATACCGCCTGTAGGGGGTACGGTGGTTGACAGTGGAGGAGAAGAACCATATAGTGGTGCCAAGTGGTGCGAAGGGGAGGGGCCCTGGCGCCACAGAGGAGCGGAGTGACCTGTGGTGATGCGGTTCGTCGGGAGGTACGAGCACTCCCTGGACGCCAAGGGGAGGATCATCCTGCCCGCGCGCTACCGCACCAGCTTCGACACCGTTGCCTACATCTCCAAGTACACCGAGCGCTGCCTGGCGTTATGGCCACCCGAGGCGTTCGAACAGAAGCTCGACGAGATGGAGGCCATCTTCGACCGCACCGCTTCGGACCGGTCGATGGTCCGGGCGTTCGCGTCCGGGTCGACCGATGTGGAGCTGGACCGTCAGGGCCGGGTGGCCATCCCGAGCTACCTGCGCGAGTACGCCCATCTCGAGTCCGCAGTGCTGATCCACGGGGCCATCAACCATATCGAGCTGTGGGATCCCGAGGAGTGGAACATCAGCGGAGTTCCGGGCGACGCCGAGCTGGCCGATCCGGCTTCTTCCCTGCCGCGCCTGTCGTCCGATGCGCCCCGCCCCGACCAACCCAGCCCATCAGGAGAGTGACCGCAAAATTTGTTTCGCCTCTTGTCTCGTCCGACTCAATTCGGCTCATGCGCAGCCCTTCGACTGGCAGGGTGGAAGTCCCCTTCTCCGCCCGCTTCCACTCGGCACGATCGGGGAGAAATCCCGACGGCAGGCTGGTCGAGGGGCTGCGGATCGTCCGGATTGGATCGCGGTTACTTCCGGTCGTGACTGAGGTCGCCCCGACACCCCCGTTCGACCATCGCCCCGTCATGGTGGACGAGGTGGTGGCCCTCCTGGCCCCCAGCCCGCCCGGGGTCCTGCTCGACGCCACTCTCGGGGGCGCCGGGCACGCCCGAGCTCTGCTTGACGTGGCTCCACACCTGAGTGTGGTGGGCCTCGACCAGGACCCGGCCGCGGTGGCCGCGGCCCGGAACGCCCTGGCCTCCTACGGGTCCCGGGCCCGGGTCTTGCACTCGCGCTTCGATCGCCTCCTCGACGTGCTCGGAGAGTTCCGAGTCGAGGGCTTATCGGCCGTGCTGTTCGACCTCGGGGTGAGCTCACCTCAGCTCGATCGGGCCGACCGTGGTTTCAGCTACCGCCAAGAAGGACAACTTGATATGCGGATGGACACGACCCGTCGCCTGTCTGCCGCTGAGGTTGTCAACGAGTGGCCCGAGCGCACCTTGGTCCAGTTGTTCTCCGACAACGGCGAGCCTCGTTTTGCTCGACGGATCGCCAGGTCCGTCGTAGCCGCCCGCCCGTTGCTGAGTACCGCTGAGTTGGCCGCGGTCGTGCGGGACGCCATCCCGGCCGCCGCTCGCCGGACCGGGGGCCATCCGGCCCGGCGGGTCTTCCAGGCGATCCGCATAGCCGTCAACGAGGAACTCGAGATCTTGCCCGACGCCTTCGATGCCGCCATCGGCGCCCTGGTCCCCGGCGGCCGGTGCGTCATCATCTCTTACCACTCGGGCGAGGACCGCATCGCCAAGGATCGGCTCCGACACGCGGCCACGGGCGGTTGCCAGTGCCCGCCGGGGTTGCCGTGCGGGTGCGGAGCCACACCGATCGTTCGCCTACTTGTCCGTGGCGCTCTGCGCCCCTCCCCAGCGGAGGTCGCTACCAACCGGCGGGCCGAAAGCGCCCGCTTGCGTGCTGCGGAGCGTCTTCCTGCCCCCGCACCCCCGGTCGCTCCTACCGGCGATCCACTGTCAGGGTCCCAGCCATGAACCAGCCTGCTGCCGCCCAAACCGAAGCTCGCCCGGCGCGCCCTTCCCCTCCGACCACAGGGGTTCCGGCCCGGTCCCGCCCTTCCGCGGCACGGGCTGCAGCCGCGGCCCGCTTGGTTGGAGCCGCCGGCGCCACAGCTCCCGTGGGCGCGTGGGTGGCTCCCCTGGCACCAGAGGAGCCCGGCGAACCCGCCCGCCATCTTCGAGTTGTCCCGACCCCGAACAGGAGCCCTGCCCAGCGGCGGCGCCGGGCCCGGGCCATGCTGCTGGCGGTGGCCGGGGTTACCGCCATGGTGGCCTTCGGCCTCGTATACCTCCATGTCGTCCTGGCCCAGCGCCAGTTTGCCCTTGATCGTCTCACGGCCCAGGTGCAAGCCGAGAGCACCACTTATCAGGACCTGCGACTGCAGGTGGCGCAGCTCAGGTCCCCTGCGCACATCATCTCCACCGCGGAGGGGCGGCTCGGCATGATCCAACCCGCGTCCGTCACCTACCTGACCCCGACCACCACGATCACCGGCGCCCGAAGCGCCGCGATCGGTTCCTCGGCCACCTCCGGCTCCTCTGCCCAGGCTCCGGCTGGCGACGCCGACTGGCCGCAGATCAAATCGCAGCTGGCAGGAAGCCCATGAACCGACGGCCCCCCGAACGGGGCCGTCTCCACATCCGCGGCGCCCGTCAGCCGACTGCCGCGGCGCGCCCGCTCGACGCACCGCGGCGGCGCAGACCGGCCCCGGGCCCCGCCGCCGGGTCGAAGGCCACTAAAGGGCGCGGTCGGGCCTCGGCGGGTCACGCGGTCCGTCCCACGGGTGGCGGACGCGCCCTCCGGCCCGGGCGCCCGGGTCTCAACGTCATGGGCCGCCGGCGGGCCTTCGCCCTGTTGCTCTTGATCGCCGGGGCGTTCATGGCCATCGGCGCCAAGCTGGTGGTGATCCAGGGAGTCGACTCCGCCCATTATCTGGCCGCGGGAGGATCGGAATGGGAGCAGACCATCAGCCTGCCGGGCCAGCGGGGGGGCATCCTTGATCGCAACGGCGACGAGTTGGCGATCTCTATACCGCAGTCGACCATCTACGCCGATCCGCACCAGGTCAACGATCCCCTCACGGAAGCCGCGGCTCTCGCTCCCATCCTCTCTATTCCAGCCCCGACATTGGACGACATGCTCACCGAGGACAGCGGATTCGTCTACCTGGCCCATACCGTCGCGGACGCCACCGCGGCCCGGGTGGCCAAGCTGGACCTGGCCGGCATCTACAGCCTCCAAGAACCGAAGCGCTTCTATCCGGCGGGGCAGCTGGCGCAGCCCCTCCTCGGTGCCGTGGGGACCGACGGAAGTGGCCTCGGAGGCCTCGAGTACCAGTACAACTCTCTGCTGGCCGGGCAGGCGGGCAAGTCCGTCGAACAGATCGACCCGGATGGGCACCAGATCCCCGACGGCAACCAGGACTACGTGGCACCTGTCGCCGGCCAGGACCTCGTTCTCAGCCTGGACGAGCCTTTGCAGTACGAGGCCGAACAGGCCCTGGCTCAGGCCATCGTGGCGGCCGGCGCCAAGGACGGCGTCGCCCTGCTCATGGACTCCAAGACGGGCGAGATCCTGGCGGACGCCCAGCTCACCATGCCTACAGCCGGCAACACGGAGCCACCGGCGGTGCCGGTCAGCATCGCCGGTTCGTCGGGCGGGCCGCAGGCGCAACCCGTCGAAGCTCCTTCCGCGAGCGCGTTCACCGACGTGTACGAGCCGGGCTCCGTCAACAAGCTCATCACCATCTCGGCCGCCCTTCAGACCGGAGTGATCGTGCCCTCCGATGTGTTCACCATCCCCAACAGCTATCAGGTCGCCGGCACCACCTTCCACGACGCCGAGTACCACCCCACCGAGCACTGGACGGTCACCGACATCCTGGCCAACTCGTCCAACATCGGCACCATCCAGATCTCCCAACGCCTGGGCAAAGCCAACCTGCTGCAGTACATCCACGACTACGGACTCGGGTCAGTGAGTGACGTCGACTTTCCGGGCGAATCCGCCGGCCTCCTACCGACCTACTGGTCGGGGACCTCCATCGCCGATGTGGCCATTGGCCAGGGCATCGCGGTCACCGCCATCCAGATGCTCTCGGCCTACAACACCATCGCCAACGGCGGCATCTATGTGCCGCCCAAGCTGGTCGACGGCACCATCGACGCCAAGGGCCAATACCATGCCATCCCCGCAGCTCCCACGCACCGGGTGGTATCGACCACGGTGGCCAAAGAGATGACCACCATGCTCGAACAGGTGGTTCAGGTCGGGACGGGCACGGCTGCCAATCTGGACCCCTACACCGTGGCGGGCAAGACGGGCACGGCGTTGGTGCCGTCCGCGACCGGCGGCTATGAGGCCGGGCACTACGTAGCCAGCTTCGCCGGGTTCGTGCCCGCGGAAGACCCCCAGATCACGGGGATGGTGGTGATCGACAACACTCCTGACTACGGCGCGGCGGCGTCCGCGCCTACCTTCGCGACGATCGCCCGCGACGCCCTGACCGCGTTCAACATCCCACCCCTGCCGAAGCAACCGCCCGCGGCGGGGGTGCCGCTCGCGACCGCTCAGTCGGCCACCGGCGCGGGCGAGATCGCCGGGACCCCGCTACCCGGACTGGCCACCCCTCCAACCGTCGCCCCGCTGACCACCAGCCCCGCGGGCCAGGCTCCGTCGGCTCCTCCCTCGACGGCGGCCACACCTCCCACAACCGTTCCGGCAGTACGGTCCCGATCCAGCCCACCGGCCGGCTGAGGTCGAGGTGCGGCTCGATGGGTTGATTGCGGAGGCGAGCCTGCGGGAGTTGGGCCTCCTCGAGGTTGTGGTAGGGGGTCAGGCAACGGAGGTGGTGGCTCTGACCATGGACTCGCGCCAGGCGACGCCCGGTGCGCTCTTTGCGTGCGTGCCCGGTCACACTAGAGACGGCCATGCCTTCGCGGCGGCCGCGGTGGCGGGTGGAGCCGTGGCCGTATTGAGCGAACGACCCCTCGACCTGGCCGTGCCTCAGGTTGTCGTTTCCTCGGTGCGACGGGCGATCGGTCCGCTGGCCGATGCTCTCTTCGGTCATCCGTCGCGTTCGCTGGTTGTGGTGGGTGTAACTGGTACCAACGGCAAGACGACGACGTGCGCCTTGCTGCAAGGAGCGTTCCAGGCGAATGGTTGGACGAGCGACACCATCGGTACGCTCACTCAGCAGCGAACCACACCCGAGGCGCCCGAACTGCAGAATCTACTGGCCGACTGGCGCGACGGCGGTGGCCACGCCATCGCCATGGAAGTGTCGTCGCACGCCCTTGTCCAGCACCGCGTCGACGCCGTCCACTTCGCGGCCGGGGTCTTTACCAACCTCACCCCGGAACACCTCGACTACCACCACAATATGGACGACTATTTCGAGGCCAAGGCCATGCTGTTCAGCCCCGAACGGCTCGAGTTGGCCGTGATCAACAGGTCCGACCCGTGGGGGCAACGGCTGATCGAACGGCTCTTGAAGGCTGCGGTGGCAGTCGAGACCTTCGGGCCCGAGGACGCCGCAGAACTCGATTTGTCGGTGACAAAGAGTCGCTTCGTGTGGGATGGTCAGACGATCACCGTGAACCTCGGCGGGCGGTTCAACGTCGCCAACGCGCTGGCGGCTGCGACCTGTGCCCGGGCCCTCGGTGTCCCTTCCGACGCTATCGCCGCGGGCGTGGCCGGCGTCGATGGCGTGCGGGGCCGCTTCCAACCGGTCGACGCGGGTCAGCCGTTTACGGTGTTGGTGGACTATGCCCACACACCTGACGGATTGAGCCAAGCGCTCCGGGCCGCACGCGAGCTCACCCAAGGCCGCCTCCTCGTCGTCTTCGGCGCCGGCGGTGACCGAGACCACGACAAGCGACCGCTCATGGGGGCGGCCGCAGCCCAACTCGCAGACTTGGCGGTGGTCACCTCTGACAACCCCCGCTCCGAGGACCCCGACGAGATCATCGAGCAGGTGGTCGCCGGCGCGGCTGACGGGTCGAACCTGGTGATCGAACCCGATCGGGCGGCCGCCATCTCCACCGCTCTCGCGAACGCCCAGCCCGGGGACGTGGTCATCATCGCGGGCAAAGGCCACGAGCCCGGTCAGGAGATCAACGGGAGGACTATTCCCTTCGACGACGCCGAGACCGCGCGGAAGTCGCTGGTGCGGATCCTGACGTCGCGGCGGCAGCCCGGATGACCGACCTGCTTCTGGCGGGCAGCGTGGCGCTGCTGGTCTCGATGCTCGGGACGCCGCTGCTCATCACCTGGCTGAAGGCGCAGGGCATCGGGCAGCAGATCCGCGAGGACGGGCCCGAAGGTCACCTCACCAAGGCCGGCACCCCGACGATGGGCGGCGTCGCCATAATCGGCGCCGCCGTCATCGGTTATCTGGTGTCGCACATCGAAGGCACCTTCACCACTCGCGGCCTAGCCGCCATGCTGGCGGTGTGCGCCGCGGCTGCTCTGGGTCTGGCTGACGACTGGATCAAGGTGCACCGTCAACGGAGCCTGGGTCTCAACAAGCGGGCGAAAGCTGCCGGCCAGCTCATCATCGCGGTCGCCTTCTCGGTGGTGTGCGTGACCTGGCTCAAGGTGGATACCCACCTGTCGTTCACCCGCTACAACTCCCTGGGGATCAACCTGGGCCGGGTCGGCTGGGTGATCTTCGCCGTGCTCGTCATTGTCGGCTGCAGCAACGCCGTCAACCTCACCGATGGCCTGGATGGCCTCGCCGCCGGGTCGTCCATCTTCACCTTTTCGGCGTTCACGGTGATCGGCTTCTACCAACTGCGTCACTTCGCCATCTATCGCAATCCCGCCCCCCTAGACGAGGCGGCCATGGCCGCGGCCATGATCGGCGCCTGCGCCGGCTTCCTGTGGTTCAACGCCGCACCGGCGCGCATCTTCATGGGTGACACCGGGTCGCTCGGTATTGGGACAGCGATCGCCACCCTGGCCCTGCTCGAGAACGTCGATTTGCTGCTGCCGATCGTCGGCGGGCTGTTCGTGTTCGAGACGGTGTCGGTCATCATCCAGGTCGCCAGCTTCCGCCTGTTCCGCCGCCGGGTGTTCCGTATGGCACCCATCCACCACCACTTCGAGCTGGTTGGCTGGCCGGAGACGACCGTCATCGTCCGGTTTTGGATCCTGGCCGGTTTGTGCACCGCGCTGGCGTTGGGGGCCTTCTACGCCGACTTCCTTTCGAAAGGAGGCACCGGTTGACCGATCGCGCCAAGACCAGCCGCAAGATAGCCATCATCGGGTTCGGGGTGACGGGCCGAGCCGTGGCGCGCGTGCTGGTGGAAGCCGGCGACGAACCGTTCGTGCTCGACGACAACCTTTCCCCCGAAACGGACTTGGCTGCGGCCGCGATTGGCGTGACGGTCGAGCCGATGGCCACGGGCGCGCTCGCCCGCCGCTTGGCCGGTTGTGATCTGGTTGTTCCCAGCCCAGGGGTCCCCTTCGCCCATCCGATCTATGCGGCCGCGGCCGAGGCCGGGGTGCCCATTTGGGCGGAGGTCGAGCTGGCGGCCCGGATGGCCGACCGGGACGGCGGCCCCCGATTGGTGGCCGTCACTGGGACCAACGGCAAGACGAGTGTCACGACCCTGGCCACGGCGATCCTCCAGGCCTCGGGCGTGCACGCCGTCGCCGCTGGCAACATTGGTGCGCCCATGATCGAAGCCGTTAGCTCGGGCGCGGAGGTGATCGTGGTGGAGGTGTCGTCCTTCCAGTTGCAGTTCACCGAAGAGTTCCGTCCGGCTGTCAGTTGCTGGCTGAATCTGGCTCCCGACCATCTCGACTGGCACCCGACCCTCGCGCACTACGCAGAGGCCAAGGCCCGCATCTGGGCCAACCAGGAGGCCGGCGACACCGCGGTGATCAACGCCGACGACGCCGCCATCTCGGCGCTGGCCCGCCGGATCCCTCCCGGTGTCACGAGAGCGACATTCTCCGTCCAGGGGCGCGCCGATTTCGCGGTCGAAGGGGACCGGCTGGTCGATCCCGGGGGCGACACGTTGATCACCCTCGGCGAGCTGCCCCGCGCGCTGCCCCATGACCTCTCCAACGCCCTGGCTGCCGCCGCGGTGGCCCTTTCAGCCGGAGCGAGCAAGAAGGGTTGTCGTGATGCCCTAGCCTCCACCCCACTGCTGCCCCATCGAGTCAGCTTCGTCGGCGAGGGGGGCGGCGTGCGCTGGTACGACGATTCCAAGGCGACGACCCCGGCCTCGGTCATCGCGGCCGTGAGCGGCTTCTCCTCGGTCGTGCTGATCGCCGGCGGACGCAACAAGGGGCTCGACCTCGGGGCGCTGGTGGCGACCGTTCCGCCCGTCCACGCGGTCGTCGCCATTGGTGATGCGGCTGCTGAAGTCGAAGCGGCCTTCCAGGGTCTGGTACCCGTGACCGTCGCTCTGGACATGGACGCCGCTGTTGATGCAGCCGCCCGCCTGGCCCGAGTTGGCGACGGCGTGCTGCTGTCTCCCGGGTGCACCAGCTTCGACTGGTACCCGTCATATGCCACCCGAGGCGAACACTTTGCCGCGATCGTGACCCGCCGTCTGGACCGAGAGGAGCACCAATGCTGACCCGCGAACCGCGTGCCAATTTCACCTCATTGGCTGAAAGGAACCGTCCGGCCCGACCTTCCCAGCGGACCAGGACCGCCAAGGGCGGGATCTTCTGGGTGCTCGTCATCCTGGTCTCGATCCTGTGCCTCATCGGTGTGGTCATGGTGCTCTCGGCCTCGTCGATCGTTAGCCTCAACCAGTTCGGTTCTCCGTGGTACTTCTTTGGCCGGCAGGTGATGTGGCTGGCTATCGGGTCGCTCGGGTTCCTGCTTGCGCTCCGCGTCGACCACCGGCGCTGGCGTCGATTGGCGACCCCCTTTATGTTCGCGACCGTCGGCCTCCTCTTCGTCGTGTTGATCCCCGGAATCGGGGTGAGAGCCGCCGGAGCCTCGAGATGGTTCGGCACGTCGTCGTTGCAGGTCCAGCCCTCCGAACTGGCCAAACTGGCCCTGGTGCTGTTCGCAGCCGACATCCTGGATCGCCGCGCCACCAAGCGGGATTGGCGATACCAGATGAGCCCGGTCATCGCCGTCCTTGGCCTTCTGGTCCTTCTGGTCATGGCCCAACCGGACATGGGGACGGCATTGGTGATGGCGTTCATAGCCGTGGCCATGTTGATCACGGCCGGGATGCCGATCAAGCCGCTCGGCGGCCTGCTGGCTGCAGGAGTGGGTGCGTTCACGCTCTTCGCGGTCGCGGCGCCCTACCGGTGGCAACGCATGACGTCGTTCCTGCATCCCTTCAAGGACGCCTCCAATACCGGTTACCAGGAGGTCCAGGCGCTGTTGGCTCTCAGCAATGGGCATGTTCTCGGCGACGGACTGGGCGCCAGCATCGCCACCTACGGGTACCTGCCGAACGCCCAGACGGACTTCATCTTCGCGGTCATCGGCGAGGAGACGGGACTTCTGGGCGGGCTGGTCCTGAGCGGATTGTTCATGACCCTCGCTCTGGTGGGGACCCGGATAACGTGCCGGGCCCCTTCCCGGTACGCGGCCTTGGTCGCAGCCGGGATCACGGCCTGGCTAACCGGCCAAGCCGTGATCAACATCGGGGCCGTCGTGGGCCTGCTTCCGATCACCGGCGTGCCCCTCCCGTTCGTGTCTTTCGGTGGTTCGTCTCTCGTCATCGCCATGTTCGGGGCCGGGATGCTGGCCAACATCGCCAAGTCTCCGCTCGGAAGCAACCTGGACTGATGACCCGGTCACGCCACCGGCAGGTCTGGGCTTTGATCGCCGGCGGCGGCACAGGCGGGCATGTGGTTCCGGCCATCGCGATCGGCCAGGCGCTCGTGGAGCGCGGTCATGCCGTGGGGTCCATCCATTTCGTCGGGTCGAGCCGCGGGTTGGAACGTCGGATGGTGCCAGAAGCGGGCTTCGACGTAACGCTGCTCCCTGGCCGCGGTATCGCCCGCCGGCTCACCATTGACAACGTCGGCGCCGTGGCCGGATTGGCGGGCGCGCTGGCCCAAGCCTTCATCCTGGTGGCACGTCTGCGTCCATCTGTCGTAGTCAGCGTCGGCGGCTATGCCAGTGTGGCCGGCGCGCTCGCCGCAATCGCCTGGCGGGTCCCACTCGTCGTCGCCGAGCAGAACGCCGTGCCCGGGTTGGCCAATCGGTTGGCGGGACGGTTCGCGGCCGCCTGCGCGGTGTCCTTCCCCGGCACGGCCCTCCCCCGGGCGGTGGTCACGGGCAACCCGGTCCGGGCCGAGGTGCTCGCCGTGGACCGTACCGGTCCGGGCCGGGTCGCGGCGCGAGCCGCCTTGGAATTGCCCGCTGACAGGTTCGTGGTGGTGGTCGCCGGCGGCTCGCTCGGCGCCTACCGGCTCAACGAGGCGGTGGTCCGTCTCGCCGGCGCCTGGGCTGGGCGGTCGGGTGTCGCCATCCGCCACGTGGTCGGGGAGCGGGACTTCGACGCCATCTCGGCCGAAGCGCCTACCTCGATGCCCGGCGGGCTGATCTACCAGCAGATCGGTTTCGAGGATCGGATGGGTCTGGCCCTGGCCGCCGCCGACGTGGCGGTGCAGCGCGCCGGGGCCAGCACCATCTCGGAGCTGACCGCCGTCGGCCTCGCCTCCATCCTCGTGCCCCTCCCAGGTGCACCCGGAGATCATCAGACCGCGAACGCCAGCCGGTTGGCCGAGGCCGGCGCGGCCATCGTGATACCCGACGCCGAGCTTGATGCCGCCCGGCTCGGGGCCGCGCTGGAACACCTCATCGACGACGGCGACGCCCGTCATGCCATGGCCTCGGCGGCGCGGGAGCTGGGCCGCCCCGGTGCGGCAGAGGCGGTGGCCGTCCTGGCCGAGGAGCACGCCCGTGGCTGACTCCCGACTACCGCGCCCTTCTGCGCCGGCCGGGGTCGTGGACCTTAGTCGAACCCGCCGGGTGCATATCGTCGGGATCGGCGGCGCGGGCATGAGCGCCATCGCCACTGTGCTGATGGACATGGGCCACCGCGTCAGCGGCAGCGACGCCGCGGACTCCAAAGCTCTGCGCCGACTTGCGGCGCGAGGCGCTGATGTCCACGTCGGCCACGACCCGTCCTGGCTGGGCGAGGCCGAGGTGGTCGCCACCTCCACCGCCATCCCCTACGACGACGTCGAGGTCGTCGAGGCGGCCCGGCGCGGGTTGCGGGTGTGGCGCCGGGCCGAGTTGCTCCACGCCATCTGCGCAACGCGACGGACCATCGCGGTCGCCGGCACCCATGGCAAGACGAGCACCTCCTCCATGCTGGCTCTCATCTTGGGCCACGCCGGACTGCACCCCTCGTTCATCATCGGCGGCGACATTGTGGGAGTCGGACCGGGTGCGGTCTGGGATCCGGACGGAGAGTGGATGGTGGTGGAGGCCGACGAGAGCGACGGCACCTTCCTCGAGTTGGGTGCCGAAGCGGTGGTCGTCACCAACGTGGAGCCCGACCACTTGGACTTCTACGGCGACGAGAGGGCTTTGCGCAACGCCTTCGCCCGCTTCGTGGATCAGGCGCACGGGCCTCGGGTCCTGTGCGCCGACGACAGCGGGGCGGCGTCCTTGGCGGCGGCTACCGCGACGGACCGCGAGACCATCACGTACGGCATCAGCGAGACGGCTGACGTGCGGATCGAAGACCTGGGGTTCGGGCGGGCGGACTCCCTCTTCTCCATCCGGCACGAGGGAGACCTGTGGGGTCCGTTCGAACTGTCCTCGCCTGGCTTGCTGTATGTCCGCAACGCCGTCGCCGCCCTCAGCATGGCCTACGCCCTCGGGGTGCCATGGGAGCGAGGGGGTGCCGCGCTCGCCGGTTATCGGGGTGTGGTCCGGCGATTCGAGCGGCGCGGCGAGCACAATGGGGTGACGTTCGTCGACGACTACGGGCACCTGCCCACCGAGGTGGCGGACACGCTAAGTGCGGCTCGGGGTGGGGGCTGGACCCGAGTCGTGGCCGTCTTTCAACCCCACCGTTTCTCGCGGACCGCATCGTTGTGGCCGGCGTTCGGCGATGCGTTCGTGGGCGCCGACGTCTTGCTTGTCACCGACGTCTACTCAGCCGGGGAGCATCCGAGGGCAGGCGTGACCGGTCGACTGATCGTCGATGCCGTCCGGACCGCCCATCCCAACGCCGACGTCCGGTACGTCCCCACGCTCGACAACGCCGCCTCCGAGTTGGCCCGGATCCTGCAGCCGGGTGACCTGTGCCTGACCTTGGGCGCCGGCGACCTCACGACCCTGCCAGATCGGTTTCTCGGCCCGGCGGGCGCGGCAGACGATCAGGAGGGGGCAGAGCATGGGTGACCGCCCTGGACCCCGGATGGCGGGTTCAGCCGGCCCCGCCGACGGTGACGCGGTGCGGGTGGCCCTCGACTCGTTGGCTTCGCTCGGTGATCAGGTGATCGCCGGCGGCGACCTCGGATCGATGACGACCTACCGGGTGGGTGGGCAGGCGGCCCTGCTGGTCACCGCCAGGAGCGAGGCCGACCTGACGCTGGTCGCGGCGGCCTCTGACACGTCGCGATTGCCGGTGCTCACGGTGGGGCGAGGATCCAACCTGCTGGTTGCGGATGCCGGTTTCGTAGGGATTGCGGTGGTGCTGGACCCGGTGGGATTTGGTGCGGTGAGCATCGCTGGGCACGCGGTCCAGGCGGGCGGGGCCGTTGCCCTGCCGGCCCTCGCCCGCCAGACCGTCGATGCCGGCCTGACGGGTTTGGAGTGGGCCGTGGGCGTTCCGGGATCGGTCGGTGGGGGAGTGCGGATGAACGCCGGTGGGCACGGCTCCGACATCGCCCACAACCTGCGCTCGTGCCGAGTGGTGGACCTAGGTGCCGGACGAGGTGAGGCCCGGTCGATGGTGTTGGCCGACCTCCACTACGGCTATCGCACCTCTGCGATCGGCCCCAGCCACGTTGTCATCGAGGCCGAGTTCGGCCTGGCAGGCGGCGACCGGGCCGTGGGTCGCGACACCATCCGCCACATCGTCCGGTGGCGGCGCGAACATCAGCCGGGCGGGCAGAACGCAGGCTCAGTGTTCACCAACCCGCCCGGGGAGCCGCCCGCCAATTCGGCCGGGTGGCTGATCGAGACGGCCGGGTGCAAAGGCCGGCGGTGGGGGAGCGCCATGGTGTCGCCGAAACACGCCAATTTCATCCAAGCCGACAGCGGCGGTTCGGCCGACGACGTTCGAGTGTTGATGGAGTGGGTGCGCGCCGAAGTGGCCCGAGTCCACGGCGTCGACCTGCGTACGGAGGTGAGATTGATCGGCTTTCCCGACCAACCCTCAACATCAAGCAGAGGGTTATGACGACCAAGACAAAGATCTGGGTGCCGCGGGCACCGCGACCGCCGGCGACGCGGACCCCGCCAATGTCGCCGCCCCGCGGCGGCGAACCCGCCTCGGATGAAGCCGCCGGCGGGCCGCGACGGGGTGCGCTGCACTCGGCGCGCCAACGGCCCAGGATCGATCCCCGTTTCGCCAGACGTTGGATCCAGGTGCGCCGGGAACAGGGGCTGCACCGGCTGCGGATCCTGCTCGTCGCCCTCACGCTGGTCGCGTTGATCGCCCTGGTCATCGGTTCGCTGTACTCGCCGCTGTTCGAGGTCCGCCACGTCCGGATCTTCGTAAATGGCTCGACGTCAGCCGTCGGTTCGAGGCCAGAGGCCAGTTCACTGTCTGACTCCGAGGTGTTGACAGTGACCGGGCTTTCCCACCGCCGACCCCTCATCGAAGTCGACGCACCTGCCATGGCCGCCCGTCTCGACGCCATCGCTGACCTCGGCGGCGCCCGGGTGAGCCGATCCTGGCCGACAACCGTCCGGGTCCAGGTGACCGTTCGGATTCCAGTAGCACTGGTCGCTCGTACCCCGGCGGCTGCCACGGGAGCGGGCTGGGCGACTGTCGACGCCACTGGGCGGATCCTGGCCTTTGTCAGTTCCCCCGTCGCCGGTCTCCCGGTAATCCAAGGGGCGGGCCCCGTGCCCGTTCCCGGTCAATGGCTCGAGGGGTCGGCGGGCCCGGACGTCGCCCCGCCATTACCAGCCGGCCCGTCGCTCGCCGATCTCAACGCCGCGGCCGACACCTCGGCGGTGCCGGCGGGACCGGCCGCCGCTCTCGCCCTCCTGGTCGCCTTACCGGCGTCGGTGCGCTCCGAGGTCCTGAGTGTCAGCGTCGAATCGGGGGGCCAGCTTTCGATGGCTGTCCTGCCCGCCGACATCGCTAGCGGATCCATCCCGGTCATCCTCGGCGACGGCTCAGAGCTGGCGCAGAAGCTGACTGCACTGGTGACCTTGCTCACCCAGGCCGACGTGTCGGGAGTCACCGCGATCGACCTTACCGTTCCGGACCGACCTGCAGCCTTGACGACGCGCCAAAGCCCGGGTACTCTCTCAACCCAACCCGGAGGTTGACATAACTCTCTACCTGAAGTCAAGAGTTTGTTTGACCGAGGTTCCTCCAGGATCCGCGGTTTCGGCCTTCCGGCGTGGCACGCTCTGCTCAGTTACACCCCGCCACCTCAGCTACTGCCCAACTCACTTTCATCACTCGTTTGCCGAAAAGATCGTCAGTTACCTATAACCAGCCGGCCGCAGGCCGATCTGGTGTTGTGCCCGGGAGGGTTCACATGGCCGGTGCCGCCCAGAACTACATCGCCGTCATCAAGGTCGTCGGTATCGGCGGGGGTGGGGTCAATGCGGTCAACCGCATGATCGACGCCGGCCTCAAGGGGGTCGAGTTCATCGCCATCAACACCGACGCCCAGGCCCTGCTCATGAGCGACGCGGACGTCAAGCTCGACATCGGACGCCAGTTGACTCGGGGGCTCGGAGCCGGGAGCGATCCGGAGGTGGGGCGGGCCGCAGCAGAGGAGCACCGGGAGGAGATCGAGGAGGTCCTCAAAGGCGCGGACATGGTGTTCATCACGGCCGGGAAAGGCGGCGGAACGGGCACGGGCGGGGCGCCCGTCGTCGCCGAGATCGCCAAGTCGCTCGGTGCGTTGACGATCGGCGTTGTCACCCGGCCGTTCGGGTTCGAGGGCCGTCGTCGCTCCGTGCAGGCAGAGGCCGGGATCCAACGCCTCAAGGAGAAGGTCGACACCCTCATCGTCATCCCCAACGACCGCCTCCTCACCGTCTCCAATGACAAGACGTCGATGGTCAACGCCTTCAAGATGGCTGACGAGGTCCTCCTCCAGGGTGTGCAGGGCATCACCGACCTCATCACCACGCCTGGACTCATCAACACCGACTTCGCCGACGTCAAGATGATCATGAACAACGCCGGCACCGCGATCATGGGTATCGGCACAGCAGCAGGCGATAATCGGGCCGTGACTGCGGCCAAGTTGGCCATCACCTCGCCGCTGTTGGAGGCCTCGATCGAAGGCGCCAGAGGCATCCTTCTCAACATCGCCGGCGGCAGCGACCTCGGGTTGTTCGAGGTCAACGAGGCGGCGGAGATCATCCACGGCGTAGCCCATCCCGACGCCAACATCATCTTCGGTCAGGTGATCGACGACTCGATGGGGGACGAGGTGCGTGTCACGGTGATAGCGGCCGGTTTCGAGCGATGGGATGATCAGCAGCCCGCACGGGAACGGTCGACGGCGACGGGAATCGGCCTGCTCGAAACCGAGCGCGAGTTGCGTGAGGAAGAGGATCCCGCGCTGGTCGGCGACGAGTTCGACGTTCCGGATTTCTTGAAGTAGTGATGACCGCCCGGGTCAGTGTACGCCCGGCCGACTGGGAACTAGCCGGCCGGATCCGGGTGCGTAGCACCGGGTGTGCGCAGGGCGACCTCGGAGGCGGTGGGCCGGCGGTCGACAGCCGGCGGCGGGCGGTGGTCGACCTCCCGTGGACGGTGCTCAATCAGGTCCACGGCGCCCGGGTGGTGGTCGTAGAGGGCCCTGGTGGGGCGACCGGCGAAGCTGCCGACGCGGCCGTGGCCACCTCGAGTCGAACTGCCTTGGCCGTTCTCACTGCCGATTGCGCTCCAGTCGCCCTGGCCAGTCCCGAAGGGGTGCTGGGCGCAGCGCACGCCGGCTGGAAGGGGCTGCGGGCCGGCGTGGTCGAGGCCACCGTGACGACGATGCGGCGGCTGGGCGCGACTCGCGTGGAGGCGGTGCTCGGCCCCTGCATCCATCCGTGCTGCTACGCCTTCGGAGCCGAGGAACTCGGCCGGGTGGAATCCCGGCTGGGCGCGCCGGTCCGGTCCTTTGACCGTCACGGTGACCCGGCCCTCGACCTGCCCGCAGGTGTCCGCGCCGCGCTGCACGCGTCGGGTGCCGTCCTGGTCGGCGATGCGGGAACCTGTACCGGTTGCTCCGAGAGCTTCTGGTCGTGGCGGGGATCAGGTGCCGATCGCCGGCAGGCGACAGTGGTATGGCGACCATGACCCAAGGGACTGCCGAGACGGTCGCCTCGCGCCTCGCCGGTGTCAGGGACCGGGTGGAGGGCGCGGGCCGGGACCCCGACACCGTTCGCATCGTGGCCGTGACCAAGGGTTGGGGACCTGACACCGTCAGCGCCGCACTCGCCGCCGGGTTGTCCGACGTGGGTGAGAACTACGCCCAGGAATTGCTGGCCAAGGCCGGCGCCGCACCCAGCCCGATCCGGTGGCACTTCCTCGGGCCGGTCCAGCGCAACAAGGTGAGCCGGTTGGCCCCGCTGGTACGGACCTGGCACGGCGTCGACCGTCCGGTCGCGGCCGACGCGGTCGCCGTCGCCAGTCCCGGGGTGGAGGTACTCGTACAGGTCAACGTCACTGGCGACGAGGGCCGCCCGGGATGCCGCCCGGAAGAGGTCGATGCTCTAGTTCAGCATTGCCGGAGCCGGCCGGTAGCGCTGACTGGGCTCATGACGGTCGGTCCGGCCGGCGACCTCGGGCGGACTCGCGAGTGTTTCCGATGGCTGGCCCGGCAAGCCCGGGAGCTCGGCCTGCGCGAGCTGTCAATGGGCATGAGTGATGACTTCGAGGTGGCCGTGGAAGAGGGCGCCACCACCCTTCGGTTGGGACGGGTGCTGTTCGGTCCCCGACCGAGGGTTCGGACCGTGCAACGATAGGCTTCGGGTACTGGGAGGCTTCGATGGCATCAGGGATCGTCCGCAAGGCAATGGTGTACCTGGGGCTCACCGACGACGAGTACGAGGACTACGAGGTTTACGACGACGGGAGTTCCGGCGCGCCACGCCGGCACGCGGAGCCCGTAGAGCCCGCGGCGGCGACCGTGTCGGCCGTCCGTCCTATGGCCCGGGAAGTTGCCGACGCGTCCAACGGGATCACAGTGACGCCCCGCCCGGCTGTCGTGCGGCCGATCACCCCGATGCAAAGTGCCAAGGTTCATGTGGTGGCTCCGGCGAAGTTCGCTGATGCTCAAGAGATTGGCGACCGGTTCAAGAATGGTCAGCCGGTCATCGTCAACCTGCAGTCGAACGACCGGGAGTTGTCGAGGCGGATGATCGACTTTTGCAGCGGCGTTACCTATGCCCTGGCGGGCAGCATGGACAAGGTCGCCGACCAGGTCTTCCTGCTCACCCCGTCCAACGTGGAGGTTTCCGCGGAGGAAAAGCGGCGCTTGCAAGAGCGCGGCCTGTACCGGTCCTGAAACGCCGTTCCGTGGGCAACCTCCTCAACTTCAATGGACACTATCTCTACGACCTCGGTCAGATCTACGTTCTGATTCTGTTCCTGCGGGCCGTGCTGAGCTGGTTCCCGTACCGGTCCGACTCGCCGCTCAACGGGGTCCGGCAGGTGATCTTCACCCTGACCGAGCCCGTGCTCGCTCCCTTCCGCCGGATCGTCCCTCCCGTCGGCATGATCGACCTGTCATTCCTGGTGGCGTTCATCGTGGTCGAGATCATCGTCAGCCAGGTGCTCTCTCGCCTGCCCTGAGGAGCCCTGAGATTCGGGCTGTCACCGCCGCCGCCTCGGCCCCGAACTAACATGCACGGCATGGACGTCTCTCCCAAGACGCTGCGTGAAGTCGAGTTCCGCGAGAAGATGCGCGGCTACCACCCCGAGGACGTCGACCACTTCCTCGAAGAGGTGGCGGCCGGCTTGGAGATGCTGCAGGAGCGGCTGCGCCAAGCCGTCGAGCGAGCCCAGCGAGCCGAAGCCGCGGCTAGCGACGCCAGCGGTAGCGACGAGACCCTGCGCAAGACGCTCGTTTTGGCGCAGCGCACCGCCGATCTGGCCGTCCAGGAGGCACGAGAGCAGGCGGCCCGGATATTGGCTGGTGCGGAGCAGCAGGCCCAAGCCATCCTCGCCGAGGCCGACGAGCGAGGCCGTCGCACCCTCGAAGACGCCATCGCCGAATGCCGGGCGGAGTTGTCGAGGCTCGAGTCCTCCCGAGCCCAGTCACAGCAGGACGTCGACACGCTCACCCGTTGGCTGGAAGAGCACAAGGCCCACCTCCAGGAAGCCCTGTCCGACGCCATGGCCGCAGTGGAGCGGGCGGGCGTCCTATGGCCCACCCCGTCAACCCGGCCGGCCGACGTTCCTGGTATGCCGAACCCGCCCCGCTCCTCGCCGAACCTGGCGCCACCGCCGCCGGAACCCGAGGTTACGGGTCCCGATACCGCCATGTGGAGTCCATCCGAGGAGGACCGCTTCGTAGCGGCCGAAGCTCCGAGCGCCTTCTCGACCTCGTCACCGTCAGGAGGCTCGCCGAGATTGGACGCGTCGCTGCCCGCCAGTGAGCTACACGACGGACCCGATGACCGAGCCCTTGACGACTTCTTCGACGACAACGACGACCTCGCCGAAGACCGCCGGTTCGGTGGCCGACTCCGCCGCCGGCGCTAGCTCGCCGCGGCTACGCACATTTGGCTCAGTGGCGGAACAGTGATGATGGATTTGACCGGTCTTACCGATCATGGAGCACAGGCTCGTTGACCACTAGGGTCGTGCGATCCTGGCTCCCGTAGGGAAGGTGATGTTGTGCTTCTGCTTGTGACCGTTCTGCTCGTGCTGGCCGGTCTG
This sequence comes from Acidimicrobiaceae bacterium, assembly GCA_003156595.1. Lineage (GTDB taxonomy): Bacteria > Actinomycetota > Acidimicrobiia > Acidimicrobiales > Palsa-688 > PALSA-693. The sequence continues at coordinate 46,402 of PMHH01000083.1, forward strand.
GTCTTGCTCATTATCGGGTTCTTCCAGGACAATCTGACTCTCATCTGGCTGTCGATAGCCTGCGCCGCCGTCGCCGGCGTGGCGCTTGTCGTCTTCAGCCGGCTCAGTCGCCGGCGTAGCCTGCGGGTCGGGTCCGACCAGCATCACGGCCCCGTCCGGGCGCGTGACGTAGGGCCCCTGGGTGCTCCGGCCGAACCGATGCAACCGCAGCCCACCCAAAGGGTGCTGCTGGGCAGCGGTATCCGATCTGTCAGCGCCGACACCGACGGTGACGGGGCTGACGTCGAGACTGTCAGGACGCCGGAACGCCGTGGTAGGGCCGGTACGCCGGACCGCCAGCCCGCCGTGGCCGCGTCCAGATCCTTCGGGCGGGGTGGCCGGGAAGGGTTCGTCGACGTAGCCGAACCGGATGAGCTCGACGACAGCGACCAGACCGTCGGCGAGGACAGCGAGGACGAGCTGGCCCCGGTGGCATCCGGTTCGGGCCGTTGGGCGCGGGGGGAAACCGACTCTGCTCTCGGCGCGGACGATTGGGGTGACGAGGTCATCTTTCCGATCGAGGACTACGACGACCTCCGGGTTGGCGAGATCCTTCCTCTGCTCCCGGAGCTCGAACCCGACGAGCTCGAGGAAGTGAGGGACCGCGAATCGGCCGGTAAGAACCGCAGCACGATCCTGAATCGCATCGACGAGTTGTTCGGTCGCCAACCAGTCGAACCGTGGGGGGTGGCGCCGGCCGCTCCCGTTGCAACCGCTCCGTCGGCTGCGATCACCAGCAGCAGGCGGGCTCCCCGCTCGGAGAAGGCGGCCAAGGCGAAGCCGGGACCGGCCAAGCGCGGCGGGGCGGTGTCGAAGC
>PMHH01000041.1:0-17557 GCA_003156595.1 Acidimicrobiaceae bacterium
CCAGTCGCCCGCACCGTGGGCCACCGACGAAGAGCTGGCCGAGCGGGCCGCCACCGGAGACCGGGTCGAGATGGAACGCCCCGGCCAGGCCCGACTGGAAGAGGCCGCCAAGACCGAACGCGAGCGACGCGCCGAGCTGGTCTTCGCCTTGGCCCACCAGCGGGCGCTGGCCACCAATCCAAACGCAACCGGTGACGAGCTCGCAGACGCAGACGGGTTGGTTAGCGCAGCCCGGCCCAAAGCAGAGCAGGCCGCTGCCGAGCACCGTTCTAGGGCCCGGCCGTCTTGCCAACACCGTGGCCGCTACCTCGCAGGACGGCGACAGCGACATCATGACTCTCTCCATCACAAACGGCCTACAAGTCATCGACCAGGTTCCCGTCTCCGGGCCCTGCTTCGCTGTGGACCATACCGGGACGAACTTCCTCTGCTCCACCCGAAAGGGTATGACGTCCGAGTCGTTCAACCACCCCCGACCCCACGTCATAGATCCCGCCGATCCCGGCTCCTACACACTGAGTTGGTGGTAGGAGGACCTCCGAATCGGCGCACTGGCGTCATCCGCCAGCTGGATGGGGCTTTGAGGGGAGGTACCGGATGCTCGGGTCTGCAGGAGTAGTGATAGCTGATCGGCTATCATGGTGGTTGTGAGCGAGAGAGCCCGAACGACCGCCGGCGCCCTGTTGGTGCTGGCCCGTGAAGACCAAGGTTTGTCGCAGCGCGAGCTGGCCCAGCGGGCAGGTGTCTCCCAGTCCGAGATCGCCAGGATCGAAAGCGGCCAGCGCGAGCCGAGTATCCCGACTCTTCAGCGCCTCCTCGCTGGAGCTGGGCTGGAGCTGCGGTTCCGTCTTGCCCCATTGGACGACCATGACCAGGTGCTGGCGGACCGTCATGCCCGCCGCTCGCCCGAGGAACGGGCCGGCCAGGACACCCGGCACCGACAGAATGTGGATTTGTTCGCTGCTAACGCCAAGCGCAGTTGAATCGCCCGGAGCTGAACGCCGAGGACATCCTGGCGGCGTTGAACCGCCACGGTGTCGAATACGTGGTGATCGGCGCGTTCGCAGCCATCGCGCAAGGAGCGCCCATCGATGCCACCTATGACATCGATGTGACCCCGCGGCGCAGCCCGCAGAACCTGACGCGTCTGTCAAAGGCGTTGAGCGACCTAGGGGCCCGGATCCGCGTTGACGTGCCCGCGGAGGGATTGGAGTTCAGCCATGACGCGAAGTCGTTGGGCGCCATGGAGATGCTCAACTTGACTTGTCCGGCCGGGGATTTCGATCTCGTGTTCACTCCCTCCGCCGCGCCGCACGGCTACGAGGACCTCGAGCCCGCCTCAGTCATGATCGGGATCGGCGAGCAGACCGCCCGAGCGGCCAGTGTCGCCGACGTGTTGCGCTCCAAGGAGGAAGCCGGCCGCGACAAAGACATCCGCTCCCTCCCACTACTCCGCCGATTCGTCCGTGAACACACGAGCGATTGACTAGGGGCTGCGGAGAGGGTCCATGGCCCAAGAATGGATGTTCTGTCGCAGGCGACCACCACGGAGACCGCCCAGTTGACAAATACAGATTCGGCGATATGTGTTCTCAGGCCTATCCACCGAGATCTATGTATACCCGCACATAATATTCACTGTTCGGCCGGCCGAGCAGGCCGGATATTATGCGTGCGAGGACATCAGCCATCATGGGCTGGAGCGCCCTGCTGGAAGGGAGCCGCCGGCCGTCGTTCTGTAGTGTCGGGCGGTGCCGTCCGCGCCAGACTTCAAGATCGTCAGTGACGCGGTCCTTGGTGCGATGCCGGACTCGGCGGTGGTCGTCGGACTGGAGGTCTCCGCGGACTCGGGCCACGTGTCGGTCTGGACAACGACTCCCGCAACCGTTATCGGTCCGCGCGGACACGTAGCCGAGTCGATAAGGAACGCCGTGAGCCGTTCTGTTGGCCGTGACGTTCGGCTGACAAGTCGAACTGGCCGACGGAGACATTGAAGGCGAGTCGGCCACTCCCACCGGCCGCGGGACACTGACCAGGACGATTCGCGATCCGACCCCTCGTCCACGGATCCCTCGCCCAACCGTAACGTAGAACCCGCGCGGAGCGCCGATTACGCGCCCCCCTTCAAACTCCCGGAGTCGCTGTCGACGGGCGTTGTTCTGTGCGCCGCAGTCGCGCCGGTCAGGGCGACACGCCGTGAAGCCACGGCCCAAGCAGGTTGTTGAACTCGTCATCGGTCATCCGTCCGTTGCTGACCTTGTGCCATGCGCCAGCTTCGAGCAGCACTCGTAGTGGGATTGCCGGGAACGCCCTCTTGAAATACATGGCGAGCGCCGATTGAGAGTGGCTACCTCGGATCCTGGCCAGCAGCTCTGCCGCATCAACAGCCGACTCGAACGGTGCGGCCTCTTTCAGAGTCTCAATCAGCTCGTCATCCGTCATCTTCGATCGCCATATCGTCGGCCGGTTGCGAAGTCCGCTGGTGCTACTACGAGCGTCCCACAGCCGCTCGATCTGGGCTCCGCGCCCTCCATGTTAGTCGGAGGGCAGTTGGGAACAGAACGCACACCCCCCGAGTATCAGGGTGTTCGGGCGCGGCATCGCCGGCAGGCGGTCACCATTCGAGGCGCCCGATATCGCCGACTATCTGGAGTGCATGGCAAGGACGACCAGTTGATCGGAAGGAGCGCGAGATCGAACAATCGGGCGCTCTATCCCAGTTCGAGGAGACGGCCCTGAACGAGATCGAGCATCCGTTCAACGGCAGTTCGGATCTGAGGATCAGTTGCGTCTGGGATTGGCTCCAACCGATCCAGCGACACGGCGTACGGAATCTCCAGCTCTCCCCATTGCTCCCGAAACTCGTCACGCCAGGGATCCGGCGTGATCTCAAGGGCCTCCAGTAGCCCTTCGAGGTCGCTGATCATCTTGGCGATGAAGAGTGAGCCTGCCTCGAACCGCCGAAGTCGGTCGAGCATCAGCAGGAGTTGGCGGCGCTCTCGATCAACCGCTTCGTCGTCATCGTTCACTTCGCGATCATGCCCCAGCCGCCCCTAATCGGTCGCGCCAGCGGCTGCCGATCGCGGATCGACGAGAGCGCAGGAGGGAATGACCTGCATCACTTCGGGCGCAGGTACTTATCAAGATCGCCCGGGACCTCTCTCGCTTTCCGACCGAATCGGGTGTCCAGGAAGTTCGTTCCGTGGTCGATCGTCAGCACCTCGACTCCGTCCGGATGGAGAGGTGCCATTGAGACCTCGACCGAGTACGGGACGGCTCTCCAATGCCACGACGGCCAGGGGCGCTCCTCGACTGGGCGATCCTCCTCGTCCAGAAGGATGTAGGCTTCGCCCTCCACGGTCATCGCCGCCTCTTCAGTCCTCCAGGTGAAGTAGATGACCTCGCAGAGCCGCCAGTTCCAAAGTCGAGCCTGCCCGTACCGTCATTGCTGAAGTTGAGAATCTCATCGGACGCGGCTCCGGGCGAGTAGAGGGTGTCAGCACTCCATCTGCCAGTGAGCGAGACGGGCACCACGGCTCTCATCATAAGAACGGCCGGAGGGGCACTCCGAGCGACTCGGGGTGTTTCGGCCTGACCTGCTGACGTCAAGGCTCGGGTGCTCTGTGTCCGCTACCAATCCGCCCAGCCGGGAGTGTTGCCGCCCTGCCACCAGCAGGGCAAGTGGATCGGCAGATCCAGCGGCTGACCTTCTCGGAGGCAGCGGAGGACAGGACCCGCGAAGGTCTGTCCCGCAAGGGCATCCAACTCGCGCCCGAGAAGTCGTCGCGTCTCCGGGTCGGGATTGAACAGGCGGAATGGTTTACCCGGGATCTCTTCGACGATATAGGTGAGCCTGGCTACAACCTCGTCGCTGGCAAGCGTGAACGTCCACCGACCAGGAGCCGACTCCTCCACCGACTCGATGGTTAGTGGCTTTGTCGGATCGAACAGGCGGTCACCGTTAGTCATTCAGAGCCAACCCCCAGCCACCGCGCCATATTGGCTCATCTGATCTTGTCCACGAGAGAACCACACCGAAGTCTGGGCCGATCATATCGACGTTCCTGAAGAAGCGCTTGGTGTCAAGAGCCTTCGACGGAGTCGAAGTCAATTTCTTGTGGGGCGAGAGCGGGCGCGGTCCTAAGTGTGGACGCGCGTATCCAGCCCGGGCGGGTGTTTCCGCGGAATCGCGCCGGGTGGGAGGGGCGGTCAAGGCCGGCCCTGAGGGCCGCCCGTAGGGGGAGCCTTGAGGGCCCCGGGGTTGGAGTTGTCGCCAGCCATACTCGGGCCGGACCGCGGCTAGGCGGTCCTGGTCGCCTCCGGGTGGTTGGACACAGCGGACCTACACCATTGCTGATCGGAACCGATCAGGGCCGACCGGGTTCGGTGGCACGGACATTCCTTCGTTCCGCATTGGGCGCATGGTGTGTTCCGGCCACAGTCAAGACGGGCTCACTCAGATACGCCGGCCGCGCCCGCCGAGGCGGGGGGCCACGTCGATACTCGAGCTCGCGTCCTGGCTGTGCCCGAACCTCTCACCCGGCCCGGTGGGCCAGACAGCGGATCTCGCCGTCTCTGAGCCCGTAGTAGACCAAGGTCAGAAGCTTTCTGGCCGCCGCGACACGGGCGATCATCTTGCCGCGCCGCTCGGAGATCCGTCTGAACGCCGGGGCGATCGGATCGCCGCCGTGGTAGCGCACCACGGCTTCGGTGGCCGCCCAACGCACCAGCGTCGATCTTTGTTTGGTTATATGCCCGCGGTGGGTCTTGGTGTCGGACTCTCGCAGCGTGGGTGTCACCCCGGCCCACGAACACAGATGCCGGGCGGACGGAAAGCGGGTGACGTCGCCGATCTCCGCCACGAATATGGCGGCCATGACCGGCCCCACACCGGTAATGGCCTGGATGGCCTTATAGCCCTGGTGGTCCTTGAACAGTCGGCGCATCTCCCGCTCCACCAGGGCCAGTTCGCGGTCGTAGACCTCGAGCAGGTCGCGCAGCGATTCGACCCGCAGGCCGTACACGCCATCGAAGGGCATGGCGTCGAGCAGTTTCTGGCCGCCGGGGCCGAACATGTCATCAAGGGTGGGCAGGATCCCTGCTTGGCCATCACCGCATGCACCTGCGCCTTGGCCGAAGTTCGCAGCGCCGTGAGCTTGGCCCGGTAGCGGACGATCTCTCAGCTCGCGCACCTCCGGCGGAGCGATCCAGCTCTCCGGCAAATCGTTGCGCCGCAGCCGGTTGGCCAGCTCGGTGGCGTCCTTCACATCGTTTTTGACCCGTCGGGAGTCCCAATGCAAACCGAGCGGATGCACCAGATGCACCCGGGCACCTTCCGCCTGCAAAAGATCGGCGGCCCAATACCAGCCATACGTGCTCTCCAACGCCACCTCCGGATCCGGTCCGGCCTCGGCCACCGCCATGGCCAGAGCCACCGGGTCATTGTCGATCTGCTCATACGCACGATCACCGACCGGCGCCGATGCAGATCGATCCCGACATACTGTTGCTGTTGCACGCGAAGTCCTCCTTTGCTCCGGGGTTTTGGTTTCGCACCCCCGAGTGTTATCCCGCTCGGACTCCCAAGCGAGGAGGACTTTCGCGTGCCACTCCCATTAGACCTGCCAACGCCTTGCCTCCCGTCACTCAGCTGGCGCCGACGCACCACCGGCTCGCTCAGCAGAAACGCGGCGAGCGCTTCTTCATGACATCAGCTATGGCGTTCTATGAGAGACATTGAATAAGCGCATAATATCGCTACATAAGTTCGAGTTGGATGGGGATCAGAGGGAGGTGGCGGGGCCGTCTGGATGGTCTGGCTTGCCGGCGCGTTTGCCGTCGAGACCACCTTCTCAGAGTGCGGGTCCGCCGATTTGTGGGGCTTGGTGGGCTGCGGCGATGTGTTGGTGGTGGATGTGTTCCAGGTGGGCATCGTGTCGGACGGCGGGTTGTGGCGGGGGCGTCTGCCATTCGAAGACCGGGCGGGGAGAGGCGGTCCGCGTCTGGTGTTGTTGTTGGGTGATGGCCCGGTCGATTGCGATGATGCGGGCCGTAACGTCGGGGTGGTCGGTGAGGAACTCGGTGCGGGCCCGTTGAGCGGCCTCGAGGCGGCGAGCGGAATCGAACCGCTGTACAGGGCTTTGCAGGCCCTTGCCTAAACCACTCGGCCACGCCGCCCGGCAGTGCCAATCGTCAACTGTACTCGTCGCGGCACCAGGCCCAGCCGGGCGGCTACGGTCGGCGGGCGCCGATGCCCGCCTTCGTAGATCTGCGCCATCTCGAGAAGACCCAACGGGTAACGCTGGCAGCGGCGGTGATCCTCACCGCCGCGGCCGGCGGCGCGAATGCAGCGGGCGCCGGCTCCGTCCCCCGATTCGTCGTCGCCGGCCTGGCTCTGGCCGCCCTGGCCGCCCTGGTGGGACAGGCCATCGAGCAGGTCAGCGAGCGACTCGGTCCGGGACCGACCGCGTTGGTCCAGTCCACGCTCGGCAACGTCCCCGAACTATTCGTCGCCGTCTTTGCCCTGCGTGACGGTCTGACTGAAGTCGTCCGGGCCGCGTTGGTGGGGTCCATCCTCGGCAACACCCTGCTGGTGCTCGGCTGCTCTTTCGTCGCCGGCGGATTACGGCACGGCACGCAGCGCTTCGACCCCGAGGAGCCTCGGCTCAACGCCTCGCTGCTCTTGCTCGTGGTGGCCGCGCTACTTGTGCCGACCCTCGCCGATCGACTCGGCACCCCAGCTGCCGCCCACATCTCGGCCCTATCGAACGTCTGCGCCATCGCCCTCCTCGTCGTCTACGCGGCCAGCGTGCCCTTCTATCTCCGCCGGCGAGTGGCGGTGGCAGCCGACCCGGCCGCCGACCAAGGGACGGGGTCGGGGCGGGTGCCGGCGGCCGGGCCGACGCCTGGCGATGGCGGTGCGATCTACCCCCCCAATCGGGTACAAGATCGCACCAACGTGTCGGGCGGGCTGGCGCCAGATAGCGGGGCGGCGCAAGAGACTCAGCCGGCGCCGTCCCCCTGGCCGTTGTCCCTGTCGGTTGGCTTGCTGGTGATCGGCAGTCTGGGCGCGGCCCTGGCCGCGGACTGGTTCGTGGACCCGCTCCAGCCGGCCGTTCGAAGCCTGGGCCTGTCCCAGACCTTCACTGGGTTGGTGGTGGTGGCGATCGCCTCGAACTCGGTCGAGAACGCCGTCGGCATCCGCTTCGCCCTCAAGGCCAAGCCGGAGTACGTCATCAGCACCACCCTCAACAGCCCGCTTCAGGTGGCGCTCCTGTTGACTCCGGTCCTCGTCCTGCTCAGCCGGGTGGTGGGGCCGACGCAGCTCACGTTGGTGTTCCCGCCCCTTCTGGTCGCGGCTTTGGCGGCGTCGGCGGTAGTGGTGGCGGTGGTCATCTATGACGGCGAATACACCTGGATCGAGGGCGTGGCGCTGATTGCCCTGTACCTCATCATCGCGGCTGCCTTCTGGTGGGGCTGACGATCCCCGTCTGCCGCCCCCGAATGCCGCCGAGCCGCGTCCAAGCCTAGGACCGCTAAGTTTTGGCGCCATGGCGCACGCAGTCTCTCCCGGCGAGCCTTTCCCGCTGGGCGCCACCTTCGACGGCCTCGGCACCAACTTCGGCCTGTTCTCTCAAGCCGCGGAGGCGGTAGAACTGTGCCTCTTCGACAACGGCAGTGAGACCCGCTATCAGCTACCCGAGGTCGACGCCTACTGCTGGCACGGGTACCTCGAAGGCGTCGAACCGGGCTGCCGTTACGGCTACCGGGTCCACGGCCCCTACCAGCCCGAGGCGGGCTTGCGGTGCAATCCGGCCAAGCTCCTCCTCGACCCTTACGCCAAAGCGGTTGACGGCGAGGTGATCTGGGGCCAGCCCCCTTACGCCTACGTCCTCAAAGCCGACGACCTCAAGATCGACACTAGTGATTCGGCCCCCTCGATGCCGAAGGCCATCGTGGTGGACCCGGCCTTCGACTGGGGACCCGACCGGCCTCCCCGAACGCTCTGGGCCGACACCGTGATCTACGAGACCCATGTCAAGGGTCTGACCTGGACCCACCCGGACATCCCCGAGCGGCAGCGCGGCACGTACGCCGCGGTGGCCCACCCGGCCATGATCGAACACTTCACCAAGCTCGGGATCACTGCCGTCGAACTGATGCCCGTGCACCACTTCGTCCACGACGATCGCCTCGTCAAGCTGGGCCTGCGCAACTACTGGGGCTACAACTCCATCGCCTACCTGGCGCCGTACAACGGCTACGCCTCGCGCGGTGGTCACCGGGCCGTTACTGAATTCAAGGCGATGGTCCGGGCTCTCCACGCCGCCCACATCGAGGTCATCCTTGACGTCGTCTACAACCACACCGCGGAGGGCAGTGAACTCGGGCCGACCCTCGCCTACCGAGGCATCGACAACCCCAGCTATTACCGGCTCGTCGACGGGCAACCCCGCTTTTACAACGACTCCACCGGTACCGGCAACTCCCTCAACGTGCGCAACCCCCATGTCCTCCAGCTGATGATGGACTCCCTGCGCTACTGGGTGCTCGACATGCACGTGGACGGCTTCCGCTTCGACCTCGCCGCCAGCTTGGCCCGGCAGTTCCACGAGGTCGACCGGCTGTCGGCCTTCTTCGACATCATCCAGCAAGATCCGGTCATCAGCCAAGTCAAGCTCATCGCGGAACCCTGGGACCTCGGCGACGGTGGTTACCAGGTCGGCAACTTCCCTCCCCTCTGGTCGGAGTGGAATGGTAAATACAGGGACACGGTTCGGGACTACTGGCGGCAGAGCGGTGCTCCTATCGGCGATTTGGCGGAGCGCCTCACCGGCAGCTCTGATCTCTACGAAGCGACGGGACGCCGGCCCTTTGCCAGCATCAACTTCGTCACGTGCCACGACGGCTTCACCCTGGGCGACCTGATGTCGTACGACCACAAGCACAATGAGGCCAACGGCGAGGACGGCCGAGACGGCACTGACGACAACCGGTCGTGGAACTGTGGCGCCGAAGGCCCAACCGACGACCCGGAGATATTGGCTCTCCGCCACCGGCAGGTGCGCAACCTCCTCGCCACCCTCTTCCTCAGCCAGGGGGTGCCCATGATGCTCGGCGGGGACGAGCTAGGCCGGTCCCAGCTCGGCAATAACAACGCGTATTGCCAGGACTCCCCGATCTCGTGGTACGACTGGGCCGCGGTCGACCGCGACCTCCTGGCCTGGACCCAACGTCTCATCGCCCTGCGCCGGGCTCATCCCATCTTCCGCCGGCGTCGCTTTTTCCAGGGGCTCCCGCTGCGGGGTTCTGGCTCGCCCGACCATCTGCCGGATATCGGCTGGTTTCGTCCCGACGGCGCCACCATGACCGACGCCGACTGGGAGGTCGGCTACGCCAAGTCGCTCGGGGTGTTCCTCAACGGCAAAGCCATACGCGATCCCGACATCCATGGCCGGCCGATCGTCGACGACTCCTTCTACCTGATCTTCAACGGATGGGAGGAGGAGATCGACTTCACCCTGCCCGAGACCCGCTGGGCCGCATGGTGGGACTTGGTGCTGGACACCGCGGCAGGCACCGAGGACGCGGCCGGTGCTCCGTCGGCCAGGCGCCCTGCCGAGGGAACGCTCCGGGTGTCCGGTTACCGGCTGCTGCTCCTGCAGTCTGCGGTCACTCCGAACGGCTCGACTTGACATTTGACCGTAAGGTCATTCATCGGACCCTTTGCGCGCCTCCTAGCTAGCATGTACGCCGAGGAGGTACCCCGGTGTCCGATGACATGCCGCTTTCCTACGCTAGGGCGGTCGGTGACCGGCTCAGAAACCTTCGCCGCCAGCAGAGTCTGTCCCTGCTAGCGGTGGAGGAGGCGTCCGGGCGCGAGTTCAAGGCGTCCGTGCTCGGTGCCTACGAACGGGGGGAACGCATCATCTCGGTGCTGCGCCTCCAGCGATTGGCTCAGCTGTACGGGGTCCCGGTCGACCAGCTGTTGCCCCGCCCGCTCGGCCCGGACGGCGAAGGACGGCCGTCAACCAACGGCGAGCGGCCAGCCCCCGTTGACCTACCGGTCACCATCGACCTCACTCAGCTGGCCGCCTTGGACGCTCCGGAAAGGGACGTGCTGCGCCGGTACGTGAGCATGATCCAGATCCAGCGGGGCGACTTCAATGGGCGTGTCATCACCGTGCGGCGGGAGGACGTGACTGCCCTCGGGCGGGTGTTCGAGCGCGACGAGGCCGGCATGCGGTCCCGGCTGCGCGATCTCGGCCTCATCGACTGACTCGCCTTATCGGCCGAAGACCGACAGCCACGCCGCCTTGGTCGGGGGCTTGAACACCATGTTGATCTCCTTGACCGCGGCCAGCGTCGCCGTCGAGGGAACCGAGTAGCGGTGGCCCGGATACACGACGGTGGCGTCGGGCAGGGAGGCCAGCCGTTGCAGGCTGTCATACATGGCCCCCGGATCGCTGCCCGGCAGGTCGGTCCGGCCGCACCCCTCCAGGAAGAGGGTGTCGCCCGCGACCAGCATGCCGTCGACGAGAAAGCACTGGCTGCCGGGCGTGTGACCAGGGGTATGGAGCAACTCCACCTCGACGCCTCCGACAGCGACCCGGTCGCCGCTGTCGTGGGCCACCACGTCGCCGGCTTCGAGGCCGGTCACCTTGGCGACCAGGGCGGCCTCCTGACGGTGGGCATGCACCGGCATGGCCTGACGGGTGAGCAGCTCGGCCAGCCCCTCGATGCGGTACCCCATCATGGAACCCCCGACGTGATCAGGGTGGTGGTGGGTCACGAGCGCCCCGACGACGGTCATGCCGTCGCCGGCGGCGATGTCGAGCAGCTCCCCCACGCCGTAGGCCGGGTCCACCAGCAGGGTTTCGCCCCGTTCGCGATCGCCGATCAGGTAGGAAAAATTCACCATCTGCGCGGCCAGCTGGTCGGTCACGGCGAAATCCCGACCTGACAGGAGCTGGCGGAAGTACAAGCGGTCGTCCATTGGTAGCCATGCTAGGGATCCGGCGGCTGGACGCAGCAACCGACGGAATAGTTGCGGTCGCAACTGAGTTGGAACGGGAGGAACTCTAAGGAGGTTGCCATGCCCGCTGTCACCGTCGAGGACATCCTGTCGCTGCCCCGGATCACGCCGGTCGGTACCGACGGGGCCGCCCCGCAGGCCCGCCCGGTCGAAACCATCACCAACGCGCCGTCCGGCTTCGAAGGGGAGGGCTTCCCGGTCCGCCGGGCGTTCGCGGGCGTGCCGCTTGACCGGTTGGATCCGTTCGTGCACATGGACCAGATGGGAGAGGTCGAGTACGCGCCCGGCGAACCGAAAGGCACCCCCTGGCACCCGCACCGTGGGTTCGAGACCGTCACCTACATCATCGACGGCACCTTCGAGCACCAGGATTCGGCGGGCGGCGGAGGAGTCATCACCAACGGCGACACCCAGTGGATGACCGCCGGCTCCGGCATCCTGCACATCGAACGACCGCCGGAGGCCCTGGTCGCCAGCGGCGGGCTGTTCCACGGTATTCAGTTGTGGGTCAACCTGCCGGCGTCGGACAAGTGGGTAGCGCCGCGCTACCAGGACATCGGCCGGCAACGCGTCACCCTCCTGTCATCCCCGGACGGCAGCGCCCTGGTACGGGTCATCGCGGGCCGGGTCGGCGACCACTTGGGTCCGGGCGACACCTACACGCCGATCACCATGGTGCACGCCACGGTGGCGCCGGGCGGCCGTCTGGAGCTCCCTTGGGACCCCAACGCCAATGCCCTCGTCTACGTGCTGGCCGGCCAGGGCCGGGTCGGCCCCGACGGACGCCCGTTCCGGACCGGTCAACTGGCCGTGCTCGGCTCAGGTGACACCGTCGTCGTCGATGCCGACCGGATCCAGGAGTCCCGGGCCCCGAGCCTGGACGTCCTCGTCCTCGGTGGCCGCCCGATCGGCGAGCCGGTAGCCCACTACGGCCCCTTCGTCATGAACACCCGGGCGGAGCTCGCCCAGGCCTTCGAGGACTTCCAAAAGGGCCGGATGGGGACCGTACCGGCGACGCACGTGGTCGACTGAGCGGGAAGCAGCCAGACTCGGCAGACTGGTGGCATGACCCTGACCGATCGGCCGGCCGCGGCCGTCTCCAATCCTCTCGAGCCCGATCGACTCGTGGCCCGGCTGCGGGCCACCTTTGACAGCGGCGCCACTCGGCCCTTGGCCTGGCGGCGCCAACAGCTCGAGGCCATGCAGCGCCTCCTCGTCGAACGGGAGTCCGAGCTCCTCGATGCGTTGCACCAGGACCTTGGCAAACCCGCCATCGAGGGCTGGATGACCGAACTGCGTCACGTGGCCAACGAGATCTCCGACATGCTGCGCCACCTCGAAGGCTGGGTCAAGCCCGAGCGGGTCGGCGTCCGGACGGTGCTGCGACCGGCCCGGGCCACCGTGGTATCGGAACCGGTCGGCGTGGTCCTGGTCATCGCCCCGTGGAACTATCCGGTGCATCTGCTGCTGCTGCCAATGGCCTACGCCCTGGCCGCCGGCAATGCCGTGGTCGGGAAGCCGTCCGAGATGTCCTCCGCCACTTCGGCCGCCTTGGCCCGCTGGGTGGCGGCCTACCTCGACCGCGACGCGGTTTGCATCGTCGAGGGCGACGCTCCCGTGGTCACGGCGCTGCTGGCCCAACGCTGGGACTACATCTTTTACACCGGCAACGGCCGGGTCGGTCGGATCGTCATGAAGGCGGCCGCCGAGCACCTCACTCCAGTCACCCTCGAGCTGGGTGGCAAGAGCCCCGTCATCGTGGCGAACGGGGCCAACCTCGACGTCGCCGCCAAGCGGATCGCGTGGGGCAAGTTCGTCAACGCCGGCCAGACCTGCGTGGCGCCCGACTACGTGCTGGTCGACCGCCAGGTCGAGTCCCGCTTCGTTGACGCCCTGGTTCGGGCGGTGCGCCACTTCTACGGTAGCGACCCGCAGTCGAGTCCGGACTACGCCCGGGTCATCAACGAACGCCACTGGGACCGTCTGCACGGTTTGCTCGCAGACGCCAGTCCTTCGCAAGTGGTCCTGGGAGGTCAAGGTGATAGGGCCAGTCGCTACCTGGCGCCGACCATTCTCCGCGATGCGACCTGGGACGACCCGGTGATGAGCGAGGAGATCTTCGGACCGATCCTGCCGGTGCTGGCGGTCGACGGCGTCGGCGCAGCCATCGCCACGATCAACGCCCACGACAAGCCGCTTGCCCTCTACGTGTTCGCCGAGGATCAAGCCGTGATCGATCGGGTGGTCGCCGAGACCTCCTCGGGCGGGGTGGGCGCCAACGTGACCCTGCTGCAGTTGGCCGTCGCCGATCTCCCCTTTGGCGGTGTCGGCGAGAGCGGCATGGGCGCCTACCACGGCAAGTTCGGGTTCGACACCTTCTCCCACCGCAAGGCCGTTCTCCAGCGAACCACCAGGATGGACCCGTCGGTCACCTATCCGCCGTACACGAACCTCAAACAGCGCCTGCTGCGCAAGGTGTTCTGAGGCGCACCAGTGGACCCGGGACCTGCTGCCGCAGGGCGCTTGTCACTGTCGGACCTGGTGGCGCGCACCGGCGTACCGGCCAGCACGATCCATCACTACCGGAGGGCGGGGCTGATCCCGCCTCCGGTGCGCGAGGCCGCCAACCGATTCGGCTACGACGAGCGACACCTGGACGCCATCCTACGGATCCGGGCCCAGGCCGCGGCCGACTCGCCGGAGTGCCGAGGACGGGTGGTGGCCGCTGCCATCGAGGCGTTCCAGACCCGCAGTTACGCCGAGGTCACGGTCAGCGACGTCGCCGAGGCCGCCGGCGTGGCCAAGGGCACGCTCTACCGGCACTTCGCATCCAAGGAGGATCTGCTCACCGCGGCCATCGAAACCCTGCTGGCCGATACCGAGTCCCGCTTCGAAGCCGCGGTAGCCGCCCTGGGGGGGCCGTCGGGGCTGACCGGCGATCCCGAGAAGACCGCCCTGGTCTTCGGCCACCTGGTCGCGGGAGTGCTCCCGATGCTGCTGGAGTTGGGGGCACGCGCCGCTAAGGGCCACGATCCCAGCGCCGACCTGGCTCGACGGGTCCTGCGAACGCTCGCGGAAGCGGGTGGCCGGCCCTTCACCGGCCGCGAGGCCAGCACGGACGAGGCGATCCAGGCCGGACTGTCGATCATCGAGTCGGCGTTCGCCACTGTCCTAGAGTGGGCCGTGGGCACAGACTGGCCGCCCGACGAAGGACTGAGCGCGGACCTCACGGTTCCGAATTTGCCGTCTTGACCCCAGGGTCCTTGACAGGCGGCGTCACAGCGCGTACATCTGGTGACCACGCGGTCACTTCCTTACACTCCACTCGATGATGCCGTAGGCCCGCCCGCCAACCTCCCGTCGGCGGAGGACGTCCTCGGCCGCGCCGCCTCGGAGAACTTCCGGGTCGCATCCCGCATCCTCCCGGCCGCGACCCGCCACCATCTGCTGGCCTTTTACGGCTTCGCTCGCCTGGTCGACCAGCTCGGCGACGACTACGACGGCGACCGGGTGGCCGCGCTCGACTGGCTCGAGCAGGAGACCAGCCGGGCCCTCATTGACCCTGATCGAGCCGGGCTGCACCCGCTCGTCGCCCCAGCCGTGGCGTCGTGTCGGGTGGTCCGAGCCGACCCCAGCGCCCTGTTCGATCTGATCGCCGCCAACCGCCAGGACCAGGTGGTCACCAGCTACGACACCTTCGACGACCTCGCCGGCTACTGCCGCCTGTCGGCCAACCCGGTCGGACGGCTCGTGCTGGCCGCATTCGACTCTGTACGTCCCGACCGGCTGCGTTGGTCTGACTCGATCTGCACCGGCCTCCAACTGGCCGAGCACTGGCAGGACGTCGCCGAGGACGCAGCCGCGGCGCGGGTGTACCTGC
The DNA here is from genome assembly GCA_003156595.1 of Acidimicrobiaceae bacterium. GTDB lineage: Bacteria > Actinomycetota > Acidimicrobiia > Acidimicrobiales > Palsa-688 > PALSA-693. The sequence continues at coordinate 14,916 of PMHH01000041.1, forward strand.
CGGCCGAGGACCTGGCCCGATTCGACGTCGACACCGACCAGCTTCGGGCCGGCCCCCCGGCCAACGGCCAGCTGCGCGCCCTGATGGCGTTCGAGGTAGCCCGGGCCCGCCGCCTCCTCGACGAAGGCGCCCCTCTCCTGGGTTCTCTCCGCGGCCGGGCCCGCTGGGCGGTGGCCGGCTTCTGGGCCGGAGGTCACGCCGCCCTCGACGCGGTGGCGGCCCGCCGCTTCGACCCGTTGGCCGGCTCGCCGCGGCCGGTGCCGGCGCGGGTCGCCATCCATCTGGTCGCCGCCCTGCGACGCCCGACGCCAAACCAGGAGGCGGCGTGAACCTCGACCAGGCCTACCTCCGTTGCGAGGAGATCACCAGCGCTGAGGCTCGGAACTTTTCCTATGGGATCAAGCTGTTACCACCGCCGAAGCGCCGGGCGATGTGCGCCCTGTACGCCATGGCCCGCCGGATCGACGACATCGGCGACGGCGGCGAACCTGCCCCGGACAAGCTGGCCGCCCTCGCCGGCGTCCGCAAGGACGTGACCGCCCTCGCCGGCGCGGACCGGCGCCAGGGCGACGATCCCGTCCTGGTCGCCCTGGCCGACGTCGCCCGCCGGTTCCCTATTCCCGTCGCCGCCCTCGACGACCTGATCGACGGGTGCGAGATGGACGTCCACGGCGCCGACTACGCCAGCTTCGACGATCTCGTCGGCTACTGCCGCCGGGTGGCGGGCAGCATCGGTCGGCTCAGCCTGGGGATCTACGGCCCAACCGACCCCGAGCGGGCCGAGCCGCTGGCCGACGCCCTGGGCGTGGCCTTGCAGATCACCAACATCTTGCGTGACATCGTCGAGGACCGCGACCAGATGGGCCGGGTGTACCTGCCGGCCGAGGACCGGGACCGGTTCGGGGTGGCGCCCGATCTCCGCGGCCCCATCGACGGCGTGCTGGCCCTCATCACCTACGAGGCCGGCCGGGCCGAGGAGTGGTACGACCGGGGCCTGGCCCTCCTGCCGCAGCTCGACTGGCGGTCCCGGGCCTGCACGGCCGCCATGGCCGGGATCTACCGCCGCCTGCTGGGACGAATCCAGCGGGACCCCGCCGGCGTCCTGCGCGGCCGGATGTCGTTGCCCGGGCCGGAGAAGGCGGCGGTCGCAGTGCGCGCCCTGGCCAGAGGTGCGGCATGAACCATCCCTCCCATGTGGCGGTGATCGGGGGCGGCCTGGCCGGGCTGGCTGCCGCGCTCGACTGCGCGGATGCCGGCGCCCGGGTAACCCTCCTCGAGCGGCGCTCCCGTCTCGGCGGCCTCACCTGGTCCTTTCAGCACGCCGGGCGCTGGGTGGACAACGGCCAGCATGTGTTCCTGCGCTGCTGCGACGCGTACCTCTCCTTCCTCGACCGCATCGGCGCCGCGTCCGACGTGGAACTCCCCGATCGGCTCGACATACCGGTAGTGGCGCCCGCAGCCGGGGCCGGAGGTTTCCCTCGTATTGGCCGGTTGCGCCGTTCCGACCTGCCGGCGCCGTTCCACCTCCTGGGTTCCCTCCTGCGCTACCCGCACCTCCCTCTGACGGCCCGCCTCGGGCTCGGGCGGGCGGTAGTGGCGTTGCGGCGCCTCGACCTCGACGACCCGGCCCTCGACGGCGAGAGCTTCGGGGCCTGGCTGGCCCGTCACGGCCAGTCCGCCGCCGCGGTGGCCGGCCTGTGGGATCTGATCACGGTGCCGACCGTCAACCTTCCCGCCTCGGAGGCGTCGCTGGCCATGGCGGCGAAGGTGTTCCAGACCGGGCTGCTGAGCGACACTCGGGCCGCGGACATCGGGTGGAGCCGGGTGCCGCTCGGTCAACTGCACGGGGCGCGGGCCGGCGCCGCCCTCGCCAAGGCCGGGGTGGAGGTCCGCCTCGGGGCCCCGGTCCTGGCGGTCAGGGCCGGCGGGTCCGGCGAGAGTCGCTTTGCGGTCGAGACCCCGGAGGGGAGCGTTGCTGCTGACGGGGTGATCGTTGCTGTCCCCCACGACGCGGCGGGTCGATTGCTCCCACCCGGGTCCGTGCCGCATCAAGATCGGCTGGTCGAGCTGGGGGCCTCCGCGATCGTCGACGTCCACCTCGTCTTCGACCGGCCGGTCACCCGCTGGCCACTGCTCGCCGGGCTGGACTCCGCCGTGCAATGGGTGTTCGACCGCACCGCCTCGTCGGGTCTGGACTCGTCGGGTCTGGACGCCGGCCGCCCCGGCTCACCCCGCTCAGGTTCGGGGGCGGGGCCGCAGTACGTGGCCGTGTCCATCTCGGCCGCCGACGACCTGTTGGGCCGCCATCCCGAGGAGCTGGTGCCCTGGATCACCGGCGAGCTGACGCGACTGCTACCCGCGGTGGCCGGCGCCCAGGTGGTGGAGTCCCTGGTCACCAAGGAACGAAACGCGACCTTCCGGGCCCGCCCCGGCACGGCCCAGCTCCGCCCGGGCCCGCGTACCGCCCGGGCCGGCCTGGCCGTCGCCGGCGCATGGACCGACACCGGCTGGCCGGCCACCATGGAAGGCGCGGTGCGCAGCGGCCGCGCCGCCGCGTCGGTCTGCCTTCCCGGCGCCGGCCGCACAGCCCGTTCCGGCGCCGGCCGCACGGCCCCTTCAGGCGCCGGCCGCACGGCCCCTTC
>PMHH01000041.1:17624-17794 GCA_003156595.1 Acidimicrobiaceae bacterium
TACCACCTGGGCTGGACGGACGCCGACGGGAACCCAATCGAGTCTCCGGGCGGCAAGGGGATCCGGCCCACCCTGGCCATGCTCGCCGCAGAGGCAGCCTGGGCCGACGCCGAGGTGGGCGTGCCGGGCGGGGTGGCCGTGGAGCTGGTCCACAACTTCTCGCTCATCCA
>PMHH01000120.1 GCA_003156595.1 Acidimicrobiaceae bacterium
CCGCATAGCGCCCCTCCGTCCAGCCCTACCAGGCTCCGGTGCGCTCCATCCAACCCTCGGAATGCCCCTAGGTGCCCGCCGCAAAACATCGGCCTGGGATCACGGCGTGCTGCCCCTTGACCCCATCCCCCGAAGTCGGGGCCCGTCGTCGTCATCCAACGCCGCTTTCCGTCTTTGCGCGCTTGCCGAACTCACAAAGGGGAGGTCGGTCGGACCGCATCGAAGTGCATCCATGGCGAGGCCGGGGCCCTTCCAGGGGCGGGAGCCCTGGCTTCGCCGCCACGGATGGCCGAACCCGGCGGTGACGTGACGAAGGCCCCAAGGGGCGGTAGGGGCCTTCGTCGGGCTCAAGGGTCAGGTGCGAGCACCCGAACCGAGCCGTCGTCGAGCATCGCGCATACGACCAAAACCACGACAATCCGCTCGGACAATCCCGCTCGGCCAGACAGTGCGGACTCTGACGTCTCCGGGGGCACACGCTCGCACCTGGACCCAGTGTGAAGATGGAACTATCTACGTGGCCTTACCGGACCGTCCGCTCCCCATATAAAAACCGCGTCCTTGTGACAGTCGACGTGCCAGGGAGCGAGGATCGCACTCCCTTGGCCGAGTTCAAACCCATCTGGTACACCCCGGGTAGCGTGAACGCCCCAACACGTCCAGCGGACGTCTACGGAACGATCAGCCAGAGACGGACACTGTTCGCTGTGGCGGAGGACGGGAGCTGTTATCTCGGTCGGGTACGAAACACTCGCCCAGACCGAGGAGTGGCATGAGAGGGCCGTCGCTCTGGTTGACACTGCCGAGAAGGCGCCAAGGGGATTCGACGACAGTAGAAACTATTGTGTGTCGGCGCTGCGAGGTGTACCGTTCGTTTTGACACGGATTGCGTACCCGCACCGTGTTGGACTCTGCCCTTAGCGTCGGCACCCTCCCGGGAGCGTTGCTCCAGTCCCAGGTTGCGCACAGCGAATGCGTCGATCAACCAGGGAGGCTGACAATGGCCCTCGCAATGCTCCCCTCACCTTCGGAGCCTGTTCGCGGCGACCGATCCGCGCCGATGACCCCGGGGGTGCGCGTAGAGGGGGCGCGCATCGTGGTCGTTCTGCGGGGTGGGACCGATGTGTCCACTAGGCCGGTGCTCTGCGACGTGTTGTCCCGGGTGGTGGCCGTGGGGGCCGGGGATGTGGTCGTCGACCTGGCGGAGACCACGTTCATCGACACCGCGACCGCTCGGGTGTTGGCCACGGCTGGCCAGCTACTGGACCGCCAGGACCGGCGGCTGACCGTCCGGTCGCCGCCGAGGCTGGCCGCCCGGGTTTTGCAGGTGTTCGGGCTGACCGATCTGATCGAAGCAAAGCACCTCGGTCCTAGGGCTGGCGCGCCCAACAGGCCGTCGGTCCATCCCGACGGGCTTGACTGCGATCGGCGACCGATGAGCTCGCCGCCGCTGTCGGACTCCGAAATGGATGAGGCCGGATGGTGACCTCAGCGACACCTGCCGGTGACAGGATCGGGAGGATCTGGGCTGAGCTGTCGGTCGGGGGCCACGGGGCGCCCTCCGCGGCCCGCCTGTGCGAGGCCAGCGCGGCCAGCATCGGCGCCACCGGCGGCGCGATCATGCTCATGTCGGGTGACGTCGCCCAGGGATCGTTGTGCACCACCGACGAGGTGAGCACCCGGATCGAGGAGTTGCAGTACGAGCTGGGCGAGGGCCCCTGCGTTGAGGCCTACCACACCGACCGGGTCGTGCTCGAACCCGACCTGGCCGATCCGGCCACCGCCCGCTGGCCGGCGTTCACTCCCCTCGCCGTCAGGGCGGGAGCGCGGGCGGTGTTCGCGTTCCCCCTGCGACTTGGTGGAGTGCGCCTCGGTGCCCTCAACGTCTACCGGGACCGGCCCGCTGCTTTGAGCGACGACCAACACGCCGACGGGCTGGCGATGGCCGATGTGATCACCCAGTGGGTGATCGACACGCAGGCCAGCGCGCCGGCGGGGACGGTGGCAGAAAACGTTGAGCGGAGCGCTGACTTCCACTACGGCCTGCACAACGCGGCGGGCATGGTGTCAGTCCAGCTCGACGTAAGCGTCACCGAAGCGCTAGTCCGCCTGCGGGCCTACGCCTTCGGCCACGACTGGCCGCTCAGCGCCGTCGCCGAGGACGTGATCGCCCGGAAGCTGCGAATCAATTGACCCACCCGCTCCACGCCGCCGAGGAAGATCTGAGCATTCATGGCCAACGATGATTCGCGCATCCTCAAAATACTGATCCGGGGCATCGAACAACAGCATGTCGTCACCGAAACTCGTGGCGCCCAGACTGGCTAGTCGCCCGTAAAATCGACACTCAGCTCGCTTTGCAGTTACACCAAGAACTGAGCTCGATCACAGCCGTACTTGTATCAAACTCGGAGGATCCATCACCGCCCCCCTTTCCGCGGCCTCCAAGTCCCCTCGTTTGCGGTGCCCTGGCGACATGGTCCTGTCGCCGTGACGAACTCCACTGGCCGTCCATTGTGCGATCGGCAGCCAGAGGGTGTATCGTAGAAGTTGATACGGAGTGCGAGCCCGCACCGTGTTGGACTCTGCCAGTAGCGCCGGCACCCTCCCGGGAGCGTTGCTCCAGACCCTGGTAGCGCAGCAAGTGCGTTTCGCCGACCAGGGAGGCCACCAAATGGCCCTGACAATGCTTCCACCCTCAGCTAAGCCTGTCCGCGGCCCTCGATTCGCTCTCATGACTCCCGTCGGACACGGCGAGGGGACACAAACCGCTGTCGCCCTGCAAGGCGCCGAAACGGAAATCCAGCTCGACGAGCAAGGCGCCTGAGGGAAGAAGGGAGTCAACCAATGTTCATCAGCGTAGGAATGATCATTCTCATCCTGGTTGTCGTGATCTTGTTCATGATGCTGCGACGCAGCAGGGCCTAACTTTTCTCCGGCCAACCCCGATCGCCTCCGGCGACGGCGAGCGATCCGGACCACCTATTGCAGCTACCCAACCCGACTCTAAATTCCCGAGGCTCATGCCTCCACTTCCACCCAAAGCGAGGATCCACCGATGACAACAACCGATAAGGCCAAGAACAGTGCCCAACAAGCGAAGGGCAAGATCAAGGAGACGGCCGGCAAAGCTGTCGGCAATAACAAGCTCGAGGCCGAAGGAAACGCCGACCAAATGAAGGGCAACCTCAAGCAAGCCGGCGAGAAGGTAAAGGACGCCTTCAAGAAGTAGCCCAGACGTCACAATCCCCGCGTGACGTGCCGACACTCACGTCGCGACCGCCGGTCCACACGCTCGAGACCTCGTCACCCGAAGCTACACATGAGGACGAAGACGAAGCCTCAAGCATGTCCAAGACCCCAATACCAAACCAGATAGCAAGGAGAGCCACATGCCCGACATCAATCCGCCCAAGAGCGATCGCGTAGGAAACGACTTCCACACAGGCCCCAACCCCAACCCCGGAGGAACGATCGATACCGCCGACAGCCTCGTTCCGCCCTACGACGACCGCAACAAAGGTCGCAACGAAAGATCCGAAGGACCCGAACGCATGTTGAACGGAGAGGCGCCCCCCAAGGAGGCCATCCAGGCAGAGTCCGCCGCCGCGCCGCGCGACGACGCCAAAATGGCCCCCGAGGGTGTCGGCCAGAGCATGACACGCGGTGGCGAAAAGGTCAGCACAGAAGACGGCAAAGAGGCCGGCCGTTTCGATTCCGGCTCCGACGGCTCCAAAGCCGATCGGCCCACCGGCGGCTCGACCCCGCGCGACCTGACCGGCGTCAACCCCCAAGACGGGCCAGCTACCTGACTCATCCGACCGGACGCGACGTCATCCCGGCCCGAAAGAGACGGGCCGGGATGACCCGCCGTAGCAACCCGGTGACCAGGCCCTGAGAACACAGGACAAGACCGACCACATGAAGTCGGCCCCTTACCGGGCTTCGAAAGAGGTAAGGACATCGCGTCAGAGGTCATTGCCGACACAACCGCACTCCGCCGAAGTCGGCCCGCCGAGCGTTCGAGGTATTCGCTTACAGAAAGCTCCTCGTAGCCGCCGGGCGCATCGGGTACGAGATCAAACCTTTCCTTGATGGGGGGACGGCTGTCCGCGGATGGGCAACCCTTCGAACGTCCTATTCGGTCTCTGCTGAGACATCGGGAACCACATTGCCTGCAATGTCGTCAGCCCGGCGCCGAAATGGGAGCGGACTTCACCCGGCGAAATACCGAGCAGGCAGGCCACCTTTGTTTCCCGCCCGTCAACGAGGAGAAGGGCGATCGCCTCTTGCTGATCCGAGGAGAGGCGACCTTCGCGAAACGGACCCCCAACCGAGCCCGGCGATACTGCTCGTTGTTGGTTCGCCATGTGGACATGATCGGCCAGCGTCCGCCATATCCGGGATCGGCCAGGCGACGTGGCGAGTGGCTCCGTGCCTACGCGTCTGAATGCTTCGATGACCACGTCTTGGGCTCCGTCGGCGTCCCCTGAACTCAAGTAGGCCAGGGCGTAGAGAGCGTCGAGATGACCGAGAATCGCAACCGAGGGCCGCCCGGACCGGCGTGACGGCCTCGACTGGCCCCGTTCTGGATGGGTGTTTGATCGTTTTCCACACTCCGGGACCAGCGCTGGGGGGCGGGCGCGGTCAACCGGAGTGTGGAGATCCTTCGCAGCAGAGTCGGCGCCGGCGGCCGTGGTTACACCGAGCGACCGGTACCGGCAGCGCATTCCGACAAGAGGTCTACCGTCGAGCCGGGAGCAGCCACCGGGCCTTGGCCGTGATCGCGGTATAGACATCCTGGCCGCTCCTTATCCTGTTGGCCGTCCTCCGAGCAAAACGCCCGGCGTCGCCAAGGACTGGAGCAACCGTGTCGGCAGGACACGACCACAAGCGATCGCGGCCCACCTACCGAACTCCTGTTCTACCACAACGAACACGACCCCACCAAAGCGACGCCAGCCGAGAGGCGGTTTCCTCGAGCCAACGAGCCGTGATGTCGAGTCCAGGCTGCGAATGTCATGTCGCTGGCGTCGGAGTATCGGCGACTCTGGTGACGGATCCGTAGACTTGCCGGCCGGCTGACACGCCGACATCCCGCATAGCAACTGGGTGAGTTGAACGCTGCGAGATTGGCGGGTGGCTCCGAAGCAGGAGCGTCAGAATCTGCCAGTCCGGTGTGTGGGGCGGTTAGGAGTGCCGTGAAGGCGGTTGGGGTCCCCATGCCTGGGGGTCGACGGTGTGGTCGACGGCGGCTTGGGCTACGTCGGTGAGGCGGCGGTTGTTCTTGCGGGCGTAGTTCCGTAGCCGGGAAAACGCGTCTGCCATGTCGCAGTTGGCCCGCTCGGCGATGATCCCTTTGGCCTGTTCGATGATTATGCGGCTGTTCAGGGCGTGGGTGAGTTGCTCCCTGAGGCGTTGTGTCTCGGTGACGGCACGATGCTGTAGGACGCTGATGGCGGCCAGATCGGCGAGGGCTCGGGCGACGATCAAGTCGCGTTCGTCGATCGGGGTCTGTTCTACGTTGAACAGGTTAAGGCCGCCGATGGTCACGTCGCGTATACGCAGTGGCAGCGCGTGCACTGACTGGAAGCCGGCCTGGAGGGCGGCAGTGGAGAACTGCGGCCAGGGGCCAGACCCGACATACAGGTTTTCGTGCCCGACGGGCTCGCCGGTACGGAAGGCGTCCAGGCAGGGTCCTTCTTGGGCTTGTAGCTCGAAGAGTTCCAGGACCCGCATCGCCTCGCTGGACGAGGCCACCACTCGCAGATCGCCGTTAGGTGAGGCGAGCATCACGCCGGCCGCGGAAACGCCGAGTAGGTTCACGCATCGTTCCGCCAGGCCGGTGAGGACGTCGATGACGTCGAAGTCGTCGACGAGGGTGTCGGCCATCTCGACGAGCGCCTTGACGACGTCAGCCTCTCGAGGCATTGCAACCCCTTTATCGTGAACGGACCGGCCGGCTTCGGCGGTTGGGGGAACGCGGGCAGGGCCTGATGCGCCACGAAGTGTACAACCCGGCGGGCAGCACAGCTTCGCCGTTGGTAAAATGCCGGTTATCGTAGTAATTACTACTCGTATAGCCGCCTGCCGTATCCGGGTGATGGCATCCGGTGACTGATATTCTCTGGGTCTAATCTTTGTGTCGGTGCCGTTACATGGCATTCCGCCCAGACCCCGCGGCCGGGATATAAGCGGAGGCCTTTTACGATGTCGATTGAACGTCAACTTTCGGCGGTGCTCAGTGAGTTCGCCCGCACGATGGTGACCGATTTCCCCATCC
>PMHH01000040.1:0-2722 GCA_003156595.1 Acidimicrobiaceae bacterium
GTGAAGTTGCCGCTGTCGGCGGGCCACAGGGACTGGGCCCCCTTCTGCTGGTACTGCTCGACATAGGGCGCCCAGTTCTCCACGGTGGTCGGGGGCTCGGGGAAGTCCACGACCTTCCAACCCTGGGCCTCGGCGCCGAACTCGAACTTCGTCTCGGGTTGAAGGATGGAGGGATTGTCTTCGGCGCCCATGCCAGCCTTCTTGACCGCGTCGGGGTAGGCCTTAGCCAGTGCCCCGAACCATCCTGAGGTCACCGAATCTGTGTTGATGCCGGTCGGGTCAACCTGGTCCGATGCAAGATCCGAGGCGTTCGAGACGACGTAGCCACTGATCTGTCCGAGTCCGCACTTCTCACGGATGGGTACCGCTGCCTGGTCGAGAACCAGGCCGCCACCGACCGCCATGAAATCACTCTGGCACGCCGCAGTCATCTCCTGCGCTGCGTTGAACAGGGCGGCATCGCGGTTATCGATCATGATCTTGCGCCCGTTGATGCCTCCNNTTGAACTCGGCGATCCTTATCGTCTTGGTGGCTACCCCGCGGACCGATGATGCACCGCCGGAACCTGGCTCGCATACTTTCCCGACCCCGGGCCAGACCCCGCTTGAACTCGACGATGACCTCGCTGCAGCGGAGGCCGTCGACCCAAGTACGATCACCGCCCCCGCGACCATCATGACCGTCATCGCTAGTCGTAGCACAAGCGCTTTCCAGAACATCCGCACCCTCCCTACAGAAGTTTCAGAACAGGGTATTCCAGTAAGGATCCCTGGGATCGGCAGTGTCCAAGTGAGGCCGCCATGCTCCCAGGGGACGTCTCCGAACACGATTGTTGCCCGCGGTATTGACTCGTCACCTGCCCCGATGAGGACATAGGCCGCCGATGCAACTGTTACGCCGATGACAGTCGCGGATGCCCATTTCGTTGCCGATGAGCCTGGATCTAATGAAAATCCTAAGATGAACCGATCAGGTGGGCATGTTGCGCTGGCGCCTAACCGCCGAGCCCGATCCGTCGGCTCACCGGGACCCCTGGGCGCTTCAAGGCAGACATTCAGAGGTTCGATTCCGTTTATCAGCGCCGATGCCGCCGTCTGCGGTGCGTCGACTGCGCGATTCCGCGCTACAGCGTGACGGATGGGGAGGCATCGTAGGAAGTTGAGGGCGGGAGGAAGCATTGGAGCAGGGCCACGCAGGTGGGGTGCGTAAGGTTGGGGTTCTCGAACGACTGACCAGACCAGACGGGCCCGGAACTGAGAAACCCGGCTGCGCACGCAGCGCCAGGGTGAAGTGCGGCTCCGAGGGACGAGGCCCGACCACGCACCTCTGCGAATACCGCGTCCAATGGGCGGACATGACCGAACGGGAAGGCGCACAAGAACATCCCGAGCCCCGACGGCACCATGACTCGGTGCGACAGAACCCAAAGACGTCGCCCCCGACCGGAGCACATAAGCGTCCTCGGTGGCTCCGCCGCCGGCCACCATGGCATGGATCAAGGTGAGCAATTTGCGGCCGAGCAGATCCCCATCAACGGTCCGAGGAGACGGCCGGCGGCATTGATGAAGCGCTCAAGGATTCACCAGCGTCGCACCGACAACCGTCCCGTATTTTGCCACTAGGTACGGCTCACCGAAGGTCAACTTCGATGCAGTCAGTGCTACATCTCATCGGTGGATCCGAAGATAAATCAGCGCGCCGGTATCGCCGTAGCCTGATTGGGAGTAAAGGTCTTGAAGTAGTCGCGATCGCGTGCGTCTGGAGGACGACCCACGTGGGTGACCGTGTCCACGTCGAGGGCTTCGGCGCGGAGAGCCTTCGCGGTGCAGTATTCCCTCGGTCGAGTGGCAAAAGGGTTGAAAGAAAAGTGACGCATAGCGTTGAGGTGCGTGATCTTGTTGATCTGTTCATCACTGAGGGCGGCAAACTGTCCCTCGTTCACTTCTGGTCCGTTCGGCCAAGAGCTGTCGGAATGTGGAAAATCCGACTCCCAGCACACATTGTCGATGTTGAAGTGGTCGATGAGGCTCACGCCGACCGGGTCGTTGATGAAGCAGCAGAGGATGCGCTCACGGAACACGTCCGCGGGTCCCATGCCGTCAGGGAACTGGTGCTGGGTCCAGCCCGAGTGGCGGTCCTGGATGTGCTCGGCCCGCTGGAGGAAGTACGGGATCCACCCGATGTCCCCTTCGGTCAAGGAGAACTTGAGCTCCGGGAACCTCCACCAGAAGTCCGCCCACATGAGGTCGCCAAGGGAGTAGATGGACATGGCGGACGAGAGCCCCATGGCCACCGAGACCGGGGCGTCGGGCGAGGTGGAGGCGGCCTTGGAGGAGGAGCCCACATGGCAGCAGAGCACGGTGTTGACGTCCGAACAGGCGGCGAACAGCGGGTCCCAGTGGCCCGAGTGGATCGAGGGCATCTGCAGCGCGGTCGGGTTCTCCGAGAAGGTCACGGCGTGGCACCCCTTGTCGGCCAGGCGCCGCACCTCCTGCGCCGCCTTGTCCACGTCGAAGAGAGGAAGGATCCCGCAGGGGATGAACCGGTCGGGGTAGGCGGCGCACCACTCGTCGACGTGCCAGTCGTTGTACGCCTTGATCATGATCTCGTTGACCGCCCGGTCGGGCCCTTCGTTGAGCACCTGCCCCGAGAATCCGGTCCAGTTGGGGAAGTTGAGGCCGGCGAGCGTGCCACCGGCGGACATGTCGCGCACCCGCTCGT
>PMHH01000040.1:2785-4684 GCA_003156595.1 Acidimicrobiaceae bacterium
GGACGTGGCCCTCGAACATGTCGGCCGGCTCGGCAATGTGGTCATCGACACTGATCAGGATCATGTCGTCTGCGCGCATGGGACTCCCCCTTCTTGCCAGTACGGCGGTCGCCGGGGCGACCCTGGGCGGACTCTGGTTCGACTCACTCTTCCACGCCGAGTGATCCGGCGGCCCTACTTGTCAGAGGCTAACATTGCACGTACTATGTGGGCAAGCCGCCGCGCGCCGGTGGCTTCGGGCAGTTCGCACATCCGAGCAACGTGGGGGTGGACGTCATGGCACTGACCATATTGGACCCAACGAATGGATCGATCGACGCAGCCGACAGTTTCGTGACCGCAACGCGACCGGTCACGCTCGACGGGCAGACCTTCGGCATCATGGCCAATGGCCTCGGTGACTCCGAGATCATGTTCGACGCGCTGTACGCCAAGTTGTCGGAGGACGACGGGGTGTCCGACGTCGTCAAGGTGGTCAAGGCCAGCGCATCCGTCCCCCCTTACCCCGAGGAGTGGGATCGGTTCATCGCATCGGCCACCGTGGCCGTGACCGGGTTGGGAGGCTGCGGTAGCTGTAGCACCCGGTCCATGCGCGACGCCCTCGACCTCGAGGCCGCCGGCATCCCGGCCGTGTGCATCGTCCACACCGCCCTGGTCCCTGCCGTGCGCGCCATGGCCCGGCTCGTGGGTTGTCCCGACTATCCCATCGTCACGATCGACTACCCCCACAACCCGACGGGAGTATGGACGAAGGAGGAGGCGCTGGCCCTCGCTACTGAGATCGCCCCGGCCGTTCGGGCGCGCCTGACCCAGCCCTCGTGACCCTCGACGCCCCCGCCCGCACCTTCGACACGGCCGACGAGGCGCTGGAGGCCTGTTTCGAGCTCGGGTGGACCGACGGCCTGCCCGTGGTCCCCGCCACCGCCGAAGCGGTCTCGGCCATGCTGGCCGCCGGGGGTCTGGGTCCCGAGGAAGTCCTCGGGACCGTGCCCACCCGCAATGTCACAGTGACCGCCGAGAAAGCGGCCATCAATGCCGTGATGGCGGGGTGTCGCCCCGAGTACTTCCCGGTCGTGGTGGCGGCCGTCCGCGCCCATCTGCAGACCAAGGCCAACTCCCACTCCACCACCGCGACCCTCGCCGGGGCGGCGCACGCCGTCATCGTCAACGGCCCGGTGCGGCACGAGATCGGGATTCACAGCGGCCAGGCGTGTTTCGGTCCGGGTTTCCGGGCCAATGCCACCATCGGCCGCGCCCTCCGGCTGGTCATCCGGAACGTCTGCCGGGCCATTCCCGGCGAGCTCGACCGGGCCAGCTTCAGCTGGCCGCTGCGCTACTCGTTCTGCTTCGGCGAGGACGAGGAAGCGACCGGATGGACGCCCCTCCACGTCCAGCTGGGCTACCGGCCCGATGAGAGCGTGGTCACCATCCAGTCGGTGATGCGATTCCTCCAGGTCACCGAGTTCGATCCCGATCCGGAGAAGATCCTCGACGCCATCGGGGAGCACGCCCGCCACGCCGGCCTGCAGCGCGACGAGTGGGCCGGCGACGGTCGCAGCGTGGTCGTGGTGATCGGCACCGAGCATCAGCTCCGCCTCCTGGACCAGGGGTGGACGAAAGAACGGATGCAGAACTATCTGTGGCCGATGATGACCGCGGACACCGTCGGCAAGTACGACAACAAGCTCCACCTGGCCGACCCGGCCAACATCATGATCGTCGCCGCCGGCGGCCCGGGCATCGCCCAATCGTGGTTGCTCGTGCCCCACCTGGCCGTACCGACGCACGAGCCCGTCCAGTCCCCGGTCACGATCGCTGAGGGATCCGCGCCATGATCAGCCCACCGGCCCAGTCCGTCCTCGACGAGCTGAACGACATTGTGCGGCTCGACGGCGCCGA
>PMHH01000168.1 GCA_003156595.1 Acidimicrobiaceae bacterium
TCGCCATCGGTGGCGCGCCGCCACGCCGGCACCATTTGCCGCTCGACTCCCTTCGCCGCCGCCACCTCCGGTCCCATCATCTGCTCGACCCGTTTGAGCTGGTCGTGAAGCGAGCCGAACAATTTGGCGACGGAATGCTCTGCGTCGACTGAGTCTTCTCCCGGTTCTCGTCCCTCTGGCGTCATCCGTCCCGAGTTTGGCACCTCTCCGGCTTCGAGAGATCGACCGGCAGCTCAAAGCACTTGTTGTTTGGCCCGGACGAACTCTGGTGCTGAACCGCGAGAGGTCGTCGCTACCGCCGCAGCTCAAGGCGAGGTGAGCGCCGCTTCCGGGGCGACCGGTTCTGTCGCGGTCTCCTTCTCTGCGGCGGGGGCGGACTCGCCGATGCGGACCAGTGCGATGCCTACCACGACCAGCGCGCCACCTCCTAGCTGCGTCGTGGTCAGCTTCTGGCCGAGGAGTAGCCAGGCGTAGATGGTGGCGAAGAGCACCTCGACCAGTCCGACAAATGACGCCAGACGGGGGCCAAGGGCCCGGGCGGCGGCGATCCCGGCGACATAGGCGAAGGCGGCGGCGAGCAGGCCGATGCCGAGCAGCGGCACCAACCAGCTGACCCTGGTGTGGGCGAGCACGACCGTCGTGTGCGGGGCGCGCAGCCGAACGACGCCGGCGGCCCCGGCGACGAGCATCGCCACTGCGCCGACCGAAAGGCCGCCCCAAGCGACGGCCAGCGCAGGCAGCCGGCCCTCGTCGTGGCGGGCGGAGACGACGAAGTACACGGCCAGGCCGACAGCGGCCCCGAGGCCCCACAGCACGCCGACCGAGGAAAGGTGATGGTCGCCGATGAGGTCGAGCACCAACACCAAGCCAGCGATGGCCGCGGCCGCGCCAGCCGCGGTGATCCGGCTCGGCCTTTGGTGGTGGCGGGCCCACATCCACCCGACGACCATGAGGGTGCCCGAGTACTCCAATAGGAGGGCGACGGCGACCGACAAGTGCTGAACGGCCTGGAAGTAGCAGAGCTGGCACCCGGCGATCGGGACCAGGCCGTAGAAGACGACCGTCTTCCAACTCCGCCGCAGCGCGCCCGGCCGGGACCGTAACTGGCGCAGGGCCGGCCCGGACAGGGCCAGGGCGGCGATCACAAGCCGGGCGGCCACCGCGGCACCTGGAGTCCAACCGGCCCGCAGTAGAGATGTGGCGAAGGCCCCGGACGTGCCGAAGGCTGCCGCTGACAGAAGGCCAGTGACTACCCCGACATCGAGATGTAAGTGCCGTGGACGGCTTACACTCATGACCGCGAACCTAAGGCCCATTATGTCAGTAGTCAAATCGCCTTTTGCCCATGACACGGAGATGGCACTGCTCGGCACCGCCGCGCTCGTCAACACGGCCGGACGGGCAGGAGAGCGGCTCGGAGATATCGCCGAGCTGGATCGTTTCGCCGAGCAGTGGCGTTGGACGGGCAGTCGTCGCTACGACGCCCCGGAGCTGGACTCGGTCCGATCCTTGCGGCCGGTCCTGCGCCGGTTCTGGGAGGCGGACGCCGACGCGATCGTGAAGCAGGTCAACGCCATACTTCGCGAGGCCCGGGCTCTGCCCCAGCTCGTTCGCCATGACGGATGGGACTGGCACATGCACGCGACGTCGCCTGAGACGCCGCTCGTCGATCGCATGGCGGTCGAAGCGGCCATGGCCATGATCGACGTCGTGCGTCAGGGTGAGCTGCACCGGCTCCAGGTGTGCGAAGCCGAGGACTGCGGGGACGTCCTGGTCGACCTCTCCCGCAACTCCTCGAGGCGCTATTGCTCGACCACCTGTGCCAACCGGGTCAACATGGCGGCGTTCCGGCGGAGGCATAATCTGGGCTAGCACTACCAAGGAAACCCGGGCCTTTAGCATGCGTGCTCGGGCCTCGCTGTAGATTCGGTGGGTGGCCGCACCCGTAGCCGCCCCCACGACGGCCCTCGCGGGCCGGATCAATGCGGTGGTTCGGGGTCTGCGCCCGGTGTGGTCGGTCCCGGCGGCTTTGCGGGCGGTGCGGGCCGCCATCGTGGTTGCGGGCCTCTTCGCCCTTTGCGTCGAGGTGATCGGCAACCGCCAGATGGCCACGTTCGCCGCGTTCGGCGGCTTTGCCACCTTGATACTGGCCGGGTTCGGCGGCGGCCGGCGGGACCAGCTGGTGGCCCATGTGGGCCTGGCGGTGATCGGTAGCGTCTTTGTGGTCATTGGTACAGCGGTCAACTCGGTGACAGTGGTAGCGGCCGTGGTCACACTCGCAGTCGCCTTCTGCGTGCTCTTTGCCGGCGTGATCAGCTCCAACGCGGCGTCAGGGGGCACCGCTGCCCTACTCGCCTTCGTGCTCCCGGCGGCCTCGCCTGGCACCGTGGGCATGATCCCGTCGCGGCTGGAGGGATGGTGGCTGGCGTCAGCGGCGGGCACGATGGCCGTGATGGTGCTGCACGCCCGGATCCCGACCGACCGGTTACGCCGGGCTGCGAGCATCTGCGCATCTGCCGTCGCCGATCAACTTGACGCCGCGCTGGCCGGCGACCGATCGACGGAGAGGGCCGAGGCAGCCATGGTAGCCAAGCACGATCTGCTCAGCGCCTTTACCGAGGTTCCCTACCGGCCGACCGGGCTGACCACCAGCGACCAGGCCATCGCCAGCTTGGTGGAGGATCTGCAGTGGTGCACGACCTCGGCGGCCGAGGCGACGACGGAGGAGGCGGGCTGCTTTCGGGCTCGAGAAGCCGACCGTCAGCGATTCGAGCGGGCCAGCGCTACCCTTCGCCTGACTGCCGAGCTGATCGAGGGCGGTGGGGCCGAGGGTCTGGAGGAGGCGGCGCACGCTCTGGGCGACCTGCTCCCTCCAGTGTCTGATGTGGGGCTCGACTCGTCGCCTCCACACGAGGATGTGCATCGGACCTTCCACAGCCGCCTGGTGGCGGGTGCGGTCCGCATGGCCGCTCTCGATGCCCTGGTCGCGGCTCGGCGAATCGAGCCGTCGGAGGCGGCCGAGGAGGTAGACCGATGGTGGGGCGGCTCGACCGGGGTTGGCCGCGCTGCCGGCAAGTATCCGCTGGTCCTCGCGGTCGAAGGTGTGGTCGGGCGGCACGCCAATCTGCGGTCGATCTGGTTCCTCAACAGTGTCCGGGGCGCGGTTGCCCTCGCTGCGGCGGTGGCGGTGGCGGACGTGACCAACGTCCAACACGGCTTCTGGGTGGTACTCGGCGCTCTGTCGGTCCTGCGCACCAGCGCGGCCGCCACTGGAGCGATCGCCCTGCGTGCCATCGCCGGAACGGTGGCCGGCTTCGTAGTCGGCGCGGTGTTGATCGTGGCCATCGGTCATAACACCACCGCGCTGTGGGTCGCCCTGCCGCTGGCCGTACTGATCGCCGGCTACGCGCCGGGGACAGCACCGTTCGCAGTCGGACAGGCTGCGTTCACGGTGACGATCAGCGTGCTCTACAACATCATCGTGCCGGTTGGCTGGAAGGTCGGTGAGGTGCGGATCGAGGACGTGGCCCTGGGAGTGGGCCTGAGCGTGGTGGTCGGCGTGCTGTTCTGGCCCCGCGGGGCGACGGGGGTGGTGGCTCGGGACCTGGCCGAGGCCTTCCGGACTGGCGGGCTCTACCTGGTCCAGGCGACAGCATGGGCGCTCGGCTTGCGCGACGAACCTCCGGACGGAGGACCGTCGGTCGTAACCGCCGGCGCCCGCCTGGACGAGGCGCTCCGGGGACTTTTGTCTGAGCAGGGTTCGAAACGGGTCGCCAAAGAGCACCTGTGGCACCTGGCTGGAGGGGCTATGCGTCTGCGCTTTATGGCCCATGCTCTGGCCCGCACCCGGGCACCGGTGCGCCGGGCCGATCACCACCAGGCCCGGATGATGATGGGTGAGGCGGTACGGGTAGCCGGGCTGTACGACGCCCTGGCGACCGGGCTTGGCCACGCTCCGCTAACGGTGGCGGAGGAACTGGCCCGGCTGCCGCTCGGTGATCCGGAAGGCGTTGTAGACGACGGCCAGGTGGTCTGGGTCGGCCAGCACGTCGACCACCTCCGCCGGAACCTCGACGATCTCAGCGCCCCGGCCAAAGACGTGGCAAGCAGGATCTCGGCACCCTGGTGGAGGTAGGGCTGAACTGTCCCAACAGTCAGCTGGCGGCCATGCCGACGATGGCCGCGGCTAGGTGGACGTCGCCCAGCGACCCGTAGAAGGGCGCATCGCCCTCGGTGAAGACGCCGCCGTCAGAGCCAGCCAGCCAGTAGCCCAGGCCGCCGGCGGTCGGGGCCATACCGACGATCGGAGCGGCTAAGTGGACACCGGCCAGCGACCCGTAGACATGGGCGTCACCCTCGCTGAAGACGGTGCCGTCTGAGCCCACGAGCCAGTAGCCCAGGCCGCCGGCGGTCGGGGCCATACCGACGATTCGAGCGGCCAGATGGTCGGCGCCCAACGAGCCGTAGAAATGAGCGTCCCCCTCGCCGAACACCCCACCATCGGAACCGACCAGCCAGTAACCCTTCCCGTCGTCGGTCCGCGCCATACCCACGATCGGCGCAGCCAGATGGATACCACCGAGCGAACCATAGAAATGAGCGTCCCCCTCGCTGAATACCCCTCCATCGGCCCCGACCAGCCAATAGCCCTTACCGTCGAGGGTCGGGACCAGGGCCACGATCGGCGCGGCCAGATGGATGCCGGCCAGCGACCCGTAGAAGGGTGCATCGCCTTCCGTGAAGACGCCGCCGTCGGAGCCGACCAGCCAATAGCCCTTACCGCCAGCAGTCGGCGCCATGCTCACTATGGGGGCGGCCAGATGGATGCCCCCGAGCGATCCGTAGAAGTGGGCACCGCCCTCGCTGAACACCCCACCATCGGAGCCGACCAGCCAGTAGCCGGTCGTGGGCGCGATCACGGCCGGTTCGACGGTCAACGTCGCGGTGCCCACTGATCCGGCGTAGGTCGAATCGCCGCTGTATGTCGCGGTGACGGTGTCGGTACCTACGGGGCCGTTCGTCGCTTGGCAGCTACCCGAACCGCCGATCAACGTGGCCTTGCAGAGTTGGGTCGAGCTGATTGAGAAGTTGACGGTGCCGGTCGGGACACCAAGGGGGACCTTGGCCAGGTTGGCGACCGTGGCCGAGTACGTCACCGACTGTCCGGCAGCGACCACGGTTGGGCTGACCGAGGCCGTGGTGACCGACGACGCCGGTTCCGGGCTCGTGCCGGCCAGGATTATGCCGTCGGTGGCCGTGTTGGAACCGTCGCCTTCACATATGGCGGTAGAAGCACACGAGACGGCGTTGAGGCTGCCCGTCGCAGCCGGGACGCTCTGACTGAGCCACGACGTTCCACCGTCCGACGTGGACAGGATGAAGCCACCAGCCGATTCACCGACGGTTCCGACGGCCGCACAGTCCGAATCCGATGGGCATGAAACTCCGCTCAACACGCTGGAACCCGACGGCACGGTCTCGTTAGTCCACGTGGTCTCATCGGTCGAGGTGACGATCGCGCCGCCGAGCGACCCCTGACCGGCGGCCGTGCAGAGAGTCGACGAGGAACAAGAGACGGACTCGAGCTCATCGATGGTGGCGGGAAGAGTCTGGCTGGACCAGGTCGTCAACGAGTTGCTGCTCGTCAGCAAGAGGCCGTCGCCCCCGGTGGTCCGACCGACTGCCACACAGTTCGTGTCCGACGTGCACGAGACACCTAGGAGGCTGAACGTGTCCGCGGGAATCGTTTCATTGGTCCAGTTGACGCCACCGTCGGTGGATATCGCGAGCGTGCCGGCCGTCCCGGTGAACCCGACGGTCACGCATGTTCCGCCAGTCACACAGGAAACCCGGGTGGTTTGCCCAACTCTTTCCGCAAAGCCCCTTGCCGGTCTTGCTGTTGCTCAAGGATCGGCCTCCAAGCGAGCCTCGATCCGGGCGATAGCGCCCTCGATCCGTGCGAGGGCTCGGTCGAGGTCATCGGTGGTGACGGTGTCGGCCACCGAAAGCCGGACGGCGATCAGTTCGCGAGCGAGGAACCGGGTGTCATCCTGTGTCCTCGCGGCCACTTCCCGATCCCTTTCGATGCTCAGTCGTTCGCGTTCGTCCTGTCTACCCTGGGCCAGGAGGATGAGCGGGGCCGCGTAGGCCGCCTGGGTCGAGAAGGCCAGATTCAGCAGGATGAACGGATAGGGGTCCCAGTGGTGGATGAGGCCGAGGGTGTTGAGGGCGATCCAGAAGACCACCAGGACCGTCTGCCCAGCCAGGAACCTACCGGTGCCGAAGAAGCGGGCGATACCTTCGGAGAAGCGCCCGAAGGCGTCCGGGTCATATACCGCCCCGGATCGCAACGCGGCTCCCCTGGGCGTGGAGAGCCGGTCCCCCGATCCTTCCCTGCGGGGCTTTAGCGCCATTGCGCTCACCTCCTTCGCCGGCGCCAGCCGACGGGCAGGGTGCGGTCGAGCACATCGTCGACGGTGATCGCTCCCACCAGACGGCCCGCCTCGTCGCAGACCGCCAAGCCGACCAGGTCGTACGCTGCGAGGCGTTCTGCCACCTCGCTCTCGGGCATCTCGGGTCGGACGAAGTCGGTGCTCTGGACGCATTCACCGACCGTTACTGACGGCGCCTCTCGCAGTAGCCGCTGAAAACCGACTACCCCGAGAAAGCGACCGGTGGGGGTGGTGGTAGGCGCCTCGCAGACGAAGACCTGGGCTGCCTCGACGGCGTCGACGTCGGGGTGACGGATCCGAGCCAGGGCCTCAGCGACGGTGCTTTTCGGGGTCAGGATCACCGGCTGCGGCGTCATGAGCCCGCCCGCCGTGGTGGCGTCATAACGCAGCAGCCGGCGCAAGATGGCCGCATCTTCACCCTCTATGACGCCGAGCAGCTCGTCGCGCGTGGCGGCCGGCATCTCCGCCAGCAGGTCGGCGGCGTCGTCGGGCTCCATCTCCTCGATCACATCGGCGACCCGCTCCACGGACATCCCTTCGAGGAGGCGTACCTGGTCGTCCTCGGTCATCTCCTCCAAGACGTCGGCCAGCTCCTCATTGTCGAGGGCCTCGGTGAGCAGCCGGCGCCGCGCCGGGGTGAGGGTGGACACGGTCTGCGCCAGTTCGGTGGGGTGGAGATCCCGCAGGGGCGCCACCTGTCCGAGATCGGCGCCGGTGTCCCATAGCTGCGGGACAGCGCGCCAGTCGACGGTCTCGCCTGCGCGCCGCCGCAGGGCACGCGAAACGCTGAGGGCCACGCCGGTCACCTGCCATGGCTCGGCACTGTCAGGGAATGGGGACAGGGCGATGTCCATCACTGACCGGCCGGCGACGGAACGCTTGTAGAGGTCCGAGGCCAAGGCTTCGCCCGGCTTCTGGGCGAAGCGCCGGAAATCGACGGTGCTCCCTTTGAGGCGCACACCGGTCGAGTCGACTTCGGCCAATCTCCCGGCGTTGATGAAGATCCGGCGTCGCTGGACGTCCGCGAGGAGACCGGTGACCTGCGGAGGTTTACCGGCCGACGGGCGGATGACGACATTCTCGATCCGGCCGATCTGCAGGCCGTCTGCGTCGAGCAGAGCGAGGCCCCGGAGCCTCGAGGCGTAGATGGGAAGTGAGCTCACGATGGAAACCATGCCCTGACTCTGTCGGACATCTTCGCTGCCAACCAGTACAACGCCGACAACTGGCAGTCGTCTAGGTGCACCGAGCCATCACCTTCACGGCACGTCGCCCACTGGAATCGTGTTCCGGGGTGGGCTATGGGCAGTGGGCCCAGTCCTTTTGCCCGAGAATCAAAGCCCGGGTGCGTTGACCCGGCCGTAGTTCGTCGCGATGGGTCGCTCGGCTCATTCATCGCTCCAGCTTGCCTGACGGACGGTCACGCGGACCCGGTGGTCGCGGCATTCCCAGCAGTGGAGAGTGGTGGTGCAAGGATCGCCATGACCGGCGGTCACTTGGACATCATGAGGCTTGGCTACCTGGTCAGTGGCGGGGTGCTCGAGGAGTCGATCCGATTTCGGCCGGAAAAAATNNCCCCCCCTGACTCGCCAGCACGCGGCTATGGCGCAGTCTGCCAGGCTGAGTGCCGTGATACGTGAGGGCCCGTTCTGGGATGCGATGGAAGGCCGAGTACCCCTTCCTCCGGCAGCGGTGACCCTCGGGTGGACCCTCGTGGATATCGATCCCGAGCAAGGGACCATTGAGGTGGCATTCAACGCCACGGAGGCGTTCGTCAATCCGGCCGGGGTCGTCCAAGGTGGCTTCTTGGCCGCCATGCTCGACGACACTCTTGGACCAGCGTTGGTTGCCGGCCTCGATGCTGGCGACTTTGCTCCTACAACCGACTTGCACGTGCAGTTCCTCCGGCCAGCCCGGCCGGGGCGTCTGCTGGGCCGCGGACGAGTGGTGCGGCGCGGGCGGGATGTCGGATTCCTCGCTGGTGAACTCCTCGACGAACAGGGGGCGGTTGTTGCTGTGGCGACAGCAACGGTCCAGATACGCACACAAATGCTGGGGAACACGCCAGCTACTGAATGAGGATCAGAGGGCTCGTGGTAGCCCCCGCGGTCTTGGTGGCGCCTGCGCTGATTGCCGGGCACCTACCGCGGGTGGGTCAATTGATTCGC
>PMHH01000128.1 GCA_003156595.1 Acidimicrobiaceae bacterium
TGGGCGTCGCGCAACAGGCTGGCGGGGGTCAGGTTGGCGTGCAGCACGCCGGCCCGGTGCAGGCCGGCCAGGCCGGCGGAGGCCTGACGGGCGATGTCGACCACGTCGCTGACCGTCAGCGCCCCGTAGGCCAGCCGGTCGGCCACCGAACCGCCCTCATACCACGGCGCGGCCAGCCAGGAGGAGCCGTGGCCCGATAGTCCGCCGCTCGTCACGCGGCCCGATAGTCCGCCGCTCGTCACGCCGGCAGCGACGACGGGCGCCACGTGGGCCAGCGCCGGGAGACGCTGCAGGACCGCGGCGTCCTCGGTGAAGCGACGCCGGGCTCGATCCGAGGGCAGCGGCCGGCCGACCTTGAGGGCTACCAGTCGTCCGTCGGTCAGCCGCCGGGCCCGGACCGAATAGCCCCTTGGCCCGAAACCGATGACCTCGCCGTCGGCGAACTCGGGTGCCCCGAGAACGGTGGCCGGATCGACCTGGTCCCCGACCTTCAACTCCATCTCCGCCAGCCAGTCCGGGGCGCTCATGCGTGGCCGAGTAGGGCCAAATCGTCACGGGTCAGCACCCGCGTCGTCAGGGCCCACTCGGCGAGGTGTGACAGGGCGGTCTCACCCACCAGGTTCGGAACGCCGGCGTTGGTCAGCCGGACGCGGAGGTATTCGATGCGTTTCACTAGAGTGGTCCGGGGCCACCCCAGGGCCGAGGCGGCATCGGCGTAGCTCCTCGGGTGGGGGTCATAACGAGGGAACGCCTCCAGGTAGCCGGCGAACAGCGCCACCAGGGCCAGCCGGTCCAGTTCGGTGATGATGACCTCGTCGGCGGTGGCAGTGGCCAACACGCCGTCCTCGCCGGGTTGAGGCGGGTCGATCGAAAGATGGCGGTCAGCTCGGATGTCGAGGGCGTGGCGACGGGACGAACCCTCTACGACCACCGTCACCGGTCCGGTGATGGCGATCCGCCGGCCCGGCGAGACCACCGTGCGCATCCCGAGATCGTCGGCGACTGTCAAGGCCCGCACTCCACTCCGGTTCCATACCCACCACGTCCCGGCCTCGTGCTCGACGGAGCCGGCCAGGCGCGAAATGCCGCGGTCGGCCGGGTCGAGACAGATGGTGCACGAGTCGGCCCGACCGAAGGTGAGGACCTCGGAGACCGATAGGGGATGTCGTCGACCGCCGTGCACGACCACCGCCCCGTCTGGCGTGCCCGACTCCTGCTCAGGCATGGGGTCACGGTAGTGGATCGACGCTCGTCCGGCCCGGCCGGACGGCCGGGCGGGCGCGCTGGGATCAGCCCGGGTGATCAGGCTCGTACCACGCCAGGTCGCTGCCGCTCGGAGTGCCGACAAACCACTCGTGGTCGCCCGGCACGCTGGGCGGGTTCTCGTAGATGGAGGACACCGCTTCGGTACCGGCGGCCGCAGTAGCGAACACGCAGGCGATGGCGCCGTCCAAGGTCCACCCGGCGTGGTCCCAGCCCGGCGTGGTGGTGTAATAGAAGTGGTAGTAGCGGTCCACGCCCTGGATCGGGTTGTACTGCCAGGCGTACAGCGTCGTCCCTCCGGTCTTGGCGCAGCCGCTGACGTAGGGGTACACGTAACCCACCTGTCCAGTTGCCGTGTAGTTGGCCGGCGTGGCGGCGCTGGTGGACAGCTGGAACACGTCATAGTTGGTGACGCCGTTCTCGTCCGTGTCGCCCTCGTACTGGTACAGCGGCACGGCGCAGTTGGGGTCGTACGAGGGGGTCACCGTGGTGTTGTAAGCAACGGTGGTGTTCGCGGCGGGCGACTGGGTCCAGATGGTGTTGCAGGCGTTGGCCGCCGTTCCCGCTTCGGTTGCTTGGGTGGCTGCGGCCCAGGTGATGCCGGCTGTCGCCGGACAGCCGCCCGGCGCCGCCCCCAGGCAACTCGGCACCGTGACCGTGGCCGGCGGCGCGCTGGAGTAATAGTCGGCGTCCACGTCGGCGCCGGCGGACACCGAGGTTCCTTGCTGAGGATCGGTTCCATACACGACGTTGGTTGCCGCGCCGGGAGGGCCTTCGCCCTGATCGGACGGGTTGCAGTTGAGACCCAGGGGATCGACGCGCTGGCAGTAGGCGTCCGGGCTCTCACCGGACAGTGGGGCCGGTACGGGCAGGGAGCTGTAGTAGGGAATGGTGACCTTGGCCCCCGACGCCGCCGCTTTGCCGGCGGCAGGCCTCTGGTCGAAGACCACCCCGGCCTGGGTGCCGGCCGGAGCCTCGCCCTCGTCCTGGGCCGAGCAGGCGAAGGGCACGGTGCCGTCCTCCAGCGTGGCGCAGGCGGTGGTGACGTCCATGCCGTCGACGTTCGGGACGGTGCCGCTCTGGGTGGAGTAGTACTCGGCGTCGACGCTGGTGCCGGCGGCCACCCGGGTTTGCGCCGGCGGGCTCGTCTGGTAGACGACGTCAATGGCCGCGCCCGGAGGGCCCCGACCCTCATTCGAGGGGTTGCAGCTGAGGCCGAGGGGGTCGACGCGTTCACAATAGGACTCGGGGTCCTCGCCGGACTGCGGGGCGGGTACGGCCAGGGAGCTGTAGTAGGTGATGGTCACGGTGGCGCCGGAGGTCACGGTGGAACCGGAAGCCGGGTTCTGCTTGTACACCACCCCGGCCGGAGTGTTGGCCGGCGCCTCGCCCTGGTCCTGGCGGGTGCAGGTCAGGGGCGGGGAGTTGGCCTGCAGGGTGGCACAGGCGGTGGCCGGATCCAGACCCGTCACCTGCGGCGCGGCCCCGCTGGCAATAGTGGTGGTCGGGCTGGCCGACGCCGGCGGCGCTCCGGTCTTCACTGGCGTCGGCGTCGTCCCCGTCGTCCCTGCTGGCGGGGGGCCGGATGGCGCCGGAGTGGTGGTCGAGGTGGGCCGGCTCGGCGGGGTCGGGCTGGGCGACGGCCGCGGGGGCGTTGGGTGGGTTGGGCGCGATGGGCGGGGTGGCTGGGGGTGCGGGGGAGGGGTGCTGGGGTTGACCACCTCGTTGCCCGAGCCCTTGTCGATCTTCTCGGTGGTTCCATTCGGGCTGACCACGACCGCGTCCTGCGACGTCGGATTGTCGATCCACACCTGACCGTCGCGGACGACTATCTCGATGTCGTCGGCACCAGGTGCGCCCGTCGGTACCGCGATCGTCCCCACCTGAGCCAGGTCGGAAGTGGCGAAGACCAGCACCTCGCCGGCGGTGTCGTCGGGCACGTACACCCGGTCGCCGTTGACCTGCGGCGCTCCGTACTGATCGCCACTCGACAGGCCTGCCGTCTGGGTCTGGGCGGAAGAGAGGTTGACGGATACCAGGTTGTCGCCCCGCACCAGCCACAGTTGCCCCGCAGGCAGATTGGGCTCCACCTCTACCGGACTGCCCGACTGCCCCGGCAGGGCGATCGTCGTCGTCGGCGGTCCGGCGGACGGCGTCGGGTTGAGGGGGTAGATCTCACCAGTGGTGACGTCGACTGCGGCGGGCTGGCTGCCCACCACGGTGACATCGAGCGAGGCGTTCGGCGGGGCCACCCGAACGGTGTGGGCGCGACCGTTGGTGACGCTGGTTACGGCGCCGTCGGTCTGTCCTACATAGGCGGTGCCATCAGGGGCGAGGGTCTGGCTGGCGATCGGTCCCGGGATCTTGATGGGGGCTCCGGGCGCGAGTGTTTGCGGGTCCACCGGCGTGATCGTGCGGGCGCTGCTGTTGACCACGAAGGCGCCGGCCGAGTTGGCCAGGACCGCGGTACCCGCCGGCCCCGGCTGTGGCGTCATGGTGTCCAGATCCACCATGTAGACGCGGTGGGTCACCGGGTCCGCGGTGTACACCTGCCCCGCGGCGTCCTGCACCACCTCCAACGGATCCAGCGGCGACGAGGCCAGCGCCACCGGATGATCCGATACCACGGCCTCGAAGCGTCCGGATGGCCCGTTGACATACACGACCGTGTCGCCTTTGCGCAGCCAGGCGCTGTCGTCATTGGTCAACGCCCGGGTGGCGGTGTAGCCCGTTCCGAAGGCGACGGCGAGCACTCCCGCCACCAGGCAGCCAGCGACGCCGGCCCGGCCCCAGCCGCGGCCCCAGCCGGGGCCCAGGTGACGACCCAGCTGCCGGCCTGGGTGGCGGCCTGGGTGCCGGCCCAGGTGGCGGCTGAGGAAACGGCCGAGGTGAGCGAAGGGGCCCCTGCGCTCGCCATCAATCCCACCCATGACGTTGAGGATACCCAGGGAGTTCCCGACCTAGCAGTAGGGACCCCTCCCCAAAACCGCTGACTGGATCCGCCCGGCCACCCCTGGTGACTGTGCCCGCTGGTCGACCGAGCCGGTAGCACCGAAATGGACAGACCTCCGTGGCAGTCCGGCCTCTCGGACGGACGTCTGTCCGTCCTGATGTCGTTTTCGGCATCGCGGCGGACAGACCTTCGAGGTTGGGCGGGCGGTGACCTCGAGGTCTGTCCGTTTCGAACATCGGGGCACCGACCGTACCGTTGTACCGACCGTACGGCACCATCCGCGGCGCCGGCACACCCTGACGACCCCGGCGGACGTCACGGGGTGTACCGTCGAGGGTGACACGGACTGCGTACCCGGACCGTGTTGGACTCTGCCGTTAGCGCCGGCACCCTCCCGGGAGCGCCGCTCCGGACCCCGGTTGCGCACAGCGAAATGTGTGACGACCAGGGAGAAAACCATGACATCGACCGACAAGGTCAAGAACACCGCGCAACAGGCGAAGGGCAAAGTCAAGGAGACGGTCGGTTCCGCGACTGGCAACGACGATCTTGAGGCCGAAGGCCAGGCTGAGCAGGTGGTCGGTAACCTCAAGCAGGCTGGCGAGAAGGTCAAGGACGCGTTCAAGACATGAGTGCGACCGTTGGCGCCACGGAAATCATTCGAAACGCCGATGGCACCCTCGTCGTGGCCGTGCCGCCGGAACGGCACCACGAAACCGAAGACGATGCGGACACCGCTCGAGCCGGCACTGATGGCGAGACGACGCCAACGGATGCGGGGCCCAGCACCCGCCTCCTCCATCCGGGAGAAGGCGGCTACGACGAGGCGCTGGCCGAATGGGACCTGCAGCAGAACCCGGATCGGGCCCCGGTCGTGTCGACTGTGAGCGGCCGGCAGGAAGCCATGGCCCTGGTGCACGCGGTGGCGATCTCGCACGACCATGCCGTGGCGCCAGCGGTGGAGGCGCTCCAAGATCCCGAGGCGAGTGGCGAAGCGTTGCGACACGTCCTCGTCGGCGGTGTTCACTCAGTCGAAGACTTTGCCGCTGAGGTCGCGGCGGCCGAAGGCGGCGATCCGCTTCCCGCTCACCAGACGACGAAGATCATCGGTGAGGTGCTGGCCGAGCTCGAATGATTATCCGCTCGCCGCACGCGGTTTACTCTCATCGACGTTTGGCCGTCGGGATGATGGCAGGACTGCTCGGCGCGGGACTACTGGCAGGGTGCGGGTCGTCTGGCAAGAACAACGCCGAGCCTCCAGCGGCGACGTCCACGACCCCGACAGCTGCGGCTCCCACCACGGTCCCGACCACGCCGACTCCCGCCACCACCCTGACCCCGCCTCCCACGACCACTCTGGTCGGCCTGGTCCTCAGCGGCTCAGGCAACACTTTCGCCGCACCTACGGCCCCGACCACCAAACCGTTCAGCGCCAACTGCCGGTCCCTGCTCGACCCCGGCTACTACGGCGAGTGCGTCACTGTAGTGGCGCCCACCGGCACCATCGCCGCCATCGTCGAACAACAACAGCAGAACTACCAGTCGGGACAGCCGATCACCACCGGACAGGAGAGGGACCTCGTCTACCGGGAGGTCGGCCACGCCTGGTCGCTTGTGTTGCGTCGGACCCCGGTAGCCACGGGTGAGTCCATCTCTGAGGTATACGAGAGCGACGTCATGCGCGACGGCGACCCCAAGGCGGTCTTTGTCGAGCCGGCCGCCAACTCACAATATGGAAACGAGCTCGACGTGGTCGAGGGCAACGGCATCGTGACGCTCTACCGCCAGTTGCACGGGGGATTCGCCGCGGTTCCGGCCGGCGGCGGACTCGAGACCTATACCCCTGACCCCGCCGATGGCTACGACGAAGCCGCCATCGCCTACACGGGTGGGGCCTGGAAGATCATGAGCCTCTCTCATGTGTCAGAGAGCCAGGCTCAGTCGCTGAGCAGCCAGGCGTTCTTCGATCCTCACGAGATCGATGGCACCTCGTCCTAGTGCCCGACGCAGGCGCTAGTCGGGGAAGACCATCCCGATCTCGGCGGCCTTCTTGGCGGCCTCTTCGGGAAAGATGTTCTTGACCAGGAACACGTCGGTGGCGATCTGCCAGTCGGGGGCGAGGCCCTTGGTGTAGCGCTCCATGTAGAGCATCTGCTTGGAGAAGAGGACCAGCTCCTTGGGCGCCGTCATTCCGTACTGCTTCATCATGTCGAGTGAGGACATGATGAAGTCCGCCAGGCTCATACTGCTCGTGGTGCCGAGCATGGGCGCCACCACCATCTGGATCCGCATCCCGACTTCCTCGTCGGTGCCGGTGTCCTCGGTGATGATCCCCAGGTTCTTGTAGGCCCGGGCGATGCGGGCGAAGTTCTGGTCAAACATAAAGGTAAAGAACAGGTCCTTAACGAGCTGCTTGTACTCGTCCGGGATCTCACCCATTATGCCGAAGTCGAGGTAGCTGGCCCGACCGTCGTCGAGGACCCAGAGGTTGCCGGCGTGCATGTCGCCGTGGAAGGGGCCGTGGATCACCACTGCCTCCAGCCAGGTCTTGGCCCCCCGGCGCAGGATCAACTCGCCGTCGACGCCCTGCTCCCGGATGGCGTCGAACTCGTCCATCGGGATGCCGGTCATCCGCTCCATGCAGATCATGTGAGGGCCGCAGTAATCCCAATAGATCTCTGGTGCGGTCACCCAATGATTGTCACCAAAGGCCCCTATTTTTTCCCGAAAACGATGTTGCCGCCACGCTTCGAGCGCCGGGTTGAGCTCGTTGAAGGTCACGGCGTGCAGGTCCTCGACCAACGCCACCGCGTTGGCGTTGCGGGCGAACACGAAGTACCGCTCGGCCGTCTTGGCCAGGCGGTGCATGATCCGCAGGTCGGTCGTCATGCGCTTGCGGATGTTGGGCCGCTGCAGCTTGATGACCGCCTCCCGGCCGTCGGGGAGGACGCAGGCGTGGACCTGCCCGATCGAGGCGGCCGAGAGCGGGGCGTCGTCGAAATGCTTGAAGATGGCCGTTGGCTGGCGCCCGAGGTCCTTGCGGATCATCTCCCTGGCGGCGCGGCCGTCGAACGGCGGCACCTCGTCGAGGCAGCGCTGCGTGGCCGCCGCCAACGGTTCGGGGAACAGGCCGGGAGACGAGGCGATGATCTGCCCCAACTTGACGTAGGTCGGGCCCAACCGCTCGAAGGCGTCCACCGCGCCGTTGGATGCCGCGGAAAAAAGGTTCCGGCGACGCGGCCGCACGGCCCACGCCGCCAGCCGACGCAGGATGCACGTCGACAGCAAGACGTAAACGATGACCATCCGCATCAACTCCCTCACGCCGAAGGTGTCGATGGGAGGCGTGACCACCTCCAGGTCCCGGGGTCTCGGGCCGTTGGCGTACGGCCCGCGAAAGTGGCTGCGGATCCCCGCGGTCCCGAAGTCGCTCTCGGGTCGTCGGGGCGTCAACTCGGCGGCGCTCACGGCCCCATGTTCACGCCTCGGCCGCGATTCCGCCAGCCCAGGTCCACTCAGTCGAGCTGGGCGCGCAACTCCGAGGTCCGCCCGAGGAGCGGGAACAGCGCGGCCAGCAGGCCGCCCGGAGCATTGGTGCGCCGGAAGATGGCCCGCACCGACAGTACGGCCCGGCTCAGTTGGACCAGCTCGAGTGGTGGGGTGACGCCGTATCGCAACAGCACGGCGAGGGCATCGCGGCCCAGCCCGCCGATGCCGCCCCCTTCGCCGCTCAAAAGCCCGAGCGGGTTGGCCGGTTGGATGGCTGCCAGCTCGGACACCAAGGTGTCGCCGGCGGCGCCCTCGGGCGCGATCCCGAGGTCGCGCAGCGCCGCCACTTGGGCGGCGGTGTCGCCGGTCAGAAGGGCCGGCAGCAAGTCCAGCAAGGCCCTGCGGGTCGTCAGGTCGAGTCGGCCGACCGCCCCGCATCCGATCACGCCCAGTCGGCCGTCGGGCCGGGCGACGATCTGCTCGAGACGGAGATCGGGGGCGAAGACGCCCGCGGCGAGGGCCGACTCGATGGTGAGGCTGGCGAGCGGGCGGGTGTCAACCGGCTGCTCGGGCGTGGCGGCGATGGTTCGCAACGGGAAGCCGCCCGCTGCTTCGAAGATCGCGGCTCGCTCGGTGACCAGACCGGGAAGCGGCCGGTGGACGACCAGCCCGTCCAACCCGAGGCGCTCGACTATCAGCCCCAGCTCGATGGCGTTGAGGGCTTCATTTCGCAGGTCACTTGCTTCGGCCAGCTGCCGACTGATCAGCTCCACCAGACCCAGCGGGCGTACGGCCCGGAATATCGGCACCAGCTGTTCGAAGGGGGTGAGCACGCTGGCCGCGATGCGGGCGTCCTGGCGGACAGCCCGATCGACTCCCGGTTGTCGTACCCGCAGCAGGACCGGTGTGCCGTCGAGCAGCTCGGCCTCGTGCAGCTGCGAGACCGGCGCCACCGACACGACGGGGCCGACGTGTCCGAGGCGCCCGGGAAGGGCCTGAACGGCGATGCGCTCGGCCATGTCCGTAGGCAGGGTGATGTCCGGCAGCGGTCGTCGTTGCAGCTCGCTCACCACGAAGCCGGGAACGATGCCGTCACTGTCGACGAGGATCCGAGCCATCTCGGCCGCGGCCGGTCCCAAGTTGGCCAGTTGGTCGCGGAGCAAGTAACTGGCGCTTTCCTGGAGCCATTCGCCGGGTTGGCTCACCGGCCGCCCGGCGGCGAGGTCTCCCGGGAGTCGACGCACCATCCACCCCAGCTGCGCCGCGGTCAGGGCCACGGACTGGCGGGCCACCCGCCCGGGTGAGATGAAGCCGGGCCGGGCCATGCGACGGGTCCGGTCGTTGACCTGTGAGCGCGCCCCGGCCAGCTCGTGTTCCCAGGTCGCTACCGCCCGCGCCAGGCCGGGAATGTCTCCGACCCAACTCGAACGGCGAGCCTCGTCGCCAAGCTCTGTCACTGGTGGGTCGGGGCGTGGGTCAACAGGTCTCCTCGGTGGACGCCTGACGTTATAACTTGCACTCTGAGCCCCTAAGTGTCAGAGTAACAATAATGTCACATGTGTTTCCTGCTCCCGAGGAGGTCGCCGGTCTCGTCATACGGCCCGGGTCGATCACCTGGCGCCGGGGCGGCGACCCGCGGATGTTCCTCGTCGCCGGCTACGCCCTGACCCTCCAGGTCGCCCATCCCACCGTCGGTTCTGGCGTGCGGGACCACTCCACGTTCGAGCAGGCCCCCTGGAAGCGCTTGCTGGCCACCCTCGACTACGTCAACCTCACCGTCTACGGCGGCGAGGATGCGGCTGCGGTAGGGCGAAGGCTGCGGGACTACCACAAGGCCATCAAGGGCACCAACCCCGACGGCAGCCGGTACCACGCTCTGGAGCCGGAAGCGTATGCCTGGGTCCACGCCACCCTGGTCGACGGCTTGGTGTCGGCGCACCAGCACTTCGGGCGGCCGATGCGCCCCGACCAGATCGAGCGCCTGTACCGGGAGTGGTTGGGCATCGGCCGGTTGATCGGTATCCGCCCCGGCCAGCTACCGCCTGACTGGACCGGCTTTCGCGCCTACTTCGACGAGATGGTCGAGACCCGCCTCGTCCACAACGAGACGGTCGACCGCGTCCTGCGCTCGCTGCGTCACCCGAAACCGCCCCTCGACGCCGTGCCCGATTCCCTGTGGGCCGCCGCCACCTACCCCGCGGCTCACGTCGTGCTCCTGTCGACGGTAGGCCTGTTGCCGCCTGTCCTGCGGGAGCGGTTTGGCCTGGCCTGGAGTCCGGCCCAGGACCGCGAGTTGCGGGCCCTGGGCGCGGCGTCGCGCTCTCTCACGCCGCTGATACCCCGGCGCTTTCGCGTCATCGGGCCGGACTATCTACGGTTCCGGCGCCGTCAGATCGCCCGAGGGCCGTTGAGCCAGACCGCCTGATGCCCACTGTTACCCCCTGGCTGGCGGAGGTGCTTGACGGCGGCGCCGATGATGCCGACCCCACCACCGAGCGCATCTTGGATGCCTGCTACACCGAGCTGTTGACCTACGGGGTACGCCGCCTGAGCATCGAGGACGTCGCCCGGCGGGCGGGAATAGCCCGGATCACCGTCTACCGGCGCTTTGCCAACAAGCCGGCGCTGGTAAGGGCGGTGATCCTGCGGGAAGGCCGCCGGCTTCTGACCGATGTCGACGCAGCCGTCGCCGGGGTGCCGGCGGGACCGGAGCAGATAGTCGAAGGGTTCGTGGCCGTGCTGCGGTTGGTGCGCACTCACCCTCTGCTCCAACGGATGCTGACCACCGAACCGGACTTGGCGCTGCCGTTTGTCACCACCCATGCGGCTCCGGTGGTCGCGTTGGCCCGGGACTACCTGGCCGTTCGGCTCCGGCGAGTTGCCAAGGGCAGTCATCTGAAGGTGCGGGACCCGCAGGAAGTGGCCGAGCTGCTCGTCCGCCTCACCTTGTCCTTCCTCCTCACTCCGGAGAGTTGCATCCCGCTGCAGAGCGATGCCGATGCCCGGGCGTTCGTCCGCAAGCACGTCCTTTCCTCTTTGGCCGCGCCGGCGTAGCCAGCCAATCGCGGTCCGATCAACGGGCCCTGCGCCCCGCCTTCCTCTCCGCCAGCTGGCGTTTCAGGACCTTTCCAGAAGGGTTGCGCGGCAGTTCCTCGACGAACACCACGTCGCGGGGCACCTTGAAGCGGGCCAGGTTGGCCTTGACGTACTCCCTGACGGCGTCGGCGTCGAGATCATGCCCGGGCCGGACCACCACGAACACCCGCAATCGCTGGCCGAACGTCTCATCCGGGACACCGATGGCCGCGGCTTCCAATACCGCCTCATGACCGGCGAGCAATTCTTCGATCTCCCGAGGGAACACGTTCTCCCCTCCGGAAACGATCATTTCGTCGTCGCGACCGTCGACGAACAGCCGGCCTTGCGGGTCGAAGTGGCCGACGTCGCCGGTTGACATCAACCCGTCGATGAGCTCTTTGCCGCCCCCCCCGGTGTAGCCGCCGAACTCCATGCCGCTGCCGACGAAGATCCGACCGGTGGTCCCGTCGGGAGTCCGCCGCCCATCGTCGTCGTAGATCCGCACCGTGGTCCCGAGCGGTGGCTTACCCACGCATCCGGGCGCGGCCCGCATGTCGGACGGGTCGGCGATGGTGGCCCAGGCCACTTCGGTGGAGCCGTAGAGGTTGTAGAGGACATCACCGAAGGTGTCCATCGTCTTGGTGGCCAGGGCCGCCTCGAGCTGGGCGCCGCTGCTGGCGATGATGCGCAGGGCTGACAGGTCAGTGGCGGCGATGCGTTCCTCGCCGAGAGAGAGCAGCCGGTTGAGGATTACTGGGACCACGGCCAGGGCGGTGCACCGGTGCTCGGCCAGGGCGATGAGGGTGTCCTCGGGGTCGAACCGGCGGCGTACGACGACGGTGGACCCGAGGGCGATGGCCAGCGCCGACATGCCGAGCCCCCAGGCGTGGAAGGCGGGCGGGGCCACGAAGGTGGCCTCCCTGGCCCGGAACGGGATGCGGGAGAGGATGGCGGCGGGGGCGGTGAGCGACCGGGGTTGGCCACGGTTGGCGCCCTTCGGGGTGCCCGTAGTGCCGCTGGTGAGGATGATGACCTTGCCGGGCTCCAAGGGCGACGCCGGGGGGGCGGGGTTCCCTATCGCGATCAGCGACTCGATGGTCGGCCCGTCTCCCGGTCCTGATCCGGGGTCGTCTGTCCAGGCCAGGAAGCGACCTTTGGGAGCCTCGGCTCCGGCTACGACCGCGGCGAACTCCTCGTCGTACACCAGGGCTTCGATCCCCTCCCGGGCGCAGACCTCGTTGACTTGCGGGCCGGCGAAGTCGGTGTTGAGGTAGAGGGCGCGCCCCCCGGCTTTGAGCGTGCCGAAGGTGGCGTCGAACATGCCCCGGTGGTTGCGACACAGGATGCCGACACCAGTGCTGGCCCCGACCCCGCGGGCCCGCCAGGCGTTGGCGAGGGCGTTGGAGCGCTGGTCCATATCGTTGAAAGTGAGGGTGCCCAACTCGTCGGACAACCCGGCTCGGTCGCCGTAGCGGATGGCAGCCACGCTGACACCCGCACCCATGGCGCCGTAGCGCTCGAGGGCCTGGAACGCGGCGAGAAGCTTGTCGGGTCGCTCCGGACCGACGAGACCGGCCCGGGTGATCGTCACCAACGCCTGGGCCTCGCTCGGCAGACGCATGAGGAGCTTGGTCAGGTTCGTCAGGTCCCCGATGGGGTCAGGCATCGCTGCCGTTCATGCGTCCTCCGTTACCTAGGTTCGAGCAGCCGTCGGTGTGCTGTTGGCTTGCAGGTCATAGTGGCACTGCCGGGTAGAGAAGGCGATGAGCGATGTCGCGGCCGCCTCGACAGGTGGGCTCTTGAGCGGAGACAGGTCGCTCGCCGGAAGGGCGAGCACGTTGAGCCCGTGGGCTGCCAAGTCCCGCAGCAGGTCGGCCACGGCGCCGACATATCTGGCCACGGCGGGGCTGATCGAGGCCGGGGCGGCTTTCTCCAACGTCGTCGCGAAGGCCACATAGTCATCGAGGATGCGCTCCTCACCTGTTGTGCCGTGGGTCTGTTGGGAGGTCTTGAGGTGCTCGTAGTCGTCGATCAGCAGGCCACAGAACTTGGCGGTCGACGGGGGTCCGGCCAGCGCGGTGGCCGGCGGCGGCCATTGGTAGTCGATGCCGCCCGGACCCTTCAGGGTATGGGCTGTCGCGGCACCGTTCGTGCATGCCGCGGCGCCGACGACCAGCGCCGCGGCTCCAATACCCAGCCTCACGCCGTCACGTTGATGGAGAAGTCAGCCGGGGCGGTAAACATCGCATTCCCGGGTGGCTGCGGAAGGCCGAGCTGGCTGTTGAACAATGACACGAAGGTGGCGTTGCACCCCGGGTTGGGTGGTGGTGCCGGGTTGGTGGTCTTCGCAGTGTTGCCGAAGAGCTGCGGGTAGGGGAAGTCGTTGGCCACCACTTCGGTGGTTCCACCTGTGACCGGACCCGTCACTGGCTTCCCGGTGATCCCTTTCTCTCCGGGCGCGGCGCTGGTCGCAGTGGTGAAGTGGATCGGTTCGAAGAAGTTGTAACCAGTCGCCTTGAGGGCTGTCAGATCAGATTGCGAGTCGCCCACCAGATCCTGGTCGCCGGCTGCCGTGGTGCACCCGAAGAGCTGAGGCACTGGAAGGGTGATCCCTCCAAGGATGGTGGCGTCACCGATGATGGTTCCTTTGAAAGTGGCGTACAGATCGAGATTGAGACCGCCGTTAGCTGCCGGTGTGCGGCTGATGGATGCGGTCATGTTGCCTTCGAGCTCCAGGTACGCGGTCAGGAGGGTGAGACCGGGGATGGCGATCGAGAGCGGTACGGGATTGTTGGTGATGTCCACCTCGTCATTGGCGACGAAACCCTGTTCCGAGGGCAGGGTGAGATATCCGCAAAGGGTCGCGTCCGCTGGACCCAGGATGGCCTTGACCGTGTTTCCGACGGTGAGCGTGCCGCCGTCGAGCGTCCCTCGGAAGGGGATCTGGTAGGGGATGGACGGATTGCCGCGGGCCGAGCCGGCGGGCGGGTACTGCTCGGGTGCACAGTTTGCAGCCGAGTCGGGCAGCAGCCCCGCAGCTTGGGCGGGTCGGATGGTGTAGGTGATGGTCGAGACCAACGCCACGGCCCCCAACCCAATGGCCAATATCGGATGTCTCGTCGCCAATGAAGGTTCCCCCCTCAGCCCCCGATCGTATAGTGACAGTTCGCCTGGGAGTAGGCGATCACCTTGGTCCCGGCCGCTTTGATGGTCGGGTCCAGCAGCAGGGGACTGAGTTGGCCTGGTGCCAGCTTCTGGGCGTTGAGACCGACGCGGTCGAGGTCGGACAGGATCTGGGCCACGCTGCGCAGGTAAATCGCCGCCGGGCCGGCGATCTCAGCCGGCGCAGCCGCTATGACCTTCGGGACGACGGCGATGAAGTCCGCCACGATGTCCTGGCGCACCTTGTTGCTCACCGCGTTCGGGATCTGCCCGAGATGCTGGTAGCCGGCCACCAAGAGAGTGCAGAACTTCGCGGTGCTAGGAGGACCGGAGATGGCCGGCGGCGTCCAGGTGTCGGCGCCCACGGAGGAACTCCGAGACGCGTGACTCGTCACGCCTCCGCCGCAGGCGCCGACGGCCGTCATCGCGGCCAGGGCCGCGAGAGGTGCGACGAGGGTCCGCCACGGGATCACGCCGAGGTGTG
The DNA here is from genome assembly GCA_003156595.1 of Acidimicrobiaceae bacterium. GTDB lineage: Bacteria > Actinomycetota > Acidimicrobiia > Acidimicrobiales > Palsa-688 > PALSA-693. The sequence continues at coordinate 14,430 of PMHH01000128.1, forward strand.
GATGGCGAAGGTGCCGGGAGCGTAGAAGGTGTTGTAACCAGCTGGCGACGGCAGCCCGAGGAGGGTATTGAACAGCGAGGCATTGGCCGCCGAGCACAGTGTTGTGCTGGTCGGGTCGTAGAGATCCGGCGGATTCGGGAAAGCGCTCGGGGGGGTGCTGGGCAGTACCGCCGCGACCGGGAAGTCGTTGGCTACCAGCGTGGCGGTTGCGCCGGTGATCGGGCCGGTGACCGGCTGCCCGGCCTGGCCGCTGCTGGTCGTCAAGCTGGTGCTGAGGTGTACTGGCGTGGTGTTGGCGGCACCCGACAGCCCCGTCTGCCCAGGCCCGGTACCGAAGTCGGTGGCGGATATCCCCGCGTCGAGCAGGTTGCCGATGGGAACAGTGCAGGTTCCACCGGGAACGCCCGGCGGGGACACGCCCGCCGGTAGGCAGTTGGTGGGCAGGGGGAGGCTGGACGTCAACAGGCCCACGAGACCCGCTAGGGCGCAGGCGCTGATGACCGAGGTCGACTTGGCCGACGAGTAGAAGTCGACGTTGAGCCCGCCATTGGCGGCGGGGGTGGGCTCGATGTCCGCGGCTAACTCGCCGATGGCCGAACCGACACCCTGCAGCAAGGGAACCCCGGGGACTCCCTTGAGCCCGATCGAGATATCGATGGGGTTGTGGAATTGGAAGTTGTTGTTGTACTGATCTGTGTTGCCGTTGTTGGAGGTGCCATAGGGGTTGCCGGAGATTCCGCCCTTCTGGCTCGGGAGCGCCAGCACTCCACATGATGACGCAGTAATGGTTCCGTCGCCGGTGGCGGCGTTGATCGGGCCGCCAAGTGTCACGGTCACCAGGCTGGTTGGGCTGTTGATCTCCAGGTAACCACCGGCCAGGGTGGCCGAGAACGGGATCTCATAAGGAGTCGATGTCGAGTTTCGGGCTGAGCCGGCGGGTGGATACTGCTCGGGGAGGCAGGACGGGAACGGCGGGTTCGGGTATGGCGACGTGGTGGCGAAGGCGGCGGGACTGGAACCCACCACGGCCGAGACGGCGATCGTGACGGAGAGGACAACGCCGGTCAGGCGCCGATTGCGGTACCGGGACGGACCGGTCACGACTTCGGCCACGGGCAGTTCGAGTTCAACGGCTCGCCTTTCGAGTTCACCAACGTGCTGGGGTTGTTGGTGCCTTCCAGCTCGAAATCGAAGCAGAAGGGTGCCGCGAAGGTCCCTACGCCGGCGGCGGCGGGCAGACCGAGCAGCTTGTTGAAGGTGATGGCGATTGGCGCGGGGCAGGTGGTCGAGGTTGCGACGGCAGGCACGGCGAAGGAGTTGCTGACCACCTCGGCCTGCCCGGATTGTGAGGGGCCGGTGACCGGTTGCCCGGTGGCGACACCAGGTATGGACGTCAGAGTGGAGAACTCGGCATTGAGGACGATCGAGCACGTCATGTCGAGCGTGGTGACCGACGCAGTGGTGTCGCCGGCCAGTTGGGCATCGAGTCCTCCGTTGGCCGCGGGAGTTGTCAGCAGGTTGGCCGACAGGTTGCCGAACTTCACCGACGCCGGGAGGGCCTCCAGTCCGGCGATGTAGATGTTGGGCGTGGCCAGGTTGATGTTGTCGGCCTCGATGGTGCCGGTGAGCTGGGGCAGGGTCACCACCCCGCACACCGACGCGTACAAATGGGGGATGACCACGTAGGGCGGCTCCTTGATCAAGCCGTCGTAAATGATCCCCTTGAAGGGCACCTCGAAAGGAACGAAGCCGGAATAGGCGTGCGTCCCAGTGTCGAAGAGGGCGGTACCGGTGTAGGTGAACGGGCTGCTCGCGGCCGGCGGTGGGTTCGGGTATCCCGGAGGCGGCCCGGTCGCCCCTGGGCAGTTGGTCGGGAAGGCGGGAGGCGCGGTGGCGTCGGCCGCGGCCCGGCCGGTGGGGCCGACGGCGATCGCCACGGCCAGTAGGAGCAGCATCGCGGCTGCCGCCGCCAGCCGGGGTCGCCAGCGCCGGTTCATCACGAGTTGCCCGTGATGTTGTCCGCAATGATGTCGCTCATCACCCACTTGCCGTGCAGGCGCACCAACGTCATCTGCAGCCAGAGTGGCCCCTTGGTGGGGGTCTTCTGCTCGGTGCTCGATGTGGTCTGCTGGACGTAGATGACGACCTTGGCCTGAGAGCTGGTGACGGATGAAACGCCGATCCCCACCACCTGGGCCGAGGAGGTGGAGTCGACCTGCTTGAGGACCGCGTCAAAGGGGCCTTCGGCGCTTTTGAGCTTGGCGGCGAAGGAGGGCGTGGAATTGTCCTCGGCCAGCACATAGGGGGACTTCGGTGCGTCCAGGTTCTGGTAGTTGTAGCTCGACACGTAGACGGCGTAGGTAGCCGCGTCGGCCAGGGCGCTCGAACGGAGGGAGTTGAGTGAGTCCTGGTGGTGGACCTTTTGGCCCAGGAAGAGCACCGACAGAGCCAAGATGACGATGACCAGCCCGACCACGATCCGCACGAGCAGGGAAGCGGGGCTTCCGCTGGCGGTGGGGTACTCGGCCCAACGGTAGGGAACCGGCTCACCCGCCTCCATGCCGTCGGCGAGCTCCCTTTCCTCGAACTCCGTGTCCTCGAACTCCGAGTCCTCGAGGGCGACCGTCGCGGAGGTCGGCTCGGTCCGGGCGGGGACGCGCCTCGTCCCGGCCCGCTTGACAGGCTGGCTGGCGTCCTCCCCTTCGCCTGCCGCCGTTCCCGACCGCTTGGCCCTGACCGGACGGGTGGCCTTCGTCGGGTTCTGGGTTTTGACGGCGCGCTGAACCCTGGTCGCGGGATCGGCCGTGGAGGGCCGGCTCGCCCGTCCGGGGCGCTTGGGTCGGTCCTGGTCTCCGTTCGTGCCGGAGTTGGTCGGGGTGGGCGGCAAGCCGTCCGCCTCCTTCTTGAGCGTGCGGGCCACGACGCTATCCGCCCGGTGGGGCAGGGGCCTTGTCGGCCCCGCGTTGTAGCAGATTGGATAGTTCGACCGTGCAGCTACCGGTGAGGTCGGCGGTGGCGACGTCAGCGGTCGGTTCGTTGAGTTGACTGGCGTAGGGGCAGACGGGGTCCTCGTCGTTGAAGGACAATTCGAAGCGGAGGTTGCCGCCACTCGCGGTGCCGGCGATGTTGTTGGCGAAGATGGGCAGGATCTGTACCAACGCCTGGAACGCGGGCTGGCGTTGGTAGGCGAGGTTCACCACTGCGCCGAGGTTGTTGATCAGCGAAGAGGTAGCCGTGCCGTTGGCGGTGAGGAACTGGCTGAGGGCGCTGCTGGCGGAGGCTCCGTTGTTGATCAGTGCCACCAGGTCGCTGTTGGACTGGGCCACTTGCTGGGACAGCAGGTTGAGGCTGTGGCTGAAGTCGGCGAACTCGCCGCTGGTCGAGTTGAGCGTGGACAGCACCGTATTGCCGCTCACGATCAGCTGTACGGTGCCTGGTTCGGCGGCCTGTAGGGCGTCGAGGATGATCCGGCTGTCGACGATGATCGATTGCAGGTCGGATCCGGCGTCCTGCAACCCGGTGCCGAGGGCGGTGCTGATGGTGTTGAGGTCCGAGGCGTGGAGGCTGTTGACGAGGGCGTTGACCGTGTTGAGCAGGGTGCCGACGGTGACCGGGATGGTGGTCCGGGACTCCGGGATGGTGGCGTTGGCCTGCAGGTAGGGCGGGTCGTTGGTCGTAGGTACCAGGTCCATGTACTGTTCCGACGCGGCCGTGAGTTCCTTGACGTGGGCCGTGACGTTGGCCGGGATCTTGACGCCGTGGTCGATGGCCAGGTCAGCCACCACCAGGTTCGGGTGAAGATGCAGAGCGGTGACCTTGCCGATGGCCACGCCCCGGTAGGTGACCGAGGCGTCGGGGTAGATGCTACCGGCGTTGGCCAGGTCGACGTGGATGAGGTAGGGACCGTTGATGATCTTGATCCCAACGGCGTCGAAGGTGATGTAGTACACCCCGAGCAGGACGACGACGAGCAGCGCAATCAGGCGGGCCTTGAGGTCGCGTGTCACGCCAGGCTCGCTTCGAAGATCACCGACAGGGACGATCGGTTGTAGGCCTGGGCGGGATCGGGCGGATCGACGGTCACTTTGGTGACCGGGGCGGTCGTGGCGGTCGGGACCTCGATGGTGGCGTGGATGGATGCTTGGAGATAGTTCCCCGGTGTGACCTCTGGGACCAGCCGCTCGAAGCTGTCGATGGCGGCGAGCGCCGGCGTCAGCTGCTGGTCGACGCCAGTCAGCTCGTCGAGGACGGGCCCCAGGGCCTGGAGCGACTGCACCGTCCCGGTCTCGGACGCATCGACGATGTTGTTGGCCACCGCGCTCAGCTGGTTGACTTGGTCGAGGAGCTGGTTGAGCTCGGTGTTCTCGTTGGCCAGCACGCCGACGGCTGGCCCGAGCACGCCGATGCCGGTGGTGATGGTGCTGCTGCCGTTGTTGAGCACCTGCGAGAGGTCCGCGATGGCGGTCAGGGCGCTGTCGATGGCTGGGGTGTTGCTGTTGAAAGACGTCAGTGTGGTCCCGAGCTCGTTGAGGAGCGAACGGATCTGCGGCTGGTTGCCGACGAGGATGTCGTCCGTCTGGGTGATGATCGTCTGGAGCTGGTTGATGCCGCCGTCGTTGAGGAGGGTCCCGAGCGCGCCCAAGGTGTCCTCCACGCTCGGGGCGGTGGCTGTCTGCGACTCGGAGATGAGAGCCCCGTTGGTGAGGTCCGGACCGTGGACCTGTCCAGTTGGCGGTTGGAGCAGCAGGAAGTCCTCGCCGAGGGGGGTATCGAATCGCACCTGGACGGTGGTGTTGGCCGGTAACACGATCGACTTCTTGATCGTCATGGTGATGATGGCGGTGTAGTTCTGCACCGCGATGTTCGATACGAAGCCCACTTGGAAGGCGCCCTCGCGGACCACGGCGTTAGCGGGCAGGTTGACCACGTTGGAGAAGTCGGCCTTGACGTTGTACGTGGGGCCGGAAATCCCGCCGAGCTTCGGAAGCGACTGCAGGCTGATGCCGCATCCGGAGACAGCGAGGGTCGTGGCCGCCAAAGCGGCCATCCAGGCGGGGCGGCGGCGGTGGGCGTCGAGTGTCATGATCCAGTGAGCGCACTGAGCGTGAGGTTCGGCCCGTGGGCCGACCCTGGGGGTGGGGTGAGGGCGGCCAAGGCGTTGCCGATGGAGCAGGCGGTGTCGATGGGGGAGGCGGGGGTGAGTGGGTTGGTCTCAGTTCCCGAGGCCAGTACGACCAGGAACCGTAATGCCGCGTCCCCGCACAGCTGCGAGAAGATCTGCTGGGTGTCCGGCAGGGCGTCGAAGCGGGCCCGCAAAGCCGGGCCCCCCGCGGCGCTGGTGTCGATGGCCGCGTTGGTGTTCTGCAAGGCGAGCGGCGTGACGTCGAACACCTCGGCGAGCGTCTGCTGCTCGGATGCCAGGGTGGAGGCGACGGCGTCGAGGTTGCGGACGCTGCCGCCGAGCGAGGAGCCGTTGGTACTGATGAAGGTGGTGAGGTTTCCCAGGAGCTGCTGCAGGTTGGACAAGGCCGACCCCAGGTCGGAGCGCTCCGAGGCCAGGATGCCGCTCACCGCCGTTAGGTCGGCGGCGAAGGAAGTGTAGGTCCCGGAATTGTCGGCCAGCGCCTGGCTGAGGCTTCCCAGGTTGTTGAGGAGCGAGGTGAGCTGCGGGGAGTACTGGGCCACCCCCTGCAAGGCCTGGCTCAGGTTGACGACCGCGCTGTGGAACGTCGGACCGGTGCCGTTGAACTGCGTGGCCAGATTGGAGAGCAGGGTCGTAAGCGCACCGTTGTGGTTGGCGCCGTTCGGGCCCAGCTGTGCGGCCAGCTCAGTGAGCGAGCCGATGACATCGTCGACGGAGACCGGGATGGCGGTACTGGACATCGGGATGGTCGCTCCGGCAGGCAGTGTGGGCCCGCCCGAGTACGGGGAGAGTTGCACGAAGCGGTCCGAGACGACCTCGGGAGCCATGAGTATGGCGGCGGCGCCGGCCGGGATGGGTACGTTGGAATGGACCCGCATGTCGACCACGACCATGCTGGGTCCGGGGTGCACGCCGGTGACCTTGCCTACCGGTATGCCGAGCACCTCGACGTTGTTGCCGACGTAGAGGCCGGGGGCCTCGGTGAAGTCGGCGGTGAGCGCCTTGGTCGAGCCGCCCCGCGTCACGACGACGGCCACCACGCCGACGAGGACGAGCAGGATCGCTGCCACGGCGATGACCCGGGCATAGCGGCCCAGGCGGGGGATCATGGCCGGCACCCCAGCAACGGGGAAAGGGCGATCTGGGCGCACTGGGCGATCAGGTTGTCGGGAAGGACCAGGGTCGGGGCGACCACGTCGGCGAACGGTCCGGAACCGGTGGCGTTGGCCGTGTAGCGGTCGAAGGCGGCGAGAAGGGGGATGGCCGACGACAGGGAGTTGTCGTCCTTGGCCAGGAACGCCGACACCGCTTGCAGATTGTTGAGCATGGGGTCGAGGGCAGACTGGTCGCCGACGAGGATGTGGTTGAGTTGCCCCGCCAGGTCGCTGGTGGTGACCAACAGGCTCTTGATGGCAGCCTGGCGTTCGTTGAGCACCTGCAGGATCAGGTTGGCCTGTCCGAGCAGGTTCACCAGTTGGACGCTGTGCTGATTGAGCAGGACGGAGAGGGCGTCGGCCTGGGTGACGACGTCGCCCAGCTCGCTCTGCTTGTTGGCGAGCACGGCTGACAGCTGGGCGATGCCGGTGAGAGCGGCCTTGGTCGTGGCCGGCGAGGTGCCCGCCAGAGCCTGGGATACCACGTCGAGTGACTTGACCAGTTGGGGCACGTCGGTCTGCTCGGTCTCGCCGGCGAGGGTGTTCAGATTGCTCGTGAGGGTGCCGGGCACGGTGGTGCGACTGACCGGGATCGCGCCGTGGAGATGACCCGACCCGGAGGGGGTCAGCTGGATGTACTCCACGCCTACCGGATTGATGACCTTGGCGTCGGCCCGGGTGTCGGAGCCGAGCCGGTAGCCGCCGCTCACCGTGAAATCGATCTGCACGACGGCGCCGCGGAGCTTGAAGCCGCTGATGGAACCGACCCGGACGCCGGCGATGGTGACGACGTCCCCTTTGGACAGGCCGACCGCGGTGGCGAAATCAGCTTGATAGTCCTTCTGGGTGCCGATCAGCGGAAGGTGGGAGAAGTTGAGGGCGATATAGGCGGCGATGAGGAGGATGGCGGCGGAGACGGCGGCCACTACGCGCAGGTTGCGCTCGCGGAACTTCTTCATCCGCTACAGACCGGCGTGTGGTCGGACTGGTCGCCTACGGCCCCGGTGGGGAGGCTCAGCGCCGGCGATTGGGGCACCGTCGGGGACAGCTTGATGCTGATCGGGCCGGTAACGCTGATGGTGAGGTTGCACACGTACGCGGCCAGGTAGCTCCCCGAGTCGGCGACCTTGTCGATCCCGTTGAGGAAGGCCGGCAGGTCGGTAATCACCGAGGTCAGCTGGCTCTGGTTGGCCAGCAGCTCCGCCGTCGCCGACTGCAACCCGCTGATGTCGTTGTCGAGGGCGGGCTGGGCGTTGGTGAGCAGCGTCGAGACGTTGGACGTCAAATTGCTGAGGCCGGTGACCGCACTGCCGATCTGGTCCCGGTTGTTGGCGAGGCCCGTGACGAGGCTGTCGAGGGCGTCGATGAGCTGGCCGAGCTGGGAGTCGCGCGAGTTGACGCTCGTCAGCAACGGGGTGAGGTTGTCGAGAACCTCGTCGATGACGGTTTGTCGTTTGGCGAGGTTCGTGGTGAGCCCGGCCGTCTGGGAGAGCAGGTTCGCGATCGCCCCGGATTCTCCTTGCAGCACGGCGATGATCGAACTTGTCAGCTCGTTGATTTGCGTCGGGTTGAGGGCGGCCAGGAGCGGCTGGAAACCGGTGAATACGCTGGTGAGGTCCAAGCCGGGGATGGTGTGCGAGACCGGGATGGTGGCGCCGCCATGCAGGGGCTGACCGCTCGGGGAGCAGGGTTGGGGCGCGCACGGGAGGATGGCGAGGTAGCGCTGACCGAGCAGGTTCTCGAACAGGATGGTCGCCACGCTGCTGGTCGTGAGCCGTTGGGAGGAAGCCACGCTGAAGCCAACCTTGGCCTGATAGGTGCCGTGGTCGACCGACACGCCGGTGACCTTGCCGACTTCGACTCCCGCGATGCGGACGGTGTCGCCGGACTCCAGGCCGGTGACGTCGGTGAAGACGGCGTGGTAATCCCGGCTCGGTTGACCGAGCTTGAGGTCGAGCAGGCTGGCGATCACGCTGACGGTGACGATGACGGCCACCACGGTGAACAGGCTCAGCTTGATCAGCAGGTTGCGGAAGTGGTGGCTCACGGCGAGCCCGACATCGAGGTGAGCAGCGGCATCAGGTAGATGGTCGCCATGGCGGGAGAGACCGAGGGGTTGCCCCCATTGAGCGCGGCGGCGATGCTCTGAGCCGCCTGGAGCTCCTCGGCGAAGGGGTTGGTCGCGCCGGCCGGGTCGGAGGCCGACGCGGCGGCAGTCGACGCTGCGGCAGTCGACGCGGCGGGAGTCGCACCGGTCGAGTTCCGCGGCGCGACAGAGGCCGCGACCGCCGCGGCCGAGGCGCCAGGGGTCGCGGCGCCGGCCGGGCTGCCTCCCGAGCAGTACGGGTTGGACTCTCCGGGGTACTGCGGGCAGTCTGCCGAGGTGTAGGTGGTTGGGTTGAACGCGGCGCCGAGCGCCCCGGCCAGCGAGCTTTGGACCTGGTAGCCGAGGGCGGCGTCCACCGCGTCGCTGATGTTTTGCACCGGCAGGACCGCGTTGACCGACAGGTACGGACCGGAACCCTTCGACTGCGCCCAGGCCGTCGCCCACTCCTGCAGTCCGGCCAGGGTCTCGGCCAGGAATTTGGGATTGTTGGCCACGTCTTGCAGCAGCGGGGCCGAGCCGTTGATGAGGGCCGGGAAGCTGGACTCGGTGTCGTCCAACACTCCAGTGAGCTGGCTCACCGCCGTGGTTCCCTGCGTGAGGAGCTGGTGGAGCTGGGCAGTTTCCGAGGTGATCGTCTGGCCGGTCACGGTGGAGTTGGACAGGATGCCGAGGACGTCGGGGGTGGCGGCGGTCCCCGCCTGCGACACCGGGCTGAGCAACTGGATGTCCTGATTGAGGGTTTGTAGATGGGGATCGATCCCCTTCAGGTACAGGCTCCCTTCGTCCAGGGACTGCCCGAAGGTAGTGCCCTGTCCGTTCAACGCGGTGGCGATGGCGGTGAGGGCGGTGTCGAGATCGGCCGGGTGGACGGCGTTGAGCAGGTCGTAGATCTGGGTCACGCTGCCCTGCAGGGAGGTCGCGGGGGCGGCGGTGTACGGCGGGATGTAGTCCCCGGCCGTGAGGGGCTTAGCGCTGCTTTTGGCGTTCACCGGCAGGGTGAGGGCCACGTACTGGTTGCCGAAGATCGACAGCGGCTCCACCTGCGACTGCACGTTGGCCGGTACTTCCTTCATCTTGGACGGGTACAGGTCGAGCTTGACCCCGACGTTGCCGTCGGGCGCCCGGCCCTCGCTCGCCACCTTGCCGACCGTGACGTACAGGTACTCGACGGGAGCGCCGATGACCACGGCATTGCTGCCGGTCGGCAACTCGGAGTCGAGCTTCACCACGTTGGTAAAATGACCAGTGAAGGAGGCCATGATCACCACCACGATGATCACTGCCGCCAGGGCAAGCAGAAAGCCCAGAACGACGCGGGCCAGCTTCGACTCCTCGAGCGCCTCGAGGCTCCACCGGTTCTTGGTGACCTGCGACGTGGAGAGGACGCTGTCAGCGGCCATGAGCCCGGATCATCCCGTGATTCTGATGCCGCTCGACGTCCCCCAGAAGAGGACGGTCATGAGCATGTCGGAGACCGCGATGGCCACCACGCTGGCCCGGATGGCTCGACCGGCCGCCTTGCCGACTCCCTCCGGGCCACCTGTGGCGTTGTAGCCGTAGTAGCAGTGGATGGACGTGATCAAAATGGCGAAGACCACCACCTTGGAGGTCGCCAGGATGATGTCGCGGCCCGTGAGGAATTCGTGGAAGTAGTGCTGATACGTGCCGGATCCCTGTCCTCCGACGGCGACCACGGTGACCTGGGTCGCCAGGTAGGACCCCGCCAGCGCGGCCAGGAACAGCGGGATGGCCACCGTCAGCGCCGCGAGCATGCGGGTCGTGACCAGGTACGCCAGTGACGGCACGCTCATGACCTCGAGGGCGTCGATCTCGTCGGTAACCCGCATGGCGCCCAACTCCGAGGTGTACCGGCAGCCCATCTGGGCAGCCAGGCCAAAGGCGACCAGCAGCGGGGTCAGCTCCCTGGTGTTGGCAAACGCCGAGAGGTAGCCGGCGAGGGGCCCGAGCCCGATGATGTTGAGCGACTGGTAGCCCTCCAGGGCCAGCTGGATACCTACCGTCGCCGACAGCAGCGCGGCCACGACCACCGTGCTGGCGGCCAGGGCCAGGATGCGGCTGCCGAAGGTGACCTCCCCCAGAAGCCGCACGTACTCCTTGCGATACTTGGTCAGGACCATCGGTACGGCCATCACGGCCTTCAGGCAGAAGAGCAGCATGTCGCCGAACATGCTCAGCTGAGCGGCGATCCCGTTCCACACTCGCGAGCCCGGTAGCGCTCGCAAGGCGCCGGGCGTGGCAGCCATCAGACGTCCATCAAACGAATGGAGGGGGGACGAGGACCAAGAAGATCTCGGTCAAGATCAGGTTGACGACGAAGAGCGCCACGCCGGTGATGACGACCGCTTGGTTGACGGCTTCGCCCACGCCGGCGGGTCCCTTCTTGACCCCCAGGCCCTTATAGGAAGCCACTATCGCCGCCAGCACACCAAAGATGGCAGCCTTGAGCTCGGACTCGATGATGTCCTGGGGCTGGGCGAAAGTGGTGAAGGAATTGAGGAATCCGCCAGCCGTGCCGTGGAGCACGTACACGTCGGCGAGGTACCCGGAGATGATGCCGGCCATGGAGACGATGCCGTTGAGGAGCACGGACACGATGACGGTCGCGACCAGGCGGGGAGCGACCAGTCGTTCCACCTCGTCGAGTCCCATGACCTGCATGGCGGCGATCTCGTCCCGGATGGTCCGGGCACCCAGGTCCGCGCAGATGGCGGATCCTCCGGCACCGGCCAGCACGATGGCGACGATGATCGGCGACGCCTCCCGAACCGTGCCCACCGCGTCGACCGCCCCGACGAAGGACGGAGCCCCGATCTGATTGGCCAGAGCGCCCACCTCCAGGACCAGCACCAGCCCGAACGGCAGGGCGATCAGAAGGGTCGGCAGGACCGACACCGACACCAGGAACCACGCCTGCTCGAAGAACTCGTGCCACGGAAAGCGTCGGCGGAAGAGGCTGTCGATGGTTACCCAGATGGTGTCCATGGTGAGGGCGCACATCGCCCCAAACGAGCCCACCGACTCCGCCGTCGCCTCGGAGACGGTGCTGAAGGCGTTGTCCAGGGACTCCAAGGTCCGATCGATCAGGGGCCTTTGCGGCTCGATCGCCGGCAGCAGCGGTGGTGGCGTCTCTCCCAGTGGAGCGGGCGTGCCGGACGGGACGGACGGTACGGCATCTGGCGCCGGCCGTTCGGTGATGGTCACGACGACCCTCCAACACGTGACGACGTGCCATTGGTCACCTTTGCCACCATAACAGTCGACCAGACAAGCACACTTGCCGCGGCCCGACAACCGCGTCTCGGACTAGTGTGACAATCGGATCGGTTGTTTAGCTGACGTCGAGGGAAGGAACAGGTTGGCCGTAACCACGAGCGAGACAGTGCGGACCGAGCCGCTCGGGGAGATCCCCGATCCCGTCATTTCTCTGCGCGGTGTCACCAAGCGTTTCGGGAGCCACACCGTCCTCAAGGACGTGACCTTCGACGTTCCCCGGGGGAAGATCTCAGCCGTGTTGGGGCCGTCGGGCACCGGCAAGTCCGTGCTCCTCAAGAACATCATCGGGCTCCTACGTCCCGAAGAAGGGCAGATCTTCGTCGACGGCGAGCCGGTGGTGGGGATCCGCCACAAGGACATGCTGCGGATCCGACGCAAGTTCGGCGTCCTGTTCCAGGACGGCGCTCTGTTCGGCTCGATGGACCTGTTCGACAACATCGCCTTCCCGCTACGCGAGCACACCAAGAAGGACGAGAAGGAGATCCGGACCCTCGTCCTCGAGAAGGCCGAGATGGTCGGCCTGGTGGCCCACCTGCCCAAGCTCCCGGGCGAGATCTCCGGCGGGATGCGCAAGCGGGCCGGTCTGGCCCGGGCGCTCATCCTCAACCCGGACATCGTGTTCTTCGACGAACCGGACTCGGGCCTGGATCCGGTGCGGGTTGCGTACCTGGACGAGCTCGTCAAGGATGTCCAGCGGGAGCTCGGTTGCACCTTCTTCATCATCACCCACAACATCGAATCGGTGAAGCGCACGGCCGACTACATCGGCATGCTGTACCGCTCCAGCCTGGTTCGCTTCGGTCCGGCCGACGAGATGTTCAACAGCTCTCGGTCCCTCGTCAAGCAGTTCCTCGCCGGCAGCAGCGTCGGGCCGATCGGCATGGACGAGATGGTGGACGCGGCCAAGGGAGAGGCCGACGTGGCGGCGTTGATGTCCGAATCCGGTGCCGGGGTCGGCGTGGTTGTCAGTTCTCCGGCCGAGTCCGCCGCCGAGCCGCTGCCGACCGAGCCCATCGCCGCGGCGCCGTTCCGCGCCGATCCGCCCTCTGACTACCCCGACCCTTCGGCGTCGATCCTGTTCCAGCCGGGCCCGGGCCAACCGGTGCTCTACGACCGTGCTGTCGAGGTCGACGTCGAGGTCGACGCGGAGACGCCGGCTCGGCGCGTGCGCGCCCCGCGACAGACACCCGCTTCTGCGAAGCCGACCCGGCCCCGCAAGACGGCTGCTCCCCGCAAATCGCCACCCCGTTCGTCGGCCGTGCGCGTGATCCGGGCCACCGACGAAGATGGCCAGACGGCCGATAATGGGGATCCGGCGCTCAGCGAGGGCGAAATACGGCAGCTCGCCGAGGAGGATGCCCGCTTCAACGGGGAGTCCTAACCGGCCGCCTGCGCGTCAGAGCTCGGCCGGCCAGCGTTCGTCCATGTCGCGAATGCGGTGGGCCAGCGCTTGCAGCAGGTTGCGGACCAACTTGGGCGAGCGTAGGACGAGACCGCGGAAGTCCGAGGCCGGGATCCCGAGGAGGTGAACGTCGGTCACGGCGCGCACACTGGCGGAGCGCGGGTAGCCGTCGATCAGCGACAGCTCGCCGATCACATCCCCTGCTTTTAGCGTTCCCAGCACTCGGCCGTCGCGCTGGATATCCGCCTCTCCGTCGAGTATGACGAAGAGCAGGCCGCCCTCCTGGCCCTGCCGGGTCAGGACCGTCCCGGCCGGGCGGTGGGACTCGACGGTGATCGACGCCACCTTGGCGAGCTCACGCCGCGGGCAGGCCTCGAATAGCGGCAGGCGGGCGAGGACGTCGATCTTGTCGCGCTGCAGAAACCGGTTCGGCATGCCCGGGAACGCTAATGGAGCGCGTCGTGTCTCGCGCCCGAACTGGCCATACCGCCAGGTCCGAGCCCGTGGAAGTCGTCGGGGTTTGGTTGCCGGCTGGCAGACCAGAAGTCGAGAAGCGTGAATGGCCAGTTCTGGGCGACCCGGCCGTGGCTGTTGCGGTACCAGCTGTTGACCGTCGCCACCCCCCACACCGACTGGCGGTTGGCCTCGTCGACCCGGTCGTTGTAGGCCTCGAACACCTCCCGGTCACAGTCCAAGGCGGCCGCGTCCCGCTCGAATAGCAGCCGCAGACATCCCATCACGTAGCGGACCTCACACTCGGAGAAGAAGATGATGCTGCCGTTGACCACGATGTTCGTATTGGGCCCGTAGAGGCAGAACATGTTGGGAAAATTGGGGACCGTGATGCCGAGGTACGCCCGCGCGTCGCCGGCCCATTCGGCATGCAGCTCCCGGCCGTGGCGCCCGACGATCGTCATCGGTACCAGGAAATCGGATGCCCGGAATCCGGTGCCGTAGATGATGATGTCGGCTTCGTGGACCTCGCCGTCGGCGGTGACCACCCCGGTTGGATCGATCCGTTGGATGGGGTCGGTGATCAGCGACACGTTGTCGCGCTTGAGGGTCCGAGCCCAGATCCCGTTGTCACGCACGATCCGTTTGCCTGCCGGCGGGTAGGTGGGCATCACCTTGGCGAGCAGGTCGGGCCGGTCGGCGAACTCCGCCTCGATGTACTCGGCCAGCACTACGCGAAGGAACTCGTTGGCCGCGCCCACTGATTTCCCGCCGCTTGGCCACCCCGGGTCGACCTTGGTGCACGGCAGCAGCGCCTCGGCGCCACGGTAGAAGAGCCAGAAGCGGTACCACTCGCTGTAGAACGGGACGTGGGCGAACAGCCACCGCTGCGAATCGGACACTTCGTCGTGATAGTCGGGCGTCGGGACGAACCAGTTCGGGGTCCGTTGATAGACATCGATGCGGGCGGCTTGCTCGGCTATCACCGGGATCAGCTGGGCGCCGCTGCACCCGTTGCCAATGGCGGCCACCTTTTTTCCCCGGAAATCCACGCCGTGATCCCAGTTGGCGGAGTGGAACCAGGGGCCGGAAAAAGTATCGAGGCCGTCTATGTCGGGCAGCTTCGGGCGGTTCAGCTGGCCCACGGCCACGATCATGGCCTGGGCTGTAAGTAGGCCCGATCCGCTCGGACCGTCGACCTGCAGGGTCCAGGCGCCGTCTTCGTCGGACCACGTAGCCGAACGGATCTCGGTGGAGAAGCGGATGCGGTCCCGGAGGTGGTGTTCCTCGGCAAACCCCCGGAAGTAATCGAGGAGTACATCCTGGGTGCTGAAGAGCTGGGGCCAGTCGTGCTTCTGGGCAAACGAGTAGCTGAAGAAGTGGTTGGAGATGTCGACCCGGCAACCGGGGTACTGGTTTTCCAGCCAGGTGCCCCCGACGTCGGCGTTCTTCTCGAGGACCACGAACGGCACCCCCGCCTGTTGCAAGCGGTAGGCCGCGACCAGGCCGGACATGCCGGCGCCGACCACGGCGACGGTGAAGTCCCGGTCCGGCGCCACCGTGTCCTTGTGCCAGCCCGGGGCGCGCAGGTCCACGCCTTCGACCTCCAACTCCTCGCGCAGGAAGTCCAGGAACGTGTCGTCCACGGTCCGGCTGATGAGCCGCTCGATGATGGGCCGCAGGTGCTCGGGGTCGACCGGGGCCGCCGTGTTGCGGTCGCGATCGCGCAGCTGGATCAAGGCGTCGAAGGCCACCTCGGCCGCGGCATCCCGTTGCTCCAGCGTCCAGCCGCCCTCCGGGTCGAAGGGATTCGACAGGTCCGGTTGCAGGTCCGGGCGCAGCAGGTCCACGTCGCCGGTCGCCAGGGCCAGGGCGGCCAGAAGCGGCGGCTCGACGTGGTCCAGCGAGGCCCTGATGGTGGCGTCGTCTGGATGGAGGTCGTAGATCGGGACGAATGGGGCCACGGGCCCTCCTTGTGAGGTGCGGATCGTTAGGTACGGATGGTGGAGATGAACGCGTCGATGTCGTTGATGGCGTGGCGCGCCGCGGTGTCGACTGCGCCCATCGCCCAGAAGAAGTCGTGCATCTGGCCGTCAAACGACCGCACGGTCACGGCGACGCCGGCCTCCTCCAGCCGGCGCCCGTACGCCAGTCCCTCGTCACGCAGCGGGTCGTAACCGGCGACGATGACGAGAGCGGGGGGCAGGCCGCTCAAGTCCGGAGTGTTGAGGGGCGCGGCGAGCGGGTCATCGTCGTCCGCCGGCGAGCGGGTGTAGTGCTCCCAGAACCAGTTCATATCTGAGCGGGTGAGCATGTACCCCTCGGCTGCCTCTGTGTAAGAGGCGAACTTGCTGTGGGTGGGCGCGGCCGTCGCCGGGCAGAAGAGCACCTGCGCGCTCACAGTTGGGGCGCCGCGGTCGCGGGCCAGGATGGCCGTCACCGCGGCCAGGTTGCCTCCCGCGCTGTCGCCGGCCACCACGACCCGGCCCGGATCGGCATCGAAGTCGCCGGCGTGCTCGGCCAGCCAACTGGTGGCGGCGTAGGCGTCCTCGACGGCTGCGGGAAACTTGTGTTCCGGAGCCAGCCGGTAGTCGACCGACGCCACCACCGCTCCGGTCGCGTTGGCGCTGGCCCGGCATGGCCGGTCGAGCAACTCGATGCTGCCGATCACCCAGCCGCCCCCGTGGAAGTACACGGTCAGCGGCCGTTGGCCGGCGGCGGGGGCGTCCGGGCCGCCCGGACCCGCGGCGGGCAGGTACACCCGGACGGGGAGATCTCCTCCTGGGCCGGGCACGACGATGTCGCGGATCTCTGCTACCGGTTCCGGCTCGCCTTGGAGGGCCGCGAGACCTTCCGCCGCGGCTCGAGCTTCTGCGACGGTCATCTGATCGAGCGGGGGCAGGGCGAGCGACTCCAGCAGGGCTCGTAACTGCTCGGCTTGCGGATCCAGCGCCATCTTCTTCCCCCGACGTCGGTGCCTACCGTCCAACCGTACCAACCGGCAGGCCGGCGCCGGCCGGTGTCGTCGGGCCGTCGCCGTTCGTAGCGCCCGGGCCCGGCAGGACGTTGCGCATTCTCGGCGCCAGTGGTGAATCTCGTAGGAGAATCGTGGTTTTTTGGGCACGATTCTCCTACCAGATTCACCGGTTCCTACGAGATTCACCGGTTCCTACGAGATCGAGCGTCCAGTTGCCTTTGCCCGTTTCACTTGGCCGCCGCCGGCGGGCGCCTACCGGTGATCCTCACGCTGACCCGCTGCGGTGCAGTTCGCCGTGGAGGTGGTGGGTCAGGGGTTGGCCTACGGCGGCCATGCGCAAGTCGTAGGTCAGCACGTCCCCCTCGTGACGGAAGTCCCGTTCCACCGCGGTGACCTCCTTGGCCGATCCGGTCCGCGCCACCGCTATCGTGCGAAGCCGGATGGTCGTGCCGTCGAAGGTCCCCTGCTCGACCTCGACGATCCCGGTCGGGTGGGCCAGCACCAACTCGACGAGCCCCGGGCTCGGCACCCGCCAGTAGCCGCTCTCGGCGTGGAGCGGGCGGCCATCCAAGGAGTGGGCGGTGCGCTGGACATACGAGAGGAACGGCTTTCCAACGTGCCCGAAGGTAACCGTCTCCTCGTAGTCGAATGCCGCAATCGTCGGGTACCTGCCGCGGCCGTGCCCCGACCAGGTTCCGATGAGGGCGGCCAGACTGGCGACATCCGGGTGCAAGGGGGTGACGGGGGTGCCGGCGGTCATGCCGGCATCATCGCACTAGCGCCAGGCGAACACCGGCTGCTCGTAGTGGGCGACCCGTTCGATGACGCCTTCGATGGCGACCCGTCGGAACTGCAGAAGGATGGCACCAGTCGGAGCGTGGATCAGATCGCCGCCAACCGGCACCTGCACGACCGGCCGATCAGACTCAGGGATGGACACGAAACGGGGTGAGTCCGGCCGGCACAGCTCGCGGAAGGAGACCCGGTGGACGGACCGGACCTCGCGGGGGTCGGGCTCCAAGGCGGGCTCCGCGCCGCCCCAGAACACCAGCGGGGTGATTACGTAGCCTGATCGAGTCGGGTAGTCGTCGAGGCGACCGAGGAGGGCCGTGTCGGAAACCGCCAGCCCGAGCTCCTCGTGTAGTTCTCTTCGAGCCGCACCCAACGCTTCCTCGCCGGCTTCGACCCGGCCTCCGGGCAGTGCCCACTGGCCCGAGTGCGATTGGAGCCGGATAGCGCGCCGGGTAAGGAGTACCGCGGCCCCGCCGGCGGTGCCCGCCACGCTGCCGGTCAGGGAGGCGTCGGCCGGGCCCGGCAGGCCGCCCATCGCCTCAGACGACGCGGGGTGCGGATCGTCGCCATGGACAATCGGGTCGCTATCGACGACGACCACCGCCACGGCCGCGTGGCGGCGGCCGTCCAGGGGAACTGCGCGAGGATCAAGCTGGCGGAGGTTGGCTTGTAGTCGGGCGCGTAGTTGTTGATCGAAGGCGGTAGTCAGGGCAGCTGACCGGTCGCTTCGCGCCGGTCGCACCCACTCGAGATGCTCACACGTCCCGGACCCACGTAGCCACGCTACCCGGCGGTGGGCGGGCGCGGGGCCGGCGGCGGGGCCGCTGCGGGGCGGGCGCGGGGCCGGCGGCCGGCTCGGCCGTCCCGGCGGTCGG
>PMHH01000125.1 GCA_003156595.1 Acidimicrobiaceae bacterium
CTAGCGGCGTCCATCCCGATTGTGGCTGGCGACAACTGAACCATCGGGCCCTCAAGGCTCCCCCTGCGGGCGGGCCTAAGGGCCCGGCGATGACCGCCCCTCCAACCCGGCCTCAGCCAGCAAACCCGCGGGCTGCCGCTTCAGCGCGCCCACAACACCGCACCCGGCCGGCTACTGCTCCGCCAAGAAGGACATCGACTCCGTCGAAGGCTCTTGACATAGGGCGCTTCGGGGGTCGCGTCCCATGAAGGCGGCGAGACGTTCCCAGTCGTCGGCGCCGGGAGGCGGCGGCACCTCCGCCCCGAAAGGAGCTCCTGGCTCGACCATGTTGCGGTACTGGGGTTTGATCATGGCCCGCGCACCATCGAGTGCCGGCAGCGCGAGGGAGGGGTCCAACCTGTCGAGCTGTCCGGTGGCTCGGGCCAAGTCCCAGGCGTGGGCCGCCAGTTCGGCCAGGTACATGTCCACCAGGGTGGCCCCCCTGTACTCCTCGCCCCACGGCATGGTGAACTTCGACGACAACGCGGTCTCGTCGCCCCATGCTTCGGCTGCCTCCTTGGCGGCGCGACGTAGCTGAGCGGGTGCGTCGGACAACTCGACATGAGGGGACTCGTCTCCCGGCGGGGGCGCTTGCCCTCGGCCGAGAGCGGCCGCCCTGTGGCCCGCTTCGACGAGGTGGTCGATCAGTCCGGCCACGTCATATTTGGGGCATGGCGTCGGGTGGCCGAGCCGCTCGAAGTCTATTGCTGAGACGATTTCCGCGGCGTTTTCATACGAAGCCAGCAGCGGGCTTCGGCGGTCAGGGTCGGCCATGCAAGTCCTCCTCGGCACACGGTACCTGAGCGCCTGGCGCCGGCTAGTGAGCGCGCAGTGCCATTGGCGCCTCGTACCTCCCGGCTCCTGGACCTCTACATCGGTGAACGGGATGCGGGGCCGATATCTCTTGGGGCTGGGGGCGCCCGGATGGACCGTTATGCCGCGGACCGCATGGTCAAGCGCCTGGCTCGGAGGGCTCGGATTGCCAAGAGAGTCTCCTCACAGTCTCAGGCACTCCTTGATCACCGCCGCCCTCGACGCAGGGGTGCCGCTGCGTGACGTCCAAGAAGCCGCCAGTCATGCTGACCCGCGCACCACCATGCGTTACGACCGGGCCCTGCCCTCCTTGGACCGCCACGCCACCTACGTCGTGGCGGCCTTCGTCACCGGCGCCGCCCGCTAACCCCCAAACTCCTGCCGGGCGATACCGAGCGCCGATATCGCCCGGCCTCGCCGGACAGGGCTGGTCACGTGGTCTCCTGATGGCCTGCGATAGAGAGCTCTGGAGTAGCTCGAATGTCACGGCTCTATTGGCCAGTGACCTCGCCGTGGTTGGAGTCGCATACATTCTTGGCTCCTGGTTACCACGTGGGAGCGTGCGGCCATCGCACTACCCACTGGTCGCCCGACAGATGGCGATGCAAGCGTAGCAAAGTCGACCCAATACCAGCGGCGCCTTGCATGTAGGTCGTTTCTGGCGGCAGGTTGGGTTCTGGATCCCGAAACTCGTAGTTTGACCACCGCATGCCCTCTTCGTCGACGATGGCCCGTGCCAACAGGTCATCAACCATCAGTTGGGCGAAGGCGAGGTCGTCGTCGTGTCCTTCGAGACGGTGTAGGTCCAAGAAGAACTCCGCCACGCTGGCGGATCCGCAGCACCGCCCGACGTTGTCCCAAAATCCGGGTTCGCGTTGCTCCGGAATACCACTGTTCCGATCTGCCCGCGCGGCACGCCGGATCCACGTCCGCCACTCTTGGCCTCCAGTGGTCAACTCGAGCTGGCGGAACGTCCAGGCCAGGCCGGGCGGACCGTGACACCACCCGAGCGTGTACAAATCGGTCCCGTCCGGTTCGTGATGATAAGCAGCGCAGGAGTCGCCTTCAATGCGCGTCGTACTGAGCACCCACTCCATGCCAGCAATGGCCGCGTGCAGGAACCTCACCTCGTTGGTCTCCTGGGCGAGCCGCGCTAAGAAGAAGGCAATGCCGGCCGTACCGTGGGCGAAGTTGGGGAAGCGGGTGCCAGCACGGTCGGGATACGCCTCGTCATAGGCCGGGCCGAGTCCCCATCGGATGCCCGTGGGTGCCTCCTCGGCGTGGACGAGCAACCAATCGCCTGCCCGCATGGCGTAATCCAGCGCCCGGTCGCCCACGTGCTCATGGCCGAGCGAGAGGAGCAGGCAGCCGATACCGGCTGTGCCCCACAAGATCTCGCTCAAGCCGTGCCAATGCACCCCTGAACTGTCGGTCTCGGCCGCAGCCAGTATCACCTCGAACACCGAGCTCGACGATGCTGACACCTCCTCGTCGCCGCTTGCATTGGCCAGCTCATCAAGCACGAGTGCCCAGCCGCCAACGCCGGTAAACAATCCGCATCCGGCCCAGCCTGCCGCAGCCTCGTCGACATGGCCGTCCATCCACCGGGCGCCCTCCCGTGCTGCATACAGCCATTTCTCATCGCCGGTGGTGCGATACGCCTCAACGAAGAACAACGTCGGACCTGCCATACCTCCCCAAAGTCCGATGTCCCCCTCCAGGCCGACCGTCGGTCGAACGGGCCACGTCCACCCGTTGGCGCGGTGGTCGGCCGTACTCAGCAACCAGTTGCCCACCTCGTTTGCGGCCTCTAGGTATTCCACCAATCGCACGCTATCGCTGCCACGAAGCGAGGCCCACTGCATGTGGGTTGACCAGGTCGCGGCGATCACGCCAATGCCCGGCGCCCACCGTGGAGACTACCTCGCCGACATGCGTGGCGACACTCTTACGAGTGCATCAATCCGGGCATCTGGAAGACCCATACTAACAACCCCAGCCGGGCGGACGATGCCAATCATTGGCGTTGTCGCAGGAAGGGGTCTGATTGGACTCCCGGTCTTCGTCGTCGGCCTCTTGCGGGGTAAACCGTGGCGAGTCGACGTGACAGACCCCCAAGCCCGTCGAAGAGGCCCAAGCGAATGGAAGCGGTTGCGGCCAACGCCTTTTGGGATAGCGCGGAGGCGGATCGGAACGCCCAGCCAGAAACGCGGGGTTGGTGCTACGAGGGACCGCAGTACGTCGGCCCCAGCCAGGCGCACGGTATCGCCCTCCCTGCGGCGAACATTCGGATCGGGTACGAACGATACTCTGGCCGCCGGGCACCGGCTTGAGCCCACCTCTGCTCGGAGCGCGCCTGCCGACTCTGTCGCGCCATTCCCGTTGGCCTCCTTCTAGCCGCGGGCGCGGGACAGAGTGTCTAGCGGCCGCGGCAGTTGGCCAATACCCGTAGGCTGATGATGTGCAACAGGTCGCGGCCGGAGACTTCGGTCCCACGACAACCAGTCCGTACTGCCGTTCGAAGGCGGGTTCGAAGCGCCACGCTCAGTGCGGTCATTGGGTCGGGTTGGGGTCCAGCCCAACCATCCGAGAGCAAGTGGTTCTCTGTTCTTGTCAGTGCCATGACGAGTGCCCACTGTCAGAGCAGCCCGGCGTGCCTGAGGCCGACTGGCAAGGATCGTGCACCTGCCCTGGTAAGGAAGAACTTCAGTCGTCACTGGCCGCGGTGCAGGAGCGGCGAGCGGCAGGTCATCAGCACAGTCGCCATTAGGCCGCCCTAGGTTCCGCGCTACGCGTCGGCTTACGGACGGACCAGGCGCACGCCGAGGCTGTCGCCGGTGCGGGCCATGACAGCCATCGGGGCGGCCAGGGCCGAGACCAGGGCACCTCGCGCAGGGCTGTGGCGGCGGCCGAGCCCGGCACCGATACGCCGCAGGGCAGCGGCGGTAGCCGGCAAGGGGCGGAAGAAGACCGTGAACTCCTGGATCTTGCCGCGGGCGCCCAATCGGTAATAGTCGACGATCTGAATGTCCAGGTTCCCCACGCGGGCCTCCGACACGAGGAAGCCCGTGTCCCCGCTGCAGACCTCTTCGGTGTAGCGGAGGCCCTGAAGGATCTCCAGGATCACCTCGACGACCGGGCCGATCTGCTCGCGCCCGGTGAAGACCAGCTTGGAGGTAAAGGGCGAGTGTAGGACGGCATCGGGGGCGAACGAGTCCACGATTCCCGCCACGTCCCCTGCCTCCATGGCGGTTCGCAGGGCCAAGGTGGGCGAGCTGGGTCCGATGGAAGCCATGGCAGTGTCACCTCACAAGCGAGATATGTTACGTTAACAGGTTAGTATGATCGATAGACGGACCGCAAAGCGCAGCAATTCGCAGCGGAACGACATCGACCTGACACCGCCCACGTACGTGGTGCTCGGCATGGTGCGCCTCGGGGCCCGGTCGGGCTACGAGATCAAGCAGACGGTGGAGCTTTCGATCCGCTTCTTCTGGACCATCTCCCAGGCGCAGATCTATCCCAGCCTGGAACGCCTCGAGCAGGCCGGGCTCATCGTCGGGAACGCCGATCCGCAGGGTCAGCGCCCCAGGCGCGCCTACGAGATCACCGCCGCAGGTGAGGCTGCGCTCCGGGCCTGGCTGAGCCGCGACGAGCCCATGCCCTTCGAGCTGCGGGACATCGCGCTGGTCAAGCTGTTCTTCGCCGACGCCCTCGACCACCAAGAGGCGGTGCGCCTACTCCGTGCCACGAGGCAGCGCAGCGAGGAGCGCGTAGCGGCATTGAAGGCCGTCGAGCCCACCGGCCGGGATGCGGCGGAGGAAGGCAACGTGTACCCCCTCCTGACCCTGCAGATGGGCGTGGCCTTTCACGAAGCCATGATCGACGTGTGCCAGACCTTCGAGCGCAGGTTCAGGCACCACCGGCCAAACCCTCCCAGAACAGCCAGGTCAGCGAGTCCACAGGGCCGAGGCAAGACCGGCGGCCGTCCGACTGCAAGGATGCGGGAGCCTCAAAGAGATCGCCCATAGCGCCGAATCCTAAGAGCGCCGACTCCGAGCCGCCCGCTGACCGCCGTCATGTCGTTCTGGGCTGGATAGTACGGCAAGACTGATCCCCAGGTACTCGGATGTGGACCAAAGCGGTTCAGGCGCGTTCGAGGCAGAACTCGTTGCCTTCGGGGTCCGCCATTACGACCCACCCTCCGGGTGTCGCGCCTCGCAGGTCATCGACGATCGTCGCTCCGAGTGCCACGATGCGGTCCAGTTCGTCTGCGGGGGAGTCCTCACTGGGAAGCAGATCGACATGCACCCGATTCTTGACGGACTTCGGCTCTGCCACTTCCACAAACACCAGCCGGGTCGCGGTGCTGTCGGGGTCGCCGACGACCCAGAACGGATTTCCGGGCATCTCCTGCTTCGACCACGCCCATCCGGTCACGTCGCTCCAGAAGCGAGCGAGCCGCTCACCGTCAGCACAGTCGAAAGTTACGTTGAGGATCGAGCACGCCCCTTTCTGGGGGCACATGCTGCCATGACCGTGCCGGCGAGCAAGGAAAATTACCCGAACAGGCGCCCCGCCCGTTCGATTTTTCAGTGGAGCGCGTATCGACCCTTCTGTCTACGAGGCTCCCGCCGCGGAGGTTTCTGCCCAAGCCGCCCGGAACGACGTTCTATCACTTAGCCATGCTCTAACACGACCTAGGCGGCCGCACGAGCCGAGACCCAGCACGAGCGGTTCGCTTCGATGGAAGCGACCTCGCGCAGTCCAACGCTTTAACCTTTTCCGAGTGTGCCTCCCTGTCCTTGATCACACTGAGCTCGCTCAATAAGAACAGTGTGGCGATCACCTTGAATCGCGCCTCGTAGGGGTCGATCGCTTGCAGTTCGAAGAAGGTCATCTACTCGTCGTTCCCGTCAACGAGACTACGCACGAATCCGGGTTAGATGACGACCTAATTGTCTGGACCGCCCCGGTTCCTCCGATGCTCAGGCTCCAAAACGCGCGCCCGGGAAGCCGGCTCCGCCCCATCACGGAGAGGCGCGGATCGGCACGTCTGAGAGGACGCTGTCTGGTGGGGCTCTACTCGATGGGGGTTTAGGTCGCCGGATCGGACGTAGGGCGCTCCGCCGGTTTGACCGATGAGGAAATATTTCTTATCCCGGCCCGCTCCAGCGCTGACTGGAACCCATTCGACTCGACTCCGCTGCAGGTTGCCCGACCAGCTCCACGAGGACTATTGCATCACCGAGCTAACTTTGGTTTCCCTCGGCGATGTCTACGACACGCAGAAGCTGCTAGAGCTTCCCATGTTGGTTGGGCACTATCACATGTCGCCATGACCCTGAACGCTGGGGGAGTGCAACTCGATTCTGGGCTCACCGGGTACCCGAGGACTGGATCTTGACGTCAATCCGCCAAGGCCGGGAAGATTGGATGTGCGGCGCGTTCGAGGCGCGTAGGTTTGCAAGCCGTGACGCCGAGATTGTCGGGCAAGGTTGGGATAGTGGTCGGAGCGGGGCAAACGCCTGGCGAGACGGTCGGTAACGGGCGAGCTGCCGCCATCCTGTTTGCCCGCGAGGGCGCTCGATTGCTGCTAGTGGATCGCCGGCTGGACTCGGCTCAGGAGACGGCAGAGACGATTCGGGTCGAAGGCGGGACAGCCGAGTGTTGCGAAGCGGATTGGACCAGCCGCTCTGATTGCGCAAGGTTCACTGCTGCGTGCGTCGACTCATTCGGCAGGATCGATTTCCTTCACAACAACGTCGGCATCGGGACGGGTGACGCTGACCCCCTTCGTCTAGAAGAGGAAGCCTTCGACCGAATACTGAACGTGAACCTGAAGGGATGCCTGCTGTCTTGCCAGGCCGTCGTGCCGGTCATGAGGGATCAGGGCAGTGGGAGTGTCGTCAATGTGTCGTCGTTGGCTGCAGTGGCCTCTACGCCGCTAACCGCCTACAAGATCTCTAAAGCGGGGATGAATGCTTTGGGCCAGTCGCTGGCTATGTCAAACGCGCGTCACGGTATCCGGGTGAACACGATCATGCCCGGCCTCATGGATACCCCAATGGCCGTTGAAGGGACCGCCGAAGCACAGGGGATGACCCGTGACCAGGTACGCGACTTCCGCAACCAGTTGGTGCCGCTACGCCGCAAGATGGGCACCGCCTGGGATGTGGCATACGCAAGCCTGTTCCTTCATTCGGATGAAGCCGGCTTTATCACCGGCGTAGTGCTACCTGTAGACGGCGGGCAGGCCGCCCGCATCGGCTAAAGGGTTGAATGCCCGTATAGGCCGACGCCCTCGACGCCCCGACTTCGGGTTGGCCGACGGGCCCAGCTCCGAGATCGGTATCCACGGTTACTCGCGGCACCGAGGCGTGAGTAGGTGTAAACAGAACCTGCGCTCCATAATCCGCCGAGTTACGGGCCGAGGGCAGCGCCTATCGGTCACTCGGCCAGCCCAGCGCGACGCGTCGTGTCAGCCTCGCAGTTGTGCGATCAGCCTCTTGGGCGCGACGTTGCGGTAGCTCTCCTCGACCCATTCCTCGATAAGGTCCACCGGTACAGGTTCCACGGGCACCAGCACCCAACCGGACCTTCCCAGCCCGTAACCGGCCGGCTCGGCGCCTTGGATCGACATGGCGTGGTGGTGCGAGTCGGTTAGCTTGACGCACACCCGGACCGGGTCGGAATCGGGCATGCCCAAGAACACGAAGATCTTCTTCCCGACCTTCGCGACAACCTCGCCCCAGGGGTGGTCCTCCCACGCCTCGGGAAGGCCGAGCGCGTAGTTCCGCACCTTCTCCCACTTGCGACCGGCGGGGCTCACCATCGCCCCACCATGCCACGCCCTGCCCGAGCCGACCAGTAGCGCGCGATCGAGAATACGGACGGGTCCCTGACTGGGCGGCTACCAGTGGCCCCGGTGGACGACGTCGTCGAACGGGCGGCGGTCGGGGTGGGCGATCGGCTTGAGGGGTCGGTCGGCTGGATAGCCCAGGGCCAGCATGTAGGCGCATATCCGGTCCTCGGGTATGCCAAGAATGCGCCGGCAGGCCTCTTGGTCGCCGATGGCCGAGTGGCCTGAACCGATGCCCAGGTCGGTGGCGGCCAGCATCATGGCCATGGTCGCCTGGCCCAGGTCGTACTGGTCGATGGTGAGGTAGCGCTCTTGCTCCGGCTGCCGGAGGGTCATCACCACCGCGGCGGCCGCCTCGGCCAGATGCCGGGCTCCTACCCACACCGTGGTGAGCTCCTGGAGCTGGGAACGCTCGGTCACCGCCACGAAGTCCCACGGCTGACGGTTGGATGCCGATGGGGATCGCCAGCCGGCTTCAAGGATCCGGTCGAGGTCGCCGGCGGCGATGGGCCGCTCTTGGTAGGTGCGGACGTTGCGGCGGGCCCTGATGGCTTCCCATGTCTCCATCGGCCCAGGCTATGGGACGCACATCGTCTCGGAATTCATCCTCGTGGCGCGGCGCCAGAACGTCAGCGCCCCGAGTTACGCAACGCGACCACGGCACCAGCACCTAGGAACTAATGGCCCGCATCAGTTACCATCCCAGGCATGGCGGGTCTTCCGCTAGAACCCACTAGTTTCATCGGGCGCGAGCCTGAGCTGGTAGAGATCAGGCGGCTCTTGGCGTCCGCCCGCTTGATCACGCTGACGGGTCCGGGTGGGGTCGGCAAGAGCCGCTTGGGCCTGCACTCGGCACATTCGCTGAGTCGCAAGTTCCCGGATGGCGCGTGGATGGTGGAGCTCGCCGAGCTCGACAGTCCCGATCTGGTCCCGTACGCGGTCGCGCGCTCAACCGGCGTTCAGGAGCGGATGGACGAAGGGATCATGGAGTCCCTCGTGGCCTACCTGCGTGAGCGGCGGGCGCTTGTGGTGCTGGACAACTGCGAGCATGTATTGGACGGGTGTCGGACGCTGTTGGGAGCGGTGCTGTCGGCCTGTGCGGGGCTGCGGGTGCTCTGCACGAGCCGCGAACGGCTGGACGTGCCGGGTGAGGCCGTCGTCGCAGTTTCGGGCCTGCCGGTCCCGAGCGACACCGATGTGTTGCCGGCCGGTGGGCATGCCGCCGCATTGAGGCTTCTGGCAGAACGGACGGCCGCGGTCGCGCCGGACTTCGTCTTGACAGCCGAGAACCTCGAGGCAGCAAGCGAGGTCTGCCGGCGGCTTGACGGATTGCCGCTGGCAATCGAACTGGCGGCTGTGCGGCTCGCTTCGATGACGGCCGAGGAACTGCGCGAGCGCCTCGATGACCGGCTCGCACTGCTCGCTCGCGGACATCGGATCGGACCTGAGCGCGGACACACCTTGCAGGCCGCCGTCGATTGGAGTCACGAGCTCTTGAGCGCGGAGGAGCGGATCCTGTGGCGGCGGCTGAGCGTGTTTGCCGGCAATTTCGGCCTGCGGGCGGCCGAGGACGTCTGCTCGGGGTCGGGGCTCGAGTACGGGCAGGTCGTCGATTTGATTGGCAGCCTGGTTGCGAAGTCGATCGTCACAATGGAGCACGGCAGCCGCCGCGGACGCTACCGGCTGCTCGAGACGTTGCGTCTGTATGGTGCTCAGCGGCTGGCGGAAGCTGGCGAGGAGACCACGCTGGCGGCCGCCCACGCGGTCTGGTATGCCGAACGGTTTTCGGGTGGCTACCCGCCATGGTGGGGTACCGCGGCGCAGGCCGAGGCGCTCGACGCGCTCGACGTGGAGTGGGCGAACGTCGAGGCGGCGCTTGACTTCTTCGCCGTGTCAGAACCTGACACGGAGATCGGGCTGCAGCTAGCGGCCGATCTCTTCGTGTACTGCATGGTGCGTGGTCGCTACCGAGCCGGGCGGCGGCGGCTCGAGATGCTCCTCGAGGTGTGCCCGGCACCAACCGAGACTCGCGCCATGGCCAAATGGGCGTCAGGGTTTTTGGCCCAGGCCACCAGCGACTTTGAGGTGGCGCTTGTCGCCTGCGAGGAGGCTCGCCGGGTCGCTGAGCAGGCCGGGGCAGAGCGAGCGCTGGCGTATGCGCTCTTCGGGCTCGGCCTGGTTCGCCTGAGGCTTGGGGAGCCGACGATGGCGGGCGAGTTGCTCGCCCAATCGCACGAGAGAATGCTCCGGGTGGAGGATCCCGTCGGGCTAGGCATCGTCTTGTACTTTCTCGTCCTCGCGGCCGCTGGCACGGGCCGGCTCAGCGAGGCTCGGCGTCTGGCTGCCGAAGGGTTGGAGGCCTGCGAGCAAGTTGGCGAGATGTGGGTCCGAGGAGTTCTGAGCTCGGTGCTGGGGACGGTCGAGGTGCAGTTGGGAGACGCTCCGGCCGGCGAGGCCCGACTCAAGGAGGCTGTCCGGATCAACAACTCGATCGGTCACCGCTGGGGCATGGCCATGACTCTTGAAGGTCTTGCCTTCGTGGCAGGTTGCTCTGGACGGTTGGAGCGTGCGTCGTCGCTGCTCGGCGCCAGTGCGGCGTTAATTGAAGAGGAGGGCATCATCCTGGTGCCCTACATGCAGAGTCACCACGACGCGTGCGAGGCTGCGATCATTGCTGGCCTGGACGAGGCCAGTTACCGCAAATGCTGGGAGCAGGGCTACTCGCTGAGTTACGCACACGCGGTGACCGTCGCACTCGAAGACACGCCCCCTGTAGACCGGCCGGCCCCATCGTCGTCTGCCTCGGGGAGCACGGGTGAGCTGAGCGCTCGCGAGCTCGAGGTGGCGCGGCTCGTTGCGACCGGCCTCTCGAACCGGGCGATCGCTGCCGAGCTGTTCGTCTCGGGGGCGACGGTGAAGACCCACGTCTCTCACATCCTGGAGAAACTGGCACTCGACTCGCGTGTGCAGATCGCCGCCTGGGTGGCCAGTCACGACGCGGGCTCCACCGACTAGCTGCGGCTGACCGGATCACCCTGCCAAATCGGCCACCTGGCCGATGCCACCTGGTCGGCGCTGGCCGATGATGGGGTCTCGGAACGCTCGTGGCCACCGGAAACAGGCGGCCGACACACAGGAAGGCGTGGAACCGATGTCCACTACCGACGTGACCGCCGTGTCCCCCGGCCGGACCCTCGCAACGCCCGGGGGAGAGATCTTGACCCCGGAGGATCCGCGCTACGACGAGGCGAGACTCGCCTGGAACCTTGCGGTCGATCAGCGGCCGGCAGCGGTCGCGTTTCCTGCGTCCGCGCCAGACGTCGCAGCCGTGGTCCAGCTCGCCGCGGAGCGAGGATGGCAGGTCGCGCCGCAGGGCACCGGCCATAACGCCGGGCCGCTCGGTCCGCTCGACCAGACGATCTTGCTCAAGACCGAACGGATGCGCGAGATCAACATCGACGCGCATCGTCGGATGGCGCGGGTTGAGGCGGGCGTCCTGTGGATCGAGCTGGTCCAAGCAGCCTCGGCGCACGGTCTGGCGGGGCTTGTCGGCTCAGCGGCCGATGTGGGTGTGGTCGGGTACACGCTTGGTGGCGGTTGCAGCTTGATTGGACGCAAGTTCGGGCTATGTGCCAATTCGGTGCGAGCGATCGAGGTCGTCACCGCCGATGGTCGGCTGGTTCGCTGTGACCAACGTCACGACCGGGACTTGTTTTGGGCTCTGCGCGGCGGCGGGGGCAGCCTCGGGATCGTCACTGCGCTCGAACTCGAGCTGCTCCCGCTCCAGCGCGCCTATGCGGGCGCATTGTTCTACCCGATTGAGCGCGGTGGCGAGGTGCTGCACGCCTGGCGCGATCTGACCGCCGACCGATCATTGCCCGATGAGCTGACGACGATGGGCCGCTTCCTACGGCTGCCGCCGGACCCCGATCTTCCCGAGCAGTTGCGCGGCAGGTCGTTCGCGGTCGTCCACGTGTATCACGTCGGCGAGCTAGCGGTGGCGGATGAGCTGCTTGCTCCTCTTCGGGCGCTGGGACCGCACATGGACACGATCCAATCGGTCCCGATCCAGGAGCTCACACAGCTCCATATGGACCCTCCCCATCCGGTACCCGCCGCGGCCGGTGGGCTGCTGCTCGCCGAGCTGCCACCCAACGCTGTCGACGCCTTCGTTGAGATCGCCAGTGAAGACTCCGACCTCGCTCTGCTCTCCATCGAGCTGCGGCACCTTGGCGGACAGCTGGGCCGTCCTGACCCAAGCGGTGGTGCACTTGCTGCCATCGACGCCGAGTACTGGATGTTCGCCGCCGGCATGGTGCCCGCTCAGGAGATGGAGACTCATGTCCGCGCCCAGGTCCGCGCCGTACAGGCGGCCCTTGGTCCCTGGGCTGCTCGCCGCATGTACCTCAACATCGCCGAATCCCGCACCGACTCGGCAAATTTCTGGGACGAGTCGAGCTACCAACGGCTGCGACGAATCAAGACAAGCGTCGACCCCCAAGACCTGATCCGCGCCAACCACCCCATCCCCACGATGAGCCGCCGTTGATGGCAAACAGGATGCTCCATTTTTGCAGTTCGCCAACCGTGGGTTCTCGGAGCAGTTCGCCCCGCTGCAAGCCCCGGGTCGCATTTTTGCGCAAGCTGTATCCTTCGCACCCGTTCCAACAAAATCCAGAGGAGGACACATGACGAGACTCACGACGGACACCACGCCGGCTAGCACTGGCGGGTATCTCCTGACCAAGGCAGACGAGGGTCAGCTGGCCTTCGGAAGCCCGCACTTGTTCAAGGCGGCCGGGCACGACACCGCGGGACGCTTCGATTTCATGGTCGCCACGTTCGCGCCCAGAACCGGACCACCGTTGCACTACCACGAAGAACAAGACGACACCTTCTATGTCCTCGAAGGAGTGCTGACGCTCCAGGCCGGCGAAGAGATCCTCGACCTCGGGCCCGGCGAGTTCATCAGCATCCCACCCCGGATGCCGCACACCTTCGACAACGTGCACAACGGCGACGATCTGGTTCGGGCAGTCAACGTCATGACGCCGGGAGGGCTATTCCCCATGATCGAGGACATGGCGCGGGTCCCGGCCGGACCCGAGCAGCCCGACGGCATCAAGGCAGCCACCAGACGGCATGGCACCGTCATCGTCGGCCCGCCGTTGCGTGTCGCGCTCGGAATCGAGTGACGTCAGCCGGATGTCGGTCGGTCCGCCACTTCCGCCGGACGTGAGCCCCGACCAGACCCTCGTCTGCCGTCTACCTCGCCCCTTGGCTCTAGCGAGCTCGCCGTCCGGATAAATCAGTGAGCCGGGCTTGTCGCCCATGGGCCGATGCCACCAATTCGCGTGATCGAGTACCGCATCGCGTGGCGTGCGGTCTCGAGCGTGGGCCCCGCTTTCCCGGCGCTCCGCTCGAACGATCCCGCGGTTCTGCGGACCGCCGTTCTCGCAGCACTTGCACCAGGTCGGAATCAACGCGGCGTGTACCGTACCCGGAGCGACCACCAGTTTTGTTGGCGAGGAAGTCCTAAACACACGCCGCGGGGACACCGTCTGGACCCCGCGGGGCCAGGAGCACTGGCACGGCGCTACCGAGGGCAACATGATCGGGGTTGCCTCGGCCCGAGAGAAGACGATCCATAAGGGAGAGCAGAAATCGTGAAGCACATCAATCTGGGAGCCCTAGAGGTCTCCCGCATCGGTCTGGGCGCCATGGGCATGTCCACCGCCTACACCGGGGCAGGCTCGGATGACGCCGAGTCCATACGCACCATCCACCGAGCGCTTGAACTGGGGGTGACGCTGATCGACACCGCAGAGGTCTACGGACCGTTCATCAACGAATCACTCGTCGGCCAGGCCATCAGCGGCCGGCGCCAGGAGGTCGTGCTCGCCACCAAGTTCGGGCTTGATCTCCCACGCCGGGGGTGCCCCCGGCACTCCTGACAGCTCGCCGAGAAACATCCGCACTGCTCTTGAAGGGTCCCTTGAGCGGCTCGGTGTGGACTACATCGACGTGTACCACCAGCACCGTGTCGATCCGAAGGTGCCCATTGAAGAAACGGTGGGCGCGCTGGCCGAACTGGTCGCCGAGGGCAAGATCCTCCACATCGGGCTCTCCGAGGCTGCTCCCGACACCATCCGCAGGGCCCACGCCGCCCACCCGATCGCCGCTTTGCAGTCGGAGTACTCGTTGTGGACCCGGGATCCCGAGACCTGGACGCTGCCCGTGTTGCGGGAGCTGGGCATTGGCTTCGTGGCGTACTCGCCGCTGGGTCGCGGAATGCTCACGGGGAAAGTTCGCTCGATTGACGAACTGGAGGATTCGGACTTTCGTAAGACGAACCCGCGCTTTACTGCGGAGAACTTCGAGCACAACCTCAGCAGCGCCGACGAGGTCCAATCCATTGCCGACGAGATCGGGTGCACCTCGGCGCAGGTCTCGTTGGCCTGGCTGCTCGCCCAGGGCCACGACATCGCCCCGATTCCGGGAACGAAGCGGGTGTCACGGGTCGAGGAGAACGCCGGTGCCGACAGCATCGAACTCAGCGCCGAGCAGCTCGACCGCCTCGACAAGCTCACGCCCGTCGCCGGTGACCATCACAACGAGGAACAGATGCGTCTGATCGAACGCTAAGCCGAGTTGCGGGAGCCGCATCGGGGTTGTCCTCCCACGCCTCGCGGCCGCCGTAGGGTGTCAGGTCGAGCAGGCCGAGGGACCCGTTGCGGACCGAGGTGGCGGCACCGTCCGGTCTCCCGGCATGATCGCAACGACACAAGTAGGAGGCGTTGAGGAATGAGCTACGAGCAGGTTTCGATCCGCACCCAAGATGGCGATTGTCCGGCATACGTGTTCACGCCGTCGGGGTCCAACCGGTACCCGGCGGTGATCTTCTACATGGATGGGCTCGGGATCCGGCCGACGATCTTCGAGATGGGGCAGCGGCTGGCCAGTTACGGCTATGTCGCGCTGGTGCCCGATCTGTTCTACCGGGCCGGCCCCTACGAGCCGTTGGATCCGAAGGAGGTCTTCGCCTCCGGCGACGTGAGGGCCGCGATCGGTCACCTGTTCGCTTCGACCGACAATCGTCGGGCCGGAGAGGACACAGAGGCCTTTCTCTCCTACGTCGACAGCCGCGACGACGTCGCCGGAACCAAGGTGGGCACGACTGGCTACTGCATGGGCGGAGCGATATCGCTGACCGCGGCGGGAACCTATCCGGCCCGTATCGCCGCGGCGGCCAGCTTCCACGGCGGCAACCTGGCCACCGACTCCGATCTCAGCCCGCACCTCCTGGCGGCTTCAATTGCCGCCCGGGTCTATGTCGCCGGGGCTGACCAGGACAACTCGTACCCGCCCGAAATGGCAGCACGACTTGACCAGGCGCTGAGCGATGCCGGCGTGGATCATCGCTGCGAGGTCTATCCCGACGCCCTGCACGGCTGGACGATGGCGGACTTTCCGGTCTACAACGAGGCCGCGGCCGAACGCCACTGGGACGAGTTGGTCGCCCTGTTCGCAGACACGCTCACCTAGGGCGGAAGGTCTGCGCGGCCGGTCGAACGCGGTGGCGAGCCGTGGCTACCATGTCCGACCGAGGGCTACCCATTGCTGGCGGGCGAAGTTGACACCTCATGGTCACCACAGTTCACAACAGCCGAAGACGGGTCACATGAGAAAGGACACAAAACGTGGCGGCAACCCTGCAACTGGTCAGAAAAACAACCTCGGTCATGGAGCTTCGACGTGGCACGTTCCACGTCCTGCTCGACGGCAACGACGTCGGATCGATCGATCGACACCAGACGATCGAGGTGCCGGTCGAGCCAGGGCATCACACGCTCCAAGTCAAGGCTGATCGGTACACCAGCGGTCGACGCCTCTTTGACGCCGCCGACGGAGAGATCGTCAACTTCCGCTGCAACGGCGCCCGGATCTGGCCATCTACGTAGCGTCCATCGTCAAGCCCGACCTGGCACTCACGCTCAAGCCCGAGTAATCAGCGTTTCTACTGGGTGTCGGTGATCAGGTGGGCTGCGGCGATGAAGTGGGGATCGCCGGTGAGGTCGAGTCACGCCGTGGAGAGCGAAGACGTTTGGCCGTGACACGTAGCAGCCCGCCGCCCGCGCAGCCGCCTGAGCGGTTGCGAACCTGGGGTCGCCCGCAACGAGGCTCTCATCGGTTGGTTGACCCGCTCTGCGAGCACTGAATGGCGATGTCTCGTCATCGGATCAATCCATCATGATGATGGTTGGCGAAGGAGGCCGTCTGATGGCGAAGTTTGGGGAGAGCAGTGAAGTGGTGAAGTGCTCGTTTTGTGGCAAGTCGCCCAAGGAGGTGGTCAGGCTGATCGCCGGGACAGGCGTCTACATCTGCGACGAGTGCGTCACGCTTTGCGTCGAGATCATCGACGAGGAGCTGGCCGACGGGGCGAGCGGAGCCGACGTGCTTGGGTCGGATGGAGTGAAGTCGGGTCCGAGGCGGCCGACTCGGGTGTTTCCCGAGGTCCCGTCCCTGCCAGAGGTCCCCACCGAGCATCGGGTGCAGTTGTACTACGACAAGCGTGACGAGCGGCTCATCGGGACGCTGAGTGACCAACCGGTGGAGTGGCAGCTGGTTCGCCACCGCCGTGTGTCGGGTCTTATCGGAGCCGTCGTACTGGAGGGGTCGTGGACGACAGGAGATAACTACGTTCCCGAGCCGGGGGGCTGGATTCCGCGGCCGGACTTCGTGTCGGATTTCCCCAATATTCCTGCCGGTCTCAGCGGCTCGTTCGGCGGCCTCGAGGCGGAGTTGCACGGCGTGTTCCACCTCGACCCCGGCTATGCGTTCCAGCGCGGCTCGGTGGTTGGCCGGATCGGGGCCGTCCACATGGAGGCGACGGTGGTAGAGGCTTCGGGGGGACTCAGCGATTTCGGCACTGTGGCTGTCGAGGGCACTTACGGGTCGGTCTCGTTCGAGCTCTATGCCACCATCGACGGCGGCCTGTCGCAGGGCCTCCTGCACGGGAGCGTCGCCGGGGCCCCATTGCACCTTGACCTGGGCAGCTCGTCGGTTCCGCGTAGTGTTGCGCTTGGGAGCGCGCCGTTCGACCTCCCCGGGCCGCACGTCGACATCTCCGGCAGCTACGACGGACCACCCGAGCTGCTGGCGCTCATGGTCGGGGCGATGCTGGAGTTCCTCTAGCTAGGTCATGTCGCTGAGCGCGGCGATGATGTCGGCTACCTCGGTGCGGGCGGTGTAGTCGGGTTGGACGTCGACGAAGCGGACGGTGCGATCCTGATCGACGACGAGCACGGTGGGTCGGGGCAGGCGGACGGCGTCCTCGGCGTTGACTTTCGTCAGGTCGAGACCGAGTTTGCGCTGGGCGGCGAGGACGTCGTCAGCCTGTTCGAACGCGATGCCGATCCGATCAGCCAGACGACTGCCCGGGTCGGAAAGGACGGTGAACTCCAGGCCGGCCTTCTCGACGGTCGAGAGCGAATCGTCCGGTGACTGCGGGCTGATGGCGACGAGCCGGGCACCCCAAGCGCCCAGATGGGGGAGGAGTTCTTGTTGGTAGGTGCGCAGGGCAAGATTGCAGTAGGGGCACCAGCCGCCCCGGTAGAACACGATGACCGCCGGGCCGTTCTCGACGATCTGGTCGAGCCCGACCGGCGTGCCGGTGGCATCGTCGAGGGTGAACTGATCGAGGACGTCGCCGGCCTTGATGCTGTCGGCGGGGATCCCTCGCTCGAGGAACTCCTGGATGCTCCGATCGAACACCTCGAGAATTTCGGAGGGCAGGTCCTCGGCGGCAGCAGCCTTCAGTTGGTCGGACTGCTCGCGGATGGTTAGGGGCATTGGTCCTCCCATGTTGGTTGCGTCGGATCACGAGTGGACTGTGTAGTCCAATGGCTTCTATCCGAGCACGAGATGACTGGACTGTCAAGTCCAATTACCGGGATACTGGGACTATGGGAGTGCTGCCGACCACGGAGAGGGGACGTTCGACCCGACGGCGCATAGTGGCCGCGGCGAGGGAAGTGGTAGCCGAGAAGGGGGCGGCCGGAGCGAGCTTGGACGAGGTCGGGGCCCTTGCGCCCGCGTCGCGCAGCCAGCTCTATCACTACTTCGACGACAAGGACGACCTGATACGAGCGGTTGCCGAGGCAACCAACGACATTGTGCTCGACGGCCAACGGGACTTCTTCGCCGGCCTCAACACCTGGGATGGGCTTGTCCGTTGGACCGACTTTCTCGTCGCGATACAAGAGCAGCGCCACGGTCAAGGGGGCTGCCCGATTGCCACCCTCCTCGGCCAGCTCGCCGAGCAGCACGATGACATCCGAGTCGTGCTCTCCTCCGGTTTCGACCGGTGGGAAGCCCACATTCGCGACGGCCTTGCTTCCATGGCCGCCTCCGGCGAGTTGGAGCCCGACGCTGACGTCGTATGGCTGGCGACCTCAACTCTGGCGAGTCTGGAAGGCGGTCTCGTCCTGACCCAGGCCCGCCGAGACCCCCAAGCCTTGCGCAGCGCGCTCGACGGCGCCCTGGCCCTCATCGCTACCTACCGCCCGACGGCTTGATCGAGACCGCCATCACGGTTGGCTATCACCGTCGCCAGAAATCCCGAAGGAACAAAGTAAGGGCAGATCAGTGCCTTTTGGTTGTCCGGCGGGTTCGCGTCAGAGCAGCGTCGAGCACCGCTTGAACAGTGTCGCGGACGGAAGGTGCAATTTCGGGGTCGTGGTGGTCCATGCGGGCTGCAAGTCCGGCGCCGTCGTAGATGAGGTGGAGTTGGCGTCCGAGGCTCGCAGGATCGGGGGCTCCGGCCTGCTCAGCCAGATCGGTGAACATGCAACGGATCCAGGCCCTGAACTGGTCAGCGGCATGCTCCACGAGACCGCCCGAAGGTGCCTCAGTTGAAGCGGCGATGAATGCGCAACCGTGGAAGTCGGGTTCCTGGTACTGCTGGGCTTGGGCGTCGAAGACAGCCAGGATCTTTTGGCGCGGATCGTCGACGCATTCGATCGCCTCGCTGAGTCTGTTGGTCGTTCGGTCGTGGCGAGAGGCAAGGTAGGCGGCCACCAGCTCTTCCTTGCTGCCGAAGAGGTTGTAGAGCGATGCCTTGGCCACTCCGGCGCGCTCGATGATGCGGTCGATGCCGACGGTCTGGACCCCCTCGGCGTAGAAGAGTTCGTTGGCGGCGGCGAGGAGCCGTTGCCGTGCGGGGGCTCGCTGCTCAGGCGAAGCCGGTGCAGTCGTGGTCACGGGTTGGGCCTCCTTTCAGACAGGTCTGTCTATGGTAGGTTCGATTCGCTCGGGCTGGTGGTGACGGTCACTCGGTCGGCGTAGAAGGCCACGTGGTCCTTGATGTTGGCGACGGCGGGAAAGGGGTCGTCGTAGTACCAGACGGCGGCGGTCAGATCGGCTCCGTCGCCGTCGATGATGTCGTAGTAGCTGGCCTCGCCTTTGTAGGGGCACCAGGTGTGGTGATCGCTGCGGCGCAGCTGACTCAGGTCGACGTCGTCGAGCGGGAGATAGAGCACCGCCGGGTAGGAGGCCTCGTGCATCTCGAGGGCCCGGCTGGTTTCGGCGATGACGGAGGATCCACTACGGACTACTACGTGAGCGGGGGAAGGCTCCAAGGTGATGGGGTGGTCGGGTCCGGGCGTCTTGTGGGGGCGGGTATCGGTCATCGGGAGACTTCTCGGTCGATAGGTGACAGTGCGTCCGGAGACGGATCAGATTGATGGTGGCAAACATGGCGCGTGCGCAGGGAATGGAGCACTCGGGCAGAGCGAGCGTCGGGTTCATATCGCCGTGCGTCCGCCGTCGGGTTCATATCGCCGTGCGTCCGCCGTCGACGGCCAGGGTGGCTCCGGTCAAGTAGCTGGCCTTGTCCGAGCCGAGGAAGGCGATGACCTCGGCGATCTCTTCGACCTGGGCGCCTCGTCCGATCAGCGTGGTGGCGCCGAGCCTGTCGATGAGGGGCGCCTTCTCCGAGGCGCTGTACACCGGCCCGGCCGCTACGGCGTTGACCCGGACGCCCCGGGGGCTGAACTCGGCCGCCCAGGATCGGGTCATGGAGCTGAGTGCGGCTTTGGTCGCCCCGTAGGCGGCTCCGCCGTCGAGGCCGATCTGGCCAGCCATGCTGGCCAGGTTGATGATGCTGCCCGAGGACCGTTTGGCCATGCCTGGGGCGATCCCTGCGACGAGGAAGTAGGCCGAGCGCACGTTGCCGTCGAACAGGTCGTCGAAGGTCGCCTCGTCGAGAGCCGCGGTGGGGCCGAACCACGAAGCCCCCGCGTTGTTGACCAGGACATCGATGTCGCCGACCTGGTCGACCAGGTTGCGGACCGCGGCCACGTCTTTGAGGTCGGCGGCCACGAATCGGGCGCGGCCGCCTTGCGTCTCGATCTCCCGGACGACCTCGGCTCCACGTTTGGCGTTGCGGCCGTGGACGACGACCTCCCAACCATCGCGGGCCAGTCGCAGGGCCGTCGCTCGGCCGATACCCGAGGTCGCCCCGGTCACCAGAGCGATGCCTAACCCGGTGTCCGTGGTGGTGCTCACTGCGCTCATGACTCTCTCCTAGGTAGACCGGTCTAGTCACCTCCGAAAATAGACCGGTCTGTTCATTCTGTCAAGAGGCACCGATGTCTGGTCTGCGTTTCTGAGGAGTCCGGCGGCTGGTCGATGATCGAGGTAGGCGGCGAGGGCGTCGCCGAGTCGTCGGCTGGCAGCCGCGCAGTAGTCGCTGGTGAGGGAGGCGGTGTGGGCGGTCGCCACGACGTTCGGGAGGGCGAGCAGTGGCCCATCGGCCGGATAGGGCTCAGTCGGGAACACGTCGAGCCCGATGCCGGCAAGGTGCCCGGTGTTGAGGTGGGCGATGGCGGCGTCGGCGTCGCGAACCCCACGGCAAACCTGTTGCCCGGCTGCCAGCACGGCTGACAGCGCAGGTCGATGTCTACCTAAAGGCGGCCCGACTCAATCGATACCGTGAGCGGACCGATCCGGCGCAGGGCTCGGAGAATGAACTGGTCGTCGCCCAGGACATCGGCGTGTATGCCGGTCACCCCTCTCGCCCGAGCGCTGTCGAGCAAGGACGCAGTCAGCCGGGTTCCGACGCCTTGGCGCTGCCAGCCGTCTTCTACCAGCACTGCCAGCTCGAAGATTCCGGTGGCACCGACACCGAGAGTGGCCACACCCACGCAGGTCGAGCGGTACCAAGCGAGCCGAGTTTCGTCGACTGGTCGATCCCGCAGCAGTGCTTCGAAGTAGGCCGCACCGTCGGTGAACTGTGAAAGCGGTGGAACAAGGTGGCACGCGAGCAGCGGGCCAGCATGGCGAGGACGGCTACCGGCTCAGGGCCGAAGGGGGCTCTCGTGACGGCCGCCAGAGCGTCGCAGCCTCGACCACTTCCCCCTCGGGAGCGGATGGTACGAAGCGCCGCACAGCTCATCCGACGCCAGGGCGTGTCGGGGACCGGTATGAGAGAAATCGTGACCGAGGCGGACGCGCCCCGAGGATCGCTTCAGCACTATTTTCCGGGCGGCAAAGAAGAACTGGTCTCCGACGCCCTGCTCTGGATGGGCGACGTGGCGGCCCGGCGGATACGGCGATGTCTCAGCGAGCTGCAGTCGAGAACACCCAGCGCTCTGCTGGCTTCGATTGTCGACACCTGGCGACGTGATCTGATCGACGAGCAGTTCTCGGCCGGGTGCCCCCTGGTTGCCGCCGCAGCGGATACGGCAGCCACCAGCAAGCAGCTGCGCCAAGTGCTCCGGCGTGCATTCGACGGTTGGATCGAACCGCTCTCTGAGAGCTTGATCGACCTCGGCGTACCCCCGGAGCGTTCCGACAATCTCGCCGTTGTGGTCATCGCCGCCCTCGAGGGAGCCATCATCTTGGCCCGGATAAGACGCGACCTGACCCCATTCGATGCCCTCGTCCTCGAGCTTGGACCTTTGCTCGACGCCGTTGCCCGTCCCACCGAGGGCCGAAGAAGAGCCAGCCCACCGTCTCGCATCACACCCAGGTGCTAGCCGAGGCCGGGCTACTGGTGGGCGAGAAGCGCGGTCGTTGGACGTGGTGGCGGGTAGCGCCGGGGCCCGGGTATTGTGCCGCCAAGTCGGTAAGTATAGAGTGACGGTTAGTCATGGCTGACCAATCTTCGGCTTTGTTGGCGCTCGGGGATCCAACCCGGTTGGCAATCGTCGAACACCTGATCCAGCGTCCGCTGGCCGTCGTGGACTTGGCGAAAGAACTTCCCGTTACCCGGCCTGCCGTCTCGCAGCACCTGAGGATCCTGAAGGACGCGGGGCTTGTCATCGACGAACGAGCTGGCAATCGCCGCATCTATCGGGTCGACCCTGATGCCCTGGCCGCGTTGCGTGGTCATCTTGATCGGTTCTGGGAGAAGGCCCTGGCCGCCTACAAGACGACCGCCGAGCAACCAGACGAAAAGGAGAACTGATGAGCGATCAATCCGCAGCGACTTCGGTACGTCACTCGGTCGTAGTGGACGCCCCGATCGACAAGGCGTTCCGGGTGTTCACGGAGGACTTTGGCCGGTTCAAGCCGCCCGAGCACAACCTGCTCGGTGCCGAGATCGCCGAGACGGTGTTCGAGCCCCGGGTGGGCGGCCACCTCTACGACCGAGGCATCGACGGTAGCGAGTGCCGTTGGGCCCGGGTCCTCGCCTACGAGCCGCCCCACCGCGTGGTCATCAGCTGGGATATCGGCCCGACCTGGCAGATCGAGACCGACCCGGAGAAGACGAGCGAGGTGGAGGTGCGCTTCATCGCCGAGGGGGTCGAGCGCACCCGGGTCGAGCTCGAACACCGCCACCTGGACCGCCACGGCGAGGGATGGCAGGGGGTTCGAGAAGGCGTGGACAGCGACCAGGGCTGGCCGCTGTATCTGCAGGGCTTCTCCGCCTTGTTCGCCGAGGACGTCTGACGTGCCGATAGCAACGGTGGAGGGTTGACCGCCGGCCGGACGAGGCGTTCGGGCGTCCATGGCATCGACGGGTTGATCCGCCTACGACTCGGGTTCAAGGGGCGATCAGCGGGCGCGATGAGTTCCGACTCCACCGCCGGTATGTATTGACGAGTTCGCCGGAATACGCCGGACGAACCGATCACAAGGGAGAATCCGATGTCAGACAGTCGTGCGGAAGACGAGGCCGCCATCCAGTCCGTACTGGTCGACTCCTACAAGGCGTGGGAGGCTGGCGACGCCTTCGGCATGGTCGCCAACTACACCGCGGACGCGTCCGCCATCATGACCGGCTCGCGCCGCGACAGCCGTGACGTGATCCGCGAGAACATGGCCCTGGCCTTCGAGGGGCCACTCAAGGGCAGCTCGACCTATAACAATCAGCTCAGCCTCCGCTTCGTCGGCAGGGACGCCGCGATCGTCGTTAGCGAATCGGGCATCCTGTTCGCGGGCGAGACCGAGGTTCCGGACACGGGTAAGGTGAACGCGATCTGGGTTTTCGAGAAGCGGGACGGCCAGTCGCTGATCGCCGCCTATCACAACAGCCCGGTGCTGGCACCTGGGCAGTGAGCCCTGATAGGAACAGAGGAGGGGCGTGGACGTGACGACGAAGGTAGAAGGCCTCGATCCCCTCGTCGAACCGTTCCGGACGGAGCTCCTGGCGTACTGCTACCGGATGCTCGGCTCGGCTCACGACGCAGAGGACTTGGTCCAGGACACGTACCTGAGGGCGTGGCGGGCGCGGGAGCAGTACGACGAGACTCGCAGTTCACTGCGCACCTGGCTCTACCGGATCGCGACGAACGCCTGCCTGACCGCCTTGGAGGTCCGCGGCCGCCGACCGCTGCCGTCGGGGTCGGTGGCCGCGTCGGACCCGCTTGGGCCGCTTGTCCAGGGAGAGAACGTCGCCTGGCTCCAGCCTTTGCCGGACTCGTGGCTGGATGCGGGCGATCCGGCTAGAGCCGTGATCGACCGCAGCAGCCTGCGCTTGGCGTTCCCCGCTGCCCTGCAGCACCTGTCGGCCCGTCAGCGTGGTGCGCTGATCCTGCGCGACGTGCTCAGCTTCTCCGCGTCCGAGGCCGCGGAAATCCTCGGCACTACCGTCGTATCGGTAAACAGTTCGCTGCAGCGGGCGCGTACCCGTGTGAAGGAAGTCGGGGTCCGGCAGGAACGTCTCAGCGAGCCGTCCGCAGCCGAGCAGCGCGCCTGGGTCGATCGCTACATGAAGGCGTTCGAGCACGACGACGTCGAGGGTCTCAAGCGGCTGCTCACCGAGGACGTCATCATGGAGATGCCGCCGATGCTCAACTGGTTTGCCGGCCCCGGCAACTACGGCCTGTTCATGGAGTGGGTCTTCGAGCAGGCCGGAACGGACTGGTGTCTGAAGGCAGTCGCGGCCAACGGCCAGCCCGGGTTCGCCGCCTATCGGCGCGTCGGTGGCGGATACGAGTTGCACACGCTCCAGATCTTCACCGTCACCGCCGAGGGCATCAGCCGGAATTCGGTGTTTCAGGATTCCGAGGTCTTCGCGTCTTTCGGTCTGGCGGCCGGACTCGACACCTAGGGACCTTGTGTTTCGGCCTCTGACCAGCCCGCACCAGGCGGATCAGAGGTGGTAGAGCAGGATGCCAGCCTCTTCGCGGCGTTGAACTGCGCTCGTAGCCCGCAAGCGTTCCAAGTGGGCGAAGGTTTCGGCCTCGGCCATGGAGCCCCATGACCGCGGGGCGA
Source organism: Acidimicrobiaceae bacterium (assembly GCA_003156595.1). Lineage (GTDB taxonomy): Bacteria > Actinomycetota > Acidimicrobiia > Acidimicrobiales > Palsa-688 > PALSA-693. The sequence goes on from PMHH01000125.1 coordinate 24,437, forward strand.
ACAGCTCGTGCGATAGTTCGATGACGTTGGCCCAGCCTGCGGCGTCACAGATCTCGTGCAGTCGTTCCAAGCGCTCGTCGTGGTGGCGCTTGATCTCCTCAGCCCGACCCGCCAGATCGTGGAACGGCTGGCCGTGCGCCGGCAGCACGATCGACACGTCGGGCAGGTCGGACAAACGGTCAAGCGACTCGATGTACATGAGAAGTGGGTCACCCGGTATCAGCCCGGAAATGTGCGGGGTGATGGTGGGCAACACCTGGTCGCCAGCCAGCAGCACACCGCCCTCCTCGTCGTAGAGGCAGAGATGGTCGTCGGTGTGGCCAGGGGTGAAGAGGCCGACCCAGTCGCGCCCGCCCAACGTGATGTGGTCGCAATCGGCCACACGGAGCGAAGGGCGGGGCACCTTGAACCACTTGAACAGGTCAGCCCGGTGGGCCAGCATCTCGGCTCGGTGTTCGGGTGGTGGCCCGATGGTTGAGCCGCCCCAGGGTGAGGGGCGCTCGATGCGGATACTCGGGATCGGGCTCTCACCCGGATCGATGTCGTCGGCCGCCTCGAGCTCGCGATCGTCAATGTCAGCCAGATCGAAGAAGGTGCGGAAGCGGTCGGAGGCCACAATAGCGGCACCGCTTTCCTCGGCGAGGAGCCCTGCGCCACCGAAGTGGTCAGGGTGCGAATGCGTAACGATAATGGTGTGGACCCGTTCCAATGGTATGCCCGCCGCGTCCATGCGGCTCCGGAGCGTCTTCCACGACTCCTCGCCCGGAAGACCTGGATCGATGAGTGCAAAGCCCTTGTCATCCTCGAGGGCGTAGGTGTTGACGTGGCCTAGGCCGGTGAAATTGATGGGCAGCTGTAGTCGCAGGACGCCAGTTGCGACCTCGACGATATCCGGCGAGGCATCCATCTGTTCCTGTTTGGGTGGCCGAGGGGCCGGTGCCTCGGTCGATTCGAACGTCGTCACGAAGGTAACATCAGCGCACGCGGTAGGAGATGGGCAGGTGCTTGAGACCGCCGACGAAGACTGTCGCCGACCTTGATGGTTCGCCAGCGAACTGAATGTCGGTGACGCGGGCGAGGAGCTCTTCGGTAAAGATCCGCAGCTCCAGGCGAGCGAGGTGGGCGCCCAGGCAGAAGTGAACGCCGTGTCCGAAGGCCACGTGCTTGTTGTCAGTCCGTCCGACATCGAACCGGAAGGGATCTTCGAACGCGGCCTCGTCCCTATTGGCCGACAGGTAGGCGAGGTAGACGGAGTCACCAGCCGGGATCGTCTCGCCTCCGATGACGCGGTCCTCCACGGCAGTGCGCATGAACTCTTTCACCGGAGTTTCCCATCGGATTATCTCTTCGACCGCGGTCGGTCCGAGCGACGGGTCGTCTCGCAAGCGGGCGAGCTGGTCGGGATGGCGCAGCAGCGCCTCGAGGCCGCCAGCGATTGACGAGCTGGTGGTGTCGTGCCCGGCGGTGGCGATTATCACGTAGTAGGACGCGGCATCAAAATCGTTGAGCAGCTGGCCTTCGATGGTGGCGTTGGCGATGGTGGAGGCTAGGTCGTCAGTCGGCTTGGCGCGGCGATCCGCGGTGAGTGCCATGAAGTACTGAAAGAAGTCGAGCAGCATCGCCATCCGCTCGGCCGGGTCTTTCGAGCGAATGACCTCGTCGTCGTCGGCGTCGAACAGCTCTTTCGTGAGCTGCAGCATCTTCGGAAAGTCCTCCTCAGGCAGACCGAGGATAGACAGGATCACGTGGAGAGGAAACCCGACCGCTACCTCTTGCGCGAAGTCGCATGAGCCGCCGAGGTCGGTCATGTGGTCGATGTATCGAACGGCGAGCTCGCGGATTCGGCCCTCGAGCATCCGAATCCGTCCCGGGAGGAACCAGCTTGCCGTGATAGCTCGGAAGGCTTTGTGTTCCGGGTCGTCCATGTGGATCAACGTCCGCAGTACCTGGCCACCGTTCGCGGCGGCCCTCGCTTCCATGACTGCAGGCACGAGCAGTGGGCGGGGCGCGTTGCGAAAATGCTCGTTGTCGCGCTCGACGTCGAGGACATCGGCGTGGCGAGTAAGGGCCCAGAACGGCCGGTAGCGATCCGACTCCACCTTGACTACGGGGTGCTCTCGTCGTAGAACCCGGCAGGCGGCGTGGAACCGCTGCTCATCGGCGTAGGCACTCGGGTCAACGAAGACCGCAGTGAGATCAGCAAGATCCGTCACGCTCATTGGAACCTCCCCTCGACTCAGAACGTACAGTAACGTATGTTATTGTTTAGGGCAAGGGAGAGAAGGCTGGGCACCAATGCGTAGGAGCAGAGACGACTATTACCGCGCCGCGCTGGACCTACTCGCCGAAGGTGGCGTGGATTCACTGACCATCGCGAACCTCTGTGCCCGCCTCGGCGTGACCACCGGGAGCTTCTACGCCCACTTCATGGGTATCCGGGAGTTTCACGTGGCCTTTCTCGAGCAGTGGGAGGCGGGTCGGGTCTATCTCCTCAGAGAGCAAGTGGACTGCGCGACTGATTCGTTGGATCGCATTGACCTGCTCCGGCGCATCGCCGTCGGAGTCAACCACGAGGCCGAGAGTGCCATCCGCGGCTGGGCCCGCACTAACCCCGTAGTTGCCGAGTTCCAACGTCGTGTCGACGAAATCCGTGAAGAAGTGCTGGTACAGGCATTTGTTGACGTCGGCATCCACAAGCACGAGGCACGCGTGCTGGCGCGAATTGGGCTCACCATCCTTGTCGGCACCCAGCAGCTTGAAGACAAGGTCGATCGCGATCGGCTCAACGCGCTCCTTTCGGAGTATCAGCGCTGGCTGGGCTTCGCCCGAGAAGGAGCCGGTATCGGGATCTCGAGAGGCGCGGTACCTTCCTGTCCCGTGTAGTTGCCCGTCCCGTGTAGTTGCCCGTCTCACGCCCGGCGCACACGGCGTGGGTGTGATCGAGGTACTCCACGACATCGCCGAAAGTCAACGGCAGAACTATGGTTCAGCGGTGGTGGGCACCTCCGAGAACGCGACGCGCGCTCGGGAGACATCGCGTGTCGGCGGACTGCGGCCGTACTTACCTGTCGTGTTGGCGACCCTGGCATCGGGTGCAGTCATGACCCTCGGTGGCTACCTCTTCCACCGAGACGGTTGGGGGGTGGCAGGGCCCTCGATGCTCCCGGCGGGGATCCTGATCTCGGTCGCTTTCGTGCTCTTCCGCCGGGTGGCGTCACCCGCGGATACCCCGGTCCGCTTGGGCTGGCGCCGGGTGATGCTCGTCCTGCTCGTCGGGTTTCCGACGCCGGGCGGGAACCTGTCCGTGCTGGCGTCGATCGCCGTTTCGATGGTGACGCTGCTTGCCGGCGCGGTGATGGTCGTCGCCGGCTACGCCATCGGAGCGTGGAACCCGCTGCTCGTGCCTCCGCTCATCCTGGCGAGTGGGTTCGTGATCACAGTGGCGTTCGTGATCGCCAATCGGGCTGATCGGCCGCGAGTCGTCAGTGTCGAATCGCCCACGCCGGATTAGGTCACGCCCTTAGGTGGCGGAGGTGACCAGCTCGGCCAGTGCGTGAGCGGCCTCGTTGATACCGCTGGCCTGCGTGGCCATCGGCCGCCGCACCCTCTGGCTCGGTCCGGCCGGGATGGGCACCCCGGTGAAGCTCGTGCTCAACAGTTGGCTGGTTTCGAGGTAGAAGCCGCGGCCGAGGGAGCCGCCCTGGCCGCCCGCCTCGGCCTCGGCGAGGATGTGTCGAACGACTCGCCCAACTCATCCTTGCAATCCAGGCTTTTCCGGGTCCAAGATCGTGCGGGGCAGGCCGAAGCAAGCGAAGAGGCTCTTGTCGCCAAACCTCGTCATCGAAGAGACCTGGTCTTCTGAGATCGTCAACACGACGATCCCACTCGCTCGATAGACGTCGGCGTTGGGGTCCTTGCGGTAGTAGCCGAAGGCGGGGTCGTTGTTGGCTCTCGTCGGGACCATCTTGAGGTCCTCGCCCCAGAACGCAACCTGCTGGAGGAATTGGGCGATGGGGCGCGGGCCGTGGAACTCGAAGGGTTCGGGCGGCATCGTAAACCTGGCGTGGTCGGTGAGCAGGGCGACGACGCGATCGAGATCAGCCTGCTGTATGGCGTCGACGAACCGATCGACAACCTCCGCTTCGTGCGTGGATCGGGGGAGTGTCACACGATCGGCAAGCCTTGAGGGTTGCAAGCCAACGCGGGCCCGCTGGAGCGCACTGTTGACCGACGCCGGCGTCGAGTCGAGCATCTCGGCGACCTCGACTGCCGAGAAGCCAAGGACGTCGCGCAGGACCAGCGCGGCTCGCTGCTGGGTCGGCAGATGTTGGAGGCCGGCTACGAACGAGAGCGCGATGGACTCCCGGGCGTCGTAGCGAGCCTCTGGACCCGGCTCGACGGCATCGATCAAGGCGTCCGGATACGGTTCGAGCCACCACGGTCCATCCGAGTGAGTCGCGTCGGCCAACAATGAGCCGGAATCGACCGTGCCAAGGATCTTCGGCCGACGCGATGTGGCGCGCAGATAATTGAGGCAGCGGTTGGTGGCGATCCGGTACAGCCACGCCCGTAGCGAGCGGCCGTCGAAGCGATCGAGTGCTTGCCATGCCGACAACAGAGTCTCCTGGAGTATGTCCTCGGCGTCTTGGAACGATCCGAGGATCCGGTAACAGTGCATATGGAGGGCCGATGTCTCCGACCCGGAGCTTTCCGCTCGGTTGATCTCCCAGTATCGACCCTGGACGCTGGTGCTCAATGCCGGTGCCACCCCAGCCGTTGCGAGACTGCAGGACCAGACCTGGGACAACTTCAGCACGAACTGGAACGTCGATGTGCGACAGGTCTTCAACTTCGTCCGCGAGGCCCTGACGGCACCACTCGACCGCGGTTCGGTGGTGATCAGCATGTCGAGTGGTGCGGCTCTGCGTGGGTCACCACTCAGCGGTGGGTATGCCGGCGCGAAGGCCACAGTCAAGTTCATCAGTTCCTACGCCAGCTCGGAAGCAGAGCGAAACGGATCGGGGATCCGCTTCGTGGCCGTCTCACCGCAGTTGACGCCGCCTACCGATCTCGGCCGTCTCTACACCGAGGCGTACAGCGGCTCGAGCGTCGCCCCGCCCGGCCCGGGCCTCAGCGTCGAGCAGGCAGCCACGAGCATCGTTGATCTCGCGACCGACGACGACGTCGTGGCTCCGGCCTACCTGCTCTCCCCGGCCGGTCTCCAGCTCCTGCAATAATCCAATAAACCCATGGAGACAGACAGGGGAAGGACACCTCTGCGCCGACGATCCCGCCCGATGGATCGCATCGAACGTCAGTTCGATTATACCCCGATGTCAGCGAGAACCAAACCGTTTCCAGCATCGAGCCCAACAATTCGCCGGGGCCTACGTGCAATAATGGAAGAACGGCGTCGGATGCGGTTCTACCAAGCGAACTCCACGATCCTTGCGCTCCCGGATGCGATGTGGACAGCGCTGAGCGACAGGGCAGCTTGGAGGCGCTGCTGCCGCGCTTCCAGTCCGCCATCGCGCGAGAGAAGGGATCTGGCGGATGAAAGGCACCAAGGAGGACCCGTGGGCGCTCAAGACCCCGCCGGGCACGTCGGACTACACCGTGTACAAGGACGAGTGGGCCCAGCCACCGGCGCTTGTATGCCAGGTCGGTTCGACCACCCTCAAGTACCTTCTGCGGGCCATCGAGGATCTGCACCTATGGCTCGTCGAGCAAGGCGACTGGGTCGCGCTCGGGGCAGCCGATGAGAAAAAGCCGACCTCGGCGGGCACGGTCGAGGCGTGGGGGCGATCGCCCGACAATCCGATCGGGGGTTGGTACGGCCTGCGCAAGGGTTACCGCGGCCGGTTCGGGATGTACCTCCCGCCGCTGTTGGAAGAACTCGGCCTCGCGAAAGTCACCCACGAACCCCGCAACAACTCGATGCGAGCAATCTGAACGCGAGGGCAAACCGGGTGGGCTCTATCCCGACGAAGTCACGGCTAAACGAAAGAGTCATCGCCATCTTGGCCGGAGCGGCGGTTCGCGGCTGAGGCCGCCGGGACGTGGAAAAAGGTGGCAGGAGTGATTCCGGTCTCGCGCCGGAATGCGGCCACGAACGCACTGGTGGTGTCGTAGCCCACTCGGCGAGCAACAATGCTCACCGGTTCGGAAGCACCGAGCGCCGGCAGAGCCGCCTGCAGGCGCATCAGGGTGCGCCACCGGCCGAACGGCACTCCCGTGTCGGCGAGCCACGTCCGCGCCAACGTCCTTTCACTTGCCCCCACCCAACGCCCCCACTCGCCGAGCGTGCGTTTGTCGGCCGGGTTATCAGCCAAGGCTTGCGCGACTTCGCGGGCACGGGCCTCGGCCGGCATCCGTACCTCGATGGTCGCCTGCGCCACGGGTTCGAGTAGATCGAGTAACAGGGCCTCGACACGGCCCCGTCGCTCGCCGTCGACGAAAGCCGACTCCAAATAGCCGATGAGCTCAGTAAGCAACGGGCTCGCCACCACCGGTCGAGGTTCGGGCCAGCTGATGGGGCAGAGATCAGGCCGGACGTAAAGCGTGCGCATCGTCGCCCGGCCCGACGATGCCAGCGTTTCGTGCGGCAATCCAGCCGGGATCCATAACGCCCGAGTGGGCGGCAGCACCCAGGTGGCCGCGTCGGTGACGACCGTGAGCACGCCGCTCGGCGCCCATGCCAGTTGATGATCGCGGTGCGTATGCCACTCGAAGCGTGACCCAGCCGCCATGGCAAACGTCGCGACCACCACTGCCGGCTGCGAGGACCCCGGCCCGCCACCCTCCGCCCAGTCGGTCCACGAACTTTGTCCGTCTAGCGACACTGAATGGCACCGTACACCCTATGCCTGGGGAAGTCGCGTCCTTACGCTGATCAAATGAACGAATACCACGCAACGTTGTGTGGGAGCCCAGAGTGGGCCGAGCACATCCAAGTGAACATCCTGCCTGCACTGGTTGCAGGTCTCGATCTCGGCGAAAGGATGCTCGAGATCGGGCCCGGTCCGGGAGCTGCCACCGACTGGCTTCGCGCCAAGGTTCGCGGCCTTGTCGCGTTGGAGGTGGACGCCGAAGCAGCCGAGGCCCTCTCCAAGCGACTCGCCGGCACCAATGTGGAGATCGTCAGCGGTGATGCAGCGGCGCTCGAGTACACCGACGAGTCCTTCGATTCCGTCGCTTGCTTCACGATGCTGCATCACGTGCCGACGGTGTCGCTGCAGAACCGACTCCTTGCCGAATCACTGCGAGTGCTGCGACCCGGCGGTGTTCTCATCGGTGCTGACAGCTTGGCGAGCGACGATCTGCACCACTTCCACGCAGATGACACCTATAACCCTGTGGAGGTGAGCTCGTTTCTTCCTCGTTTGCAGACGATCGGGTTCGAGAAGATCACGCTCGTCGTCGACGGGATGATGAGCTTCATCGCCCACAAGCCGGGAGGTCACGGATGATCGGTCGTCTTCATCATGTCGTCGTCGACTGCCCGGAGCCAGCCCCCCTCGCCGGCTTTTATTCGGCGCTGCTTGGGTTGCCCGTGACCTACACCAGCGACGACTGGGTCGTGATTGCCAAGGACGACACGACTTCCGGTATTGCGTTCCAGCTCGCGCCCGATCACCAACCGCCGCAGTGGCGTGATCCGAGTCACCCACAACAGTTCCACCTCGACGTGATGGTCGACGGTCTCGAAGCGGCTGGGCGCGAAGTGCTCGAACTCGGTGGACTCCTCCTGTCAGCCGAGGACCACGTCTACGCCGATCCGGCCGGTCATCCCTTTTGCCTTATCCCGAGACCTGCATGGGCAGATCCGATTCATCCTCCGGCTAGCCCCTCCTAACGTGCGTGTCCCTCTCGCAACCATCGGCAAGGAATGGTTGCGTCTCGGCTGCATCGGCTTTGGCGGACCCCCCACCCACATCGCCTTACTCCGACGCCTGTGCGTGGAGGAGCGGGAGTGGATCGAGTCCGAGGAGATCGAGGACGCCATCGCCACGACGAACCTTCTGCCCGGGCCGGCCTCGACGCAGCTAGCCATCTACTGCGCCTGGCGGCTGCGGGGACCAATGGGCGCCATCCTCGGTGGGCTGTGCTTCATCGTCCCTGGCCTGGTGCTCATCCTGGCCCTGGCGGCAGTCTTTCTGGCCCGTCACCCGCCATATTTGCTTTTGGGCGCGGCGGCGGGGGCGGGCGCCGCCGTGCCGGCGGTAGCGCTCAACGCGGCGTGGGGGCTTGTCCCAGCCAGCTGGAAGCGGATCGGCACCAGACACGCCGAGAAGATCCGTTGGGTCGTGTACGGACTCGTCGGCGCGGCCGCCGCGGCCACGGTCGGGACCTACCTGGTGCTCGTCCTCTTGGCTTGCGGGGCCACCGAGATCATGGTCCGCCGAGCGGGTCGACCGATGTCACCAGGCTCGGTTGGAACATTCATTCCCGCCGTCGTCCTCCACGGGGCTGCCGTCGGGGGGCTCGGAGTGCTGGCCTGGGTGGCGTTCAAGGTCGGCGCCCTCTCCTACGGCGGCGGGTTCGTCATCGTCCCCCTCATGCAGCACGACGCCGTCACGACCTACCACTGGATGACCGGCGCTCAGTTCCTCAACGCGATTGCCCTCGGCCAGGTCACCCCGGGCCCGGTGGTCCAAACCGTGGCCGTGATCGGCTACGCGGCCGGGGGAGTCGGGGGTGGATTGCTCGCGGCGCTGATCGCCTTCTCCCCTTCATTTGCCTTCGTCCTACTTGGCGGTCGGCACTTCGATCAGATCCGAGCGAATCACACCGTCGACACGTTCCTGACGGGAGCCGGCCCCGCCGTCATCGGTGCCATCGCCGGCTCTGCCATCCCGCTCGGTCTCGCCTTCGGCCACCTTTGGCAGATCCCAGAGCTGGCGGCGAGTCTGTTTTGGTTGTTCGTGCTCCGCGGGGGCGTGGTAGCCGGGCTCCTCGTCGCCGCGGCGGTCGGCCTGGTGGTGGCCCTGGCAGGTGTCCCCGTCTGAGGACCTCACGCGAGCGGCAGCGCTTGCGTATTGCCAATGGCTTGTCCGTCCGCAGCGAACAATGGCAAGGAGGGCGCCTACTCCCTGCCATGCTCAATGTAGCCCGCACCGGGCGCTTGCGGCAAGGCCCCAGTCGGTGCGCAGAATCTCCGGCCCGAACCAGAACCTACGGAAGAAGGAAGCGGTGGCGTATGGCCAAGCATGCAGTGGTGATCGCCGGAGGCGGTCCGACGGGGATGATGCTGGCGGCTGAATTGGCGTTGGCGAAGGTCGACGTCGCGATCGTCGAGCGGCGTCCCAATCACGTGCTCGTCGGCTCACGGGCCGGCGGTTTTCACTCGCGCACGATCGAGGTGCTGGATCAGCGTGGGGTCGCGGATCGGTTCCTCGCAGAGGGTCAGGTGGCTCAGGCCGCGATGATCGGCGCGACCGTGTTGGATATGAGCGACTTCCCGACGCGTCATCCGTATTCGCTCGGGATCTGGCAGAACCAGATCGAGCGGATCATGGCCGCCTGGATCGCTGAGCTGCTGGTGCGGATCTATTACGGATGTGAGGTGACGGGCTTCGCGCCGGACGACGCCGGCGTCAAGGTCGAGCTGTCCGACGGCGAGTCGCTGCGGGCGCAGTACCTCGTCGGGTGCGACGGAGGACGCAGCGTCATCCGTAAATCAGCCGGCATCGAGTTCCCGGGGTGGGATCCGACGAAAAGCAACCTGATCGCCGAGGTCGAGGTCACCGAGGAACCGCCACGGGGCATTCGCCACGACGCGACGGGCATCCATGGCCTCCACCGGTTGGAGGATGGAAGGACGGTGCGGGTCATCGTGACCGAGCAGCAACTCGGACCTAGCAGCGAGCCCACCCTGCACGATCTGAGCGCGGCGCTCATCACCGTGTACGGCACCGACTTCGGGATCCACAGTCCCACGTGGATCGCCAGGTTTACCGACATGACACGTCAGGCCGCGACCTACCGGGCGGGACGGGTCCTCCTCGCCGGCGACTCGGCGCACGTGCATTACCCGGCGGGCGGACAGGGCCTCAGCCTCGGTGTGCAGGATGCGGTCAATCTGGGATGGAAGCTGGCTCAGGTAGTCAAAGGGACCTCCCCGGACAGCCTTCTGGATACGTATCAGGACGAGCGCCATCCGGTCGCGGCCCGCGCCCTTCAGCACACGATGGCCCAATCCGCGCTCCAGCGCCCGGACGACCGCATCAAGGCCCTGGTCGATATGGTGTCGGAGCTGGCGAGCATGGACGAGCCTCGCAAACGGCTCGCCGGGATCATCTCCGGGCTGGACATTCACTACGATCTAGGCGAGGGCCACCCCCTGCTCGGACGCCGCATGCCCGATCTGGACCTGGTGACCGACGACGGCCCGCTGCGGGTCTTCGCCCTGCTGCACGAAGCCAAGCCGGTGTTGCTCAATTTCGGTGAGCCCGGCGGCGTTGACATCACTCCATGGGCTGACCGGGTACAGATGATCGATGCTGAATATGTCGGCCTGTGGGAGCTTCCGGTACTTGGCGAGGTCAGCGCTCCCACTGCCGTGTTGATCCGGCCCGACGGATATGTCGCCTGGCTAGGGGACGGCAAAGATACCGGATTGCGTGACGCCCTGATTACCTGGTTCGGAGCACCATGACGAGACACGATGCTCGGCAGTTTTTGACAAAGGAGACAAGGCATGGAACATCGACCGAAGCAGCCGACAGGCAAGGGGCCGGCCGAGTGGTTCACCGGAGATGTGTGGATCGACCCGATAGCCCAGGGGGAACCGCCGTCCCAGCTCAACATCGGGTCGGTGCATTTCACCCCCGGGGCACGCACCGCCTGGCACTCTCACCAAGGAGGCCAAACCCTCTACGTCACCGAAGGTCGCGGCTTGGTCCAATCTCGCGACGCGAAGGCTGTGGAGATCCGGTCAGGCGACGTCGTCTATACGTCCGATGGTGAGGAGCATTGGCATGGCGCTACCCCCGATCACTTCCTGACCCACTTGTCGATCACGGAAGGCCCGCCGCAATGGGGAGCCCACCTCACCGACGCCGAGTACCAAGCCTCTCGGTCGCGGTGACGGTCAGTAGAACAGCTTCCACTATTGGGTCGGGGAGCCCTTCCTCGTGATGGGGCCGTTAACGTCCTACCCATGCCGACGACCAGCCGAGAGGCGCGATGAATCTTCCAGCGGAACCGCCGACTCGCATTGATTTCGCGGGCCGAGACGGCAACCGCCTGGCAGCCGACGTGGCCGGCCCAGTGGACGGGCGGCCGGTGGTGCTCCTTCACGGCGGCGGGCAGACCCGGCATTCCTGGGGCACGACCCTGCAGGCCTTGGCTTCGGAGGGTTGGCGGGCGTACTCGGTGGACCTTCGCGGGCACGGTGACAGCGATTGGGTCGAGGATGCTGACTACCGCATCGAGGCCTTCTCGAGTGACGTCCTCGCCCTCGTCACGTCGCTGCCCCGTCCCCCCGTACTCGTCGGCGCGTCCCTCGGTGGGCTCGCGTCTCTGTGCGCTATCGGCGAGAACCCGGGTGTTGCTGTCGCTACCGCCCTGGTCCTAGTGGACGTCGCCCCTCGTATCGAGGAGGTCGGGAGGGAGCGGATCGGCCAGTTCATGCTCGAACACGTGGAGAGCGGGTTCGGCTCACTCGAGGAGGTGGCGGACGCCATCCAGCGCTACAACCCCCACCGGCCACGCCCGCGCGACCTGTCCGGTCTCTCGAAGAACCTCCGTCAAAGAGATGGCCGCTGGTACTGGCACTGGGATCCGCAGTTCGTGGGCGGTCGCATGGGGGCCGCCGACGAAACGCGGACGTCGGTCATCGAGCCCGAGCGACTCGAAGCGGCCGCCCGCCGGCTCAAGGTACCCGTTCTCCTAATTCGCGGGCGGGTCAGCGACCTGCTCAGCGAAGAGGGAGCCCAGGAACTGCTAGCGCTCGTCCCGCACGCAGAGATGGTCAACGTCGCCGGCGCCGGGCACATGGTGGCGGGCGATCGCAACGACCTGTTCAACGATACGATCGTGAGCTTCCTCAGGCGGACTACCGGGTAAGGACCGGCGGTCGGTCCTGGCCGACCGCGACCATCTTCTGGATCGCCTGTCGAGTCACCCCCAACTCCCTGGCCAGATCAGCTTGGGAGAAGCCCTCGGCCAACAACGCATCGATCAACCGGCGCCGCTGCCGGGCGAACTCCCGCGCCGCGAGAGTGTGCTCGATTGCCGCGGCCCGTACCTGTTTTAGATTGTCCAGAAGTTCGGCGTGAGCCTCGGACTCGATGCGCTTGACCATGAAACCCAGCATGACAACCTACGGTTGTCTTGTCAACTAGGGATTGTCAGGCCAACCGGGAGGGGCACCTATCGAGTGGGGACGCGGGGGATCACCCGGTGGTTACTATTCATTCGCATCATTCGGTTGTATACATTGAATGGGGCACCGATCTCTTCCATTCGGCTGAGGCCATCGCTTTGCTTCGAGACTCACCGCTTGGGAGGACCGAAGGTTATGCCGTCCACGAGACGCTCGGTCTCGATAGGAGCACGCCTCTTTCGGGTTGTCTGACAGGTCCCCCGGTTGCCAGGTAGCCATTCTAATCGTATAGTTATCATCGTTGAGTTCCGTGCCAAGAGGAGGACCTGCCGGTGACAACACGAGACCTGGACCACCGCGATCGGTGCGCCATTGTCGGCGCCGGGCGGACCGACTACTCGAGCCGCTCGGGGCGTTCGGTGCTGAGCCTCGCGACTGAGGCGTCGCTAGCCGCGATCGCTGACGCCGGACTGGAGCCAAATGATGTCGATGGCATCGTCCGGTGCGACTTCGACGTGGTCGCTCACAACGACTTGGCCCATGCCCTCAACCTGCCCAACCTGTCGTACTGGGGGGCGAGTGGGCCCGGCGGGAGCGCCCCGAGCGGGATGATGGCCCAGGCCGTGGGTGCGATCCTTTCCGGCCAAGCCACCACGGTGCTCGTGTACCGGTCCATGAACGGGCGATCCGGCTTCCGCTTGGGCAAGGGCCGGCTGCAAGGGCAGGCCGGCGCCATCGGGGGTAATGGCAGCTATGAGGAGTTCTTCGTTCCATACGGTCTCGTCTCTCCGGGTCAGATGTGGGCGATGCTCGCCCAACGCCACATGCACACCTACGGAACCACCCAAGAGCAACTCGGGCACATCGCCATCACCTGCCGCGAACGGGCCAACGCCAACCCTAACGCCCAGATGGCCACGCGAGGCTTGAGCCTCGACGACTACCTGAGCTCTCCCATTATCTCCACTCCGCTCCGCCTGCCTGACTACTGCCTCGAGACCGACGGGGCCTGTGCCGTCGTCGTCACGAGCGCGGCACGCTCCGTGGACACGGACAAACCACCGGTCCTCATTCGGGCCATCGCTCAGGGAGCCGTTCAGGGGATGCAGCCGGGCCTGGCGTCTCCGGCCCTCATGCGGGAAGACCCCCTTAGCTTGCCCTCGGTGACCGTGGCCAAACGGCTGTATCAACGAGCGGGCATGGGGCCAGAGGACATCGATGTCGCCCAGTTCTACGACTGCTTCACCATTACCGTGCTCGTGCAACTCGAGGACTACGGATTCTGCCAGCCTGGAGAGGGAGGACCCTTCGCGGCGAGCGGCGCCATCGGCAAAGGCGGGTCGCTGCCGATCAACACCTCGGGCGGAAACCTGTCGGACGGCTACATCCATGGGATGAGCCACATCGTCGAAGGCGTGCTGCAGATGCGAGGCGAGTCGACGTCGCAGGTTCCCGATGCGGAGACCTGCCTGGTCACATCCGGGCTGCCGATCATTACTGGCGCCATGATCCTGAGGAAGGCAGCATGAGCGAGTTGGACCTCCGCCCTGTCCCGTGTACGGACGACCCCGACACCGGCGGCTTTTGGGAGGCGGCCGCCCGGGGCGAGCTCGCCATCCGGGTGTGCTCAGACTGCGGCCAGGTGCTCCATCTGCCTAAGGCCTACTGCCACGGATGCGGAAGCTGGAACACTGCCTGGCAGGTTGTCGCTCCGACGGGGACTCTCTACTCCTGGACGACGACCGAGCGCGAGTTACGACCCGGCTTCGTCCCCCCCTACACGATCGTGTGCGTGGAACTCGACGACGCGCCGGGCGTCCGTCTCGTTGGGTATCTTGACGGCCGGCCGCAACTAGAGAGCGGCATGCCTATGTCGGCCACCTTTGAGGTCGCCCAGGGTGGGGTTGTGATACCGCAATGGCAACCTGCCTGAACGTCCCTGCGGGCTGCGTATGAATCTCGGCGCGCTATGCTTTCTGACCGAATATTCAATATCGCCCTCCGAGTTGGCTCAAGAGTTAGAAGCCCACGGGTTCGAGTCACTTTGGGTGGGGGACCATTCGCATGTCCCCGTCGATCCGGACGCTCAGGCGGCCATCGACAGCCGGACGGGCGACCCTGTTCCGACCCATTACTCACACCTCATGGACCCCTTCCTCGTCTTGACCTACGCCGCCGCGGTGACATCAAAAATCCGCCTCGGAACTGGTATCTGCCTCATCAACGAGCGCGATTACCACCGCCAAGGCGGTCGCCACACTCGACTGCCTCTCGAATGGTCGCTTTATTCTCGGTGTCGGGGCGGGATGGAATGAGCGAGAGATGCTCGACCACGGTACGGATCCAAGCACTCGATGGGCGCTGCTGAAGGAGCGGCTCGATGCGATGAAGCGGATCTGGACTACTGAAATTGCTGAGTATGCCGGCCAGTTCGTCCGATTCGGTCCGATGCAGTGCTGGCCGAAGCCGGTCCAGAAGCCATATCCACCGATCTTCCTCGGAGGTAACTCCAAGAAGATCCCGCGGATGAGTACCAGGATGCTGGTGTCAGCCGAGTGGTGTTGATTCTTCCACCACAGCGTGATCCTGCCTTGGGCCTCATTGAAAGGTATTCGCGGTTTGTCGTCTGCTGAGGGTTCGCCACGATCGGGGGTACTGGTCGGTTCCTGGCCCCTTGGTATGCCAGCTGACCCGACCCATTTCTACCGCCGCCTTGTCGAGGTGGTGGACCGATCGGCCTATGAGCTTCTCTTTGCCGGAGACCACCTCTTTGCCGCCGGGCCAAGCGTGGATGCCCTGTCCCTTCTGGCGTCCTATGCCCAGGCATCGGAGCGTTTGGTACTTGGTACGGGCGTGCTACAACTCGGGCTCCGCGATCCCGTGGTCACTACCTGTCGCCAGTCGAGATTAATTGGAATGATAAGCCTAGATCTTGACAGCAGACCTACACCTGTGTGACGGTGAACGGCGTGAGGGTCGGTATCTGCGCCTACGACATGCCGGGCGCGGCACTCCTCTCCTTGGCCGTCGCTGCCGACGAGCTGGGGTTTGACACGTTGTGGATAGGGGAGCACGTCCTGCTCCCCGTCGGATTCTCCACGCCGCATCCCACCACTGGCACGGCTTCGAAGCAGCACCGACCGGGTGCGATCGTGAAACCGGAGACGGTACTCCTCGACCCGCTCGTGGAGCTGGCGGCGATTGGCGGCTCGACGACGCGGATCCAGCTCGGTACGGCGATCTACATCCTTCCGTTGCGGCATCCACTGCTCACGGCTCGAGCGGCGTGCACCCTGCAAGAGGTCTCCGGTGGTCGACTGCTCCTCGGGGTGGGCACGGGCTGGTTGGAGGAGGAGTTCGCCGCTCTGGGCCTGGACTTTTCCTCGCGGGTGGGCCGCTTCGACGAGATGGTGCAGATCATGCGACGGGCATGGAGTGGAGGACCGTTCAGCTTCGAAGGCGCCCATTTTTCCTTCGCCTCGGTGCAGACCTCACCGAGGCCCGTCTCAGTCCCGCTCGTGTACGGCGGCAACACCGATCGCGCCCTCGGTCGAGCCGCTGATCAAGCCGACGCCTGGTTTGCCTCCGGCACACCCAGTTTCGACGAGGCGCTGCGCTTGCGCGACCGGATCCAGGCCCTCCGGCAGGAACTCGACCGGACCGCACCGTTTCGCTGTTTCATACGGATCGACCGCGCGGATCCGGACTCCGTGGATCGTTACGCCAGGGAAGGCATCGAGGATGTGGTCGTCTGGGCCGACCAGGTTTGGCAAGCGGGCGGTGATCTGGGGGAGAACCGGGCGACGTTGGAGAAGACGGCCCAGGCCCTGGGCCTGCGGACCTCGGTGGCCGACCGTTGACGTCGACGCAGCCCGACCCGAAACCAGAAGTTGCCCCAGTTCGACCCGGTGAGCAGCTCGATTGGCCTCGACTCGAACGGTACCTGCGAGGCCACATCGATGAGCTCGATGGCGACATGGACGTGCTGCAGTTTCCGAACGGAAGCGCCAACCTCACCTATCTCGTGCAGTTCGGCGACCAGCGCCTTGTCGTGCGCCGGCCACCGTTCGGCGCCATTGCCCCTGGGGCCCACGACATGCACCGAGAGTTCCGCGCCCTGTCGCGGCTGTGGCAGAGCTTTCCGCCCGCGCCGCGAGGGTTTCTGTTTTGTGACGATCATTCGGTGATCGGCTCGGACTTCCTGGTTATCGAGTACCGCACCGGCGAGGTCATCTGGAGCGTGATCCCTCCCTCGATGGCCGAGTTCCCCGATGTTGTTCGGCGGGTTGGATTCGCGACTGTGGACGCCCTGGCCGACCTCCACCTGCTGGATCCAGAGGACGCGGGTGTGGCCGATCTGGGCCGCCCCGACGGGTTCGTGGCCCGGCAGCTGGCCGGATGGACGAAGCGATGGGCACTGGCTGCACCAGACGGGGCTGATCCTCTCATGCCGGCGCTTGCTGAGCGGCTGGCGGCCTCCATGCCTGCATCCCCCCGGCCGTCGGTGTTGCACAACGACTACAAGCTCGACAACTGCCAGTTCGATCCCGCCGATCCGGACCGGGTGCACTCGGTCTTCGACTGGGACATGGCCACCGTCGGTGACCCACTTGTCGATCTCGGTATGCTTCTCAACTACTGGCCCGACCCGTCGGACAGCGGCGATGAGCGGCCAATCATCAATGACGGGATGGACGAGCTAGGTCTACCCACCCGCGCCGAGATGGTGGAGCGATATGCGTCTCGAACGGGCCTCGATGTGAGTGGCGTGCAGTGGTATGAGGCGTTTGCCTGCTGGCGTACGGCCGTGGTGCTCCAGCAACTGTACGTACGGTACGTGCGGGGCGAATCGACGGATGCCCGAATGGGTACCCGAGGTGCACTTGTTGCCCCCCAAGCCCGTCGGGCCGCCAAGCTGCTCGGCACGATCGGCGCCTGAGCTGTCCGGGCGCGGCGTCGCTACAGCACCACACCCATCCCACCGTCAACGCGGAGAACCGCCCCGGTTGTGTAGCTCGACGCCTCACTGGCCAGGTAGAGCGCGGCTCCGATCACCTCCTCGGGTCGCCCGGCTCGCCGCATCGGGAATCGCTGCCAGGCCACCTCGAACGCTTCGATGTCCCAGGCCTCGGAGATGTCGGTCAGGAAGGGCCCTGCCATGATCGAGTTCACTCGCACACTCGGTCCCAGAGCTTGCGCGAACCCAGCCGTGAGGGAGTCGAGTCCGGCTTTGGCAGCCGCATAGGGGAGTTCGGCCGGCGTCGGGCGGATCGCCGCAACGCTGCTGACGTTGATGATCGATCCGCCGTCCGCGGCAGCCATCCGCTCGCCAACGAGGGCGGTGAGGCGGAACGGTCCCTTGAGGTTGACGCCGATGACCTTGTCAAACAGCTCCTCGGACACCTCACCGAGGGATGGATACAGCGGCGACATTCCGGCATTGTTGACGAGGATGTCGACCTTGCCGAACGCGGCGAAGGCAGTTTCGGCCAGCCGCTCCACCTCTGCCCAGTGGCCAACGTGGCAGCCGATACCGATGGCCCGGCACCCGGTCTCGGTCCGGAGCTCCTCAGCGGTGGTCGCACATGCGTCGGCCTTCCTGCTGGCGACAATGACGTCGGCGCCCGCTCGGGCGAATGCTCCGGCCATCTCCCGCCCGAGCCCGCGGCTACCGCCCGTTATCAGCGCGACCCGTCCCTCGAGGATCCGGCGGTCGTCGGCGTCCATATCTGCCTCCCTATTGATCAATGATAACTGTTCTACTAGATTAGGAAATCTGTTCTCGAGGAGGTGCCGCCGTGTGGGACTTCGAAACCGACCCGGTCTTCCAGGCCGAGCTTGACTGGGTCGAAGCGTTCGTTCGCGCCGAGGTGGAACCGGTAGACCAAGTGATCACCCACGCCTGGGACATGGAGGATCCTGTTCGCCAACGACTGATCCCGCCCTTGCAGGAGAAGGTCCGGGAGCGAGGCTTGTGGGCGTGTCATCTCGGTCCCGCCCTGGGAGGCCCGGGATACGGGCAAGTGAAGTTGGCGCTCCTCAACGAAGTCCTGGGGCGGACCCACTCGGGGCCCATCGTCTTCGGCTGCCAGGCTCCCGACTCGGGTAACGCGGAGATCCTCGCTCACTACGGCTCGCCGGAGCTCAAAGAGCTGTACCTCCAGCCGCTGCTCGACAACAAGATCGTCTCTTGCTTTTCGATGACCGAGCCGCGAGGAGGATCCGATCCGACCAGTTTTACCACCCAAGCTGTGCTCGATGGAGGCGAGTGGGTCATCAACGGCGAGAAGTGGTTCTCCTCCCATGCCAAGTTCGCATCTTTCCTGATCGTGCTGGCGGTTACGGATCCCGAGGAGTCGTCACACCGTCGTATGTCGATGTTCGTCGTGCCCAAGCAAACCCCGGGCATCGAGATTGTCCGCAACGTCGGCCTGTATGGGCACCCCGAGGGGGAGGGTACTCACGCGTACGTCCGCTACCACGACGTTCGGGTACCCCGAGATCATATGCTCGGCAACCGCGGTGACGGCTTTCTCGTCGCCCAAACCCGTCTCGGCGGCGGTCGGATCCACCACGCCATGCGGACCGTGGGCCTGGTGAAGAAGGCGTTCGACATGATGTGCGAACGGGCCCTCTCGCGGACCACGAAGGGCGAGCTGCTCGCTCGCAAACAGCTTGTCCAGGCCATGGTTGCCGACTCGTGGATCCAACTCGAGCAATTTCGCCTGCTCGTCCTCCGAACCGCGTGGAAGATCGACAAGTACAACGACTATCAGCGGGTCCGGGCCGATATCTCGGCTGTCAAAGCCGCGATGCCCCAAGTGCTGCATGACGTGGCGTCGCGAGCCCTCCAAGTCCATGGCTCGCTGGGGGCATCGGAGGAGATGCCGTTCGGAGCCATGGTGCTCGAGTCGTTCCACATGGGCCTGGCAGACGGACCGACCGAGGTTCACAAGGTGACACTGGCCCGGGAGTTGTTGACGAGTTACCGCGGTACCGAAGACCTGTTCCCAACTACTCACCTTCCGACGCTTCGGGCCGAGGCCCAGATTCGGTTCCAGGACCTCATTGACGTGGTCAGCTGATGTCAGTGTCGTTGCGGCCCGACCGCGGCTAAGCGGCTTCTCATTGTGGACGTCGGCATCATTCTCGGTGACGTTCCGGTTTCGACCTCCGCGCAGGCCCATCTCTCCATGCTCCTCCGGCAGGTTGAGGCGGCCCAGCGAGCGGGCGTCCGGTATATCACCATGGGCCAACACTTCCTCTACGACGGGTACCGGTGGCTTCAGCCCATTCCCACGCTGGCCCGGCTGGCCGCCGAGGTTTCACCGGAGACCAAGCTGGTGACGACCGTCATCCTGCTGCCGCTCTACCATCCGGTGGTCGCGGCTGAGGAGTTGGCGACTCTTGACGTGGTCAGCGAGGGGCGCCTCATTGTCGGTGTTGGCCTGGGGTACCGACAGAGCGAGTTTGTCAACCTCGGCGTCGAATTCGACCAGCGAGTGGAGCGGTTCGAGGAGGCCCTCGAGCTCATGACCCGACTCTGGACTGAGCCGCACGTTCGCCATCAGGGTCGCCATTTCGAGGTCGACGGCGACACGCATATCACGACCTGGCAGCAGCCCCGCCCACCGCTGTGGGTTGGAGCCGACTCCGCAGCTGGAGTACGCCGTGCTGCCCGGCTGGGCGACGCGTGGGTAATCGGTCCGAACAAGGACCCGGACAACATCGGTCGACTCGTTGATGTCTTCGGCGCCGAGCGGACCCGACTGGGCCTGCCCGCCGCCACCCATCCCATCCGGCGTGACGTGGCCTTCGGGCCGAACCCCGACAACGCTCTCGCCGGTTTCGCGGCGCGAACGGCTGCCCGATATCGCGGCTACGCCACCAACGAGCGCTCCGGGTACGGTGCCGTGTCGCTGGAGTCCCTGGCTCGCCACGTCGTGCACGGCACGGTGGAGGACTGCGTGACGGCGGTACGGGGATTGGCCTCGCAGTTGCCGATCGGCCCCCTCATCGTTCGACCCCAGTGGCCAGGCATGACCACGGCAGAAGTCGTGTCGTACCTGGACCAGCTCGGGGGTCTGGTCGATGGGCTGCGGGGGCTCGAGCCGACTCGCTAGCCCCTTAGCGCCCTGCCCCGTCCCGCTCCCACCATCGGGTGCTCGGTACATCGCTGCGGGACCAGTCGTACACGCAGACCCTCCGAGTGATTGCCCAGCGACCGTCCCGGCAGGCGAACTCGTCCAGGTACCGCCCGGCGTTCCAGTAATCAGTCCGCCGTCCTCCCTCTTTGGCGGTCAGGGCGCACACGAACTTGCACTCCGTCCGCGCCGCGTCGCCGTCAACCTCGATTTCGATATTGCCGATCAGGTGGAAACACACCTCGACGGGGGAGTCGGTGACGAGGGCCGGCGATGCGGTCCGCAAGTTCGTCCACCGGGCCGTCGAAACCTTCGTGGCACTCCGTCGCCCCTTCGTGGTAGCAGGACACGGAGAGGTCGACGTCGCCAGTGTCCGTGGCCCGGGCCCTCCGATAGACGACACCGCGGATCTCGTCCCTTTCCATGAGGCGAAGAAGTGCGGCGCTCTCGCCAGCGGTATCGATTATCTTGCGCATGATTATTAGAGATAATAGTGTTGGGGCGTCCGCTCGGCAAGAGCTCGGCAAGAGGAGGTCTCTCCATGACAGCACCAGCACTGGCCGCGTACGACCTGACTGGGCGCACGGCCGTCGTGACGGGTGCCGGGTCGGGAATCGGTCGAGCGACGGCGGTTCTTCTCGGTAGCTGCGGTGCATCTGTCCTCTGCGCCGACATCGACGGAACGAGTGCAGGGATTACGAGCGCGCACATCGAGAGTGAGGGCGGCGCCGCTTGGTCTACTGCGGTAGACGTGGCCCGACGGGAGGAGATCGAAGGGGCGATCGATGAGGCGGTGACCCGTACCGGGCGGATTGACATTCTCGCCAACGTGGCGGGGATCGGTGAGCAGATGACCGCTCTCGCCGATGTGGACGACGTCATTCTCGAACGGGTTCTCGCGGTCAACCTCAAGGGGACCTTCTACGGGTGTCGCGCCGCGGCGCAGATCATGTCGAAGCAGGGAGTGGGAAACATCGTCAACGTCGCATCGAGTGTCGTCGACACCCCCGAGGTCACCGGATTGACCTGCTATGGGATGTCCAAGGCCGGCGTCGTGCAACTGACTCGGAGCCTGGCCCACGAGCTCGGCCCCAGCGGGGTGCGCGTCAACGCGGTAGCTCCCGGCTTCATCCTCACCCCTCACTCGTCGCGCCACTTCACCGACGCCGCGGGGCGGATCGACGAGGAGCATCGCGATCGGTTCCTCAAGCGGTTTCGGGACGTGTCCCCGTTGGGAGAGATCGGTGACCCAACGGACGTCGCTCACGCCATCCTTTATCTGGCCAGCGACGCGTCCCGGTTTGTCACAGGTCAGGTTCTGCGCCCCAACGGTGGCCAGGCCATGCCCGGGTGAGCGGCCAGATTGCAGGCCCCCTGCATCGGATCGCCGTCATGCCTGGCGACGGGGTGGGGCCTGAGCTGGTGGGGCAGGCGGAACGGGTCTTGGAGGCCACGGCGGAGCTGGAGCCGTTCGGTTATGAGTTGGTGCGCTTCCCGCACAGCGGTTCCTATTACCGCACGACCGGGGTTCTGCTCGATCCCGCGGCATTTGACGACCTGCAGGCCTGCGACTCGCTCCTCTTCGGAGCAGCCGGGGACCCGGATCTTCCGATCGGGACCATGGAGAAGGCCCTCATTGTCGAGTTGTCCGCTCGACTCGGGCTGTCCGTTGGGATACGGCCGATCAAACTTCATGCGGAGTGGCTCTCTCCCCTCAAGGCGGCGGCCGCCCTCGACATTGTGATCGTGCGCGACACCACCGAAGGGGAGCTGGCGATTCCCGGTGGATCCCTGCACTCGGGGACACCGTTCGAGGCCACCGCGAGCATCGTGATGCACACTCGCCACGGCGTGGACCGGGCCCTGTCCCACGGTTTCGAGCTGGCTCGAAGGCGTCGTCGAAGGGTGGCAGTCGTCGCCCAAGCCAACGCTCTGGGCGCGCACCGGATCTGGCACGAGCGGGCAGTCGAGATGGCCCGGTACTACCCCGACGTCGAACTGGAGCTCCTGTACCCCGACGCCGCGGCCATGGATCTCATCCGGTCGCCAGCGCGTTTCGACGTCATCGTCACCACGATCATGATTGGCGGCATCCTCACCGATCTGGCGGCCGCCCTGGTCGGCGGGATCGGGCTGGTCGCGTCATCGCGCATCAACCTATCCAGTGGCTTCGGCATGTTCGAGCCGGCTCACGGTTCGGCTCCGAAGTACACAGGAACCGGGCAAGTATGTCCGATTGCCACCATCGAGGCCGTGGCCATGCTGCTCGACCATCTCGGGGAGATGGAGGCTTCCAAACGGATCCACGTCGCGGTGTCTGAAGCGCTGTCGTCGAGGGAGATCCTCGACGTATCGACGGCATCCCAACTGGGAACGGCAGGAGCCACGGATGTTGTGCTCCACCGGATCGTCGGGGCAGCCAGATGACGGTCAGGCTTCGCTGAAGCGACGGAGTATCAGGCCCACGTCCTCGAAGGTGCGGGCGAAGGCGGCCAACGGGAGTACGACGGTGGTCGCTCCGGCCGCGGCGAAATCGGGGATAGTGGCAATGGTGGCCTCGAGGTCCGGGCCGGCGGCGCCGAGCCGTACCGGTAGAACCGCCCGAATCCTCAGTTCGGCGGGGTCGCGGCCACGCTCGGTGAAGTACCGCCGGAGCCCGGCCACGCCGGCACTGACGTGCTCGGAGGTGGCGCCACCTGGCGGCAGCCAGCCAGATCCGAGGGTGGCGATTCGCCGAGCGTTGGCTCCAACGGTCCCGCCACCGAACCAAATGGGCGGGCCCCCCGGCTGGGCGGGAACAGGATGGCACCAAACTTGGTGAAAGGATGACGTCGCGGATTCGAAGTCCACCGGCCCTCCTTGCCAGAGCCGCAGGCAGGCGTTCAAGGTGTCATCCATGCGGGCGAAGCGACTCTCGAATGGGATACCGGCAGCCTCGAACTCGGCGCGTTGCCAACCGGCGCCGACTCCCAAGTCGAGGCGACCATGAGACAACGCATCCAGGGTCGCTACCGACTTGGCGAAGACCGGCGCAGGGCGCAATGGCGCGATGACGATGCCAGTGGCGATCCGGATCTTCGTTGTCGATGCCGCCACGGCCGCGAGTAGGACGAATGGGTCCGGCCACTCCGTCGTCGATGGAAGCTCGAATGGCCCATATGGATACGCGCCGGTGGCTGCTCCCATCAACACGTGCTCAGGAAGCACGAAGGCGTCGAGTGCGGCGTCCTCGGCGATGCCAGCGATCTCGACCAGGCGTCCGATGTCGCCCGCCAGCAGGTGGTCGCCGCCTGCGACGCTCGTTGCTTTGGCCAGTGGCATTCAGGGTCGCCTCCTATCCCGTGATCGTCGGAGTCCCTTGACAACGAATCTATGCGACTTATAATCCTAGAATACAAAAAGGGAGCGCTCCATGACGGTCGTGTTGTCACCTCGTCCACCAGTCACTGTTCAACGCCGCGGAGCCGGAGCCGTGGCGGGAAGCCTGAAGGGGAAGAAGGTCGGATTACGCCGAGACCAGTTCTGGCGTTCGTGGGATTGGGTGACCGACGAGTGGGCCGACGCGTTGCGGGCTGAGGGCGCCACCCCGGTGATGTGGCGTGCGCCGGTTGGCAAGGGGGACAAGCAAGCTGTCGACGGAAGCGGTGAGTTCGCGGCGTTTCTGGACAGCATCGACGTCGCCATCACCGGGTTGTGCAATTGCGGGTCGTGCACGTTGTGGGCGGTTCACGACGGGCTCGCGGCGCTGAAGCACGACATCCCGACTGTGTTCGTGTCCACTGAGCATTTCGAACGCCTGGCCCGAACCCTCGCCGACAAGGAGGGCTTCGACGACATCCGGATACATCTCCTTCCGTATCCCCTCGAAGGCCGGCTCGAGGACGACGTCCGCCAGGTCGCCCGCGAACATTTCGATGGGCTGCTCGCCGCCCTCGAGACGGTGCGCTGACATGGCCTCGACGCTTAGTGCCGATCGTTTTGATACCGACGTCGACACCCTGGCGTTTACCCGCTTTGCCATGGAACACGGGTGGGGCGACGGTCTGCCCTGCGTGGCACCGACCGAGGATCGAGTTGTCGAGTTCGTGGCCGCGAGCGGCCTGTCCGGCGACCACGTCATCGGAAAGCTGGCTCCGCTGCGGGCCGATTGCACCGTCGAGTTGGTGGCGATCAACTCTGTCATAGCCGGTGCCCCGGCTGAGGCGATGCCACTGATCTGCACCGTCATCTCGGCCATAGCCGAACCCGCGTTTGACCTGGCGGGCGTCAACGCGACCACGGCGTCAGTGACTCAGGCCGTTGTCGTCAATGGGGCCATCCGGGATCGCATCGACATCCCGTACCGGTACAGCGCGGTCGGCGGCTGGGCAGGACCGGCGCCCGCGATCGGCCGTGCCATTCGCCTGGTGATTCGCAACGTGGCCGGTCAGGTGTCGGGTCAGACCAGCGAGTCGGTGTTCGGACAACCCGGCCGGGTGACCGGCATCGTGGTCGGCGAATGGGAAGAGCGGTCGCCGTGGGTTCCCCTATCCGAGCGTCGCGGTGTGAGCGGTGATGCCGTCTCGGTATTCGGGGTCCTGGGCACTGCGAACGTGCTGGATTCGGTGGCGGAGACCGGTGAGGAGCTATTGCAGGTCATGGGCCGTTCGCTCGGATTCATGGGCAACAACAACTTCTGTCAGGCGTCGCAGTTCGCCGATCAGCTGATAGCCGTCAATCCGATTTGGGCCAATGAGGTCATCGCGCGGGACATCCCATCGTTTGACGACGTGCGTCAGATCGTGTGGGAGGCGGCGAGTCTCCGTATCGACGAGTTCCCGGCGACACTGCACCCCGGCATCGAGGCGCGTGGTCGCATCAAGCCCAACGGTCGGGTCTACCTGATGGATTCTCCCGATGACCTCAACATCTTCGTTTGCGGTGGCCTCGGCAGTCTCCACGGCTGCATGTTCCCAGGCATGTCCAACCATCTTGCGGTTACCAAGGCGGTCAGTTGATGACCGTCGAGGCGATGGGGCTGGCCGAAGCAGTCGAGGAGCTCCAGGTTCTTGTCAATGGCGACGGGGCTCGACTCGAACTGATCGAGGGCGATACGGGCGCCGGCCGGCTGCATCTCCGTCTCGACCTCGACGCGGTCGAGTGCATCGATTGTGTGTTGCCACCGGATGCCTTGGCAGACATCATCGGTGACAGCGTTCGGCGCCGGACGGCAAGTGACATCGAAGTGATCGTCGACGATCCCCGCCGGACCGATGGTTGAGCCGGAGGGGCCTAGTTGATTGAGGAGAACGAGGTCCCATGTCTCGCATCCCGCCGGCTCGACGGGCTGAATATTTGCCCTTGTTCGGGCCTAACGCCCGAATTCAAGAGCAAGTGTGGGCGCACTCACCGCGGGTAGCACTGCTGTACACGAACTTTATGCGCGAGCTTCGCCGGAGTACGTTGCTTCCATCCCGGCTGGTCGAGTTGGTACGTCTACGTATTGCCTTTCACAATCAGTGTCGGAGCTGCATGTCGGTGCGACATCATGATGGCAGCAACGACGGCTTCAATGAGGGTCTGGTCTGCTCGCTGGCCCAGCCTGAAGAAGCGGTTGACCTGACCGAGGCGGAGCGGGCGGCGCTGGCGTTCGCCGATCTGATGGCGTCGGACCATCTATCGGTCACCGATGCCACGTTCCAACAATTGCGGCTGCATTTCACCGATGCCCAGTTGGTGGAGCTCTGCGTTCAGATCGGAGCGTTCGTAGGATTTGGCCGTATCAACGCCGTGCTCGACATGGTGGACGATCTACCGGAGGAGTTCACTCGATCGGATCAACCGGTGACGCCATGGGGCACGACGCCCGTTCTTCACAGCCGATAGGGGACCTCCCAATTCACGGGCTAGGACTCCGCGGCGAGCGCCAGACCAAGGTCGATGTCTGTGCCCCTCCGCCGCTCCGCGTCTACCACCTTGCCCCACACGACCAACGCCTGCAAGGCCGTCGGAAAGCCGCAATAGACGACAAGCATCGTTAGCGCCTCGTGGATCTTCTGAGGAGGGATGCCCGCTTGGACCGCACCATGCAGATAGTTCCGCAATTGGTCGGGATTTTTGCCCGCGGCCAACGCCGTGATCGCCACCAGCATCCGCTCGTCGTGGGAGATCCCGTCCCGGCCCCAGACCTCGCCGAAGATGAATCCGTCTGCCCACTTGGCTAGCTCGGGGTCAAGGGCACCGAGCGCGGCTTGCAGTCCGTCAGCCTTGGCTCCTTGGGCCCGTCGTCTCCGTTCGGTTCCGTCCACACTCATGAGAAGCTCCTCGTATTCATGCGAATAGTATGCTTGTATTGGAACCGATGCTGGGGTGCGAGGTCAAGCGAAAGGTAGGTTGATGCAGAACGTGGTCGTCGCCGGGGTGGGGATTCACCCCTTCGGACGATTCCCTGCGGGCTACCGCGACCTCGGCGCAGTTGCAGCCAGCGAGGCGTTGGCAGACGCAGGGATTACGAGCGACGACCTCGATATGACGTTGGTGGCCAATGTCGGGGCGGAGATGGCCAAAGGCCAGAACGTCATGGATCGGGTCGGTCGTAGTGGGAGACCCATCGTCAACGTCGAGAGCGCCTGCGGTTCCAGCGGGTCAGCGCTCTACCTGGGATCTCGCCTGATCGAGAGCGGTGCAGCCCGCGTGGTGTTGTGTCTCGGGGTCGAGAAAGCGCCGCGGGGGTTCATTGCCAGTTCCGGATTCGAGGACTGGCAGATCGCCACCGGACTGGGTGTCAACCCGGTGTATTTTGCTCTACAGGCCCAAGAGCTCATTCACCAGACGGACGCCACGGTCGAGGATCTGGCCGATGTAAGCGTTAAGAATCACGGCCACGCGGTACACAACCCGAACGCCATGTACCGAGCGGAAGTGACTCGTGATCAAGTGCTCGACTCGAAGATGGTGTGCCCACCATTACGGCTCCTGATGCTGTGCTCGCCCAACGAGGGGGCGGCGGCTGCCGTCCTCATGCACCGCGACGAGGTGACTCGGCGATCGAACACAGATGGGATAGCCCTCCGGGCCGTCTCGCTCGTTTCCCGAGAGCCAGACGACTGGTTCGTGCCAGCCGTTTCGTACCGTCCCAATCGGACCAGTCTGAGCGCCCACGCCGCAGCCCTGGCATTCGAGGAGGCCGGTATCTCGGCCGCCGAGGCGGATGTCGTCGAGTGCCAAGACACCGACTCGGCATCCGAGTTGCTGGCCTACCGCGACCTCGGATTGTGCCCCGAGGGGGCCGAGGCCGGTCTTCTGCGAAGCGGAGCCACCGCTCTGGGAGGCGCCCTTCCGGTGAATCCGTCTGGTGGTCTGCTTTCGAAGGGTGAGCCGTTAGGGGCTTCCGGTCTGGGTCAGGTGCACGAACTGGTGCAGCAGCTCCGCCGTCGCTGCGGACCGCGCCAAGTCGAGGACGCGTCCGTCGGGGTTGGTCACGTTATGGGCGCTGGACATGTAGCCAGCGTCGTGTTGTTGACGCGATGACGATCAACGACTGGCTGGTCCGTGGATGCCATCCTGGTGTCATGATGGACAATTTCGGCGAGGGAGCTGAGGAGGTCGGACACGATGGCTGACATTGCCGACGCGGACCCTGTTGTGGTCGACTCTCGTCCGGCTATGGCCCGCAGAGCTGACAAAGTCTCCGAAGTCGTGGCCCGGGCGATCGTCCATGACATCGTGTCCAGGGGGCTCGAACCCGGCGCCACCCTGCCGTCCGAGGCGGTCATGTTGGCCCGATTTCAAGTCGGGCGGGCCTCTCTTCGGGAGGCTTTGCGCATCCTGGAAGTGCACGGCCTCATCACCATCAAACCCGGTCCGGGCGGCGGCCCGGTGGTCTCCACTCCGACAAGCGGCAACTTCGGCCGGATTGCGACGCTCTTCTTCCAGCTCGGTGGCGCGACGTTTCGTGAGCTTGTCGAAGCCCGAGGGGTGCTGGAACCCATCATGGCCCGGCTGGCCGCAGAACGTCAGGAGCCCAAGACCCTCGCGGACTTGCGGGATAACGTCGAGCACGGCAAGAGAGAGAAAGGCGCCGACCGCCATGCCAGCGTCGGCACCCACTTCCACGGCCTCATGGCCGGCGCCTCTGGCAACCGGGTCCTCGATCTGATGAGCAGTGCCATCCGTGACGTCTTCTACGAGCGGGTCACGTCCTCTCTCTGGCCGCAGGACGAGCGTCCCCGGATCCACCTCGAGCACGATGCGATTGTCAAAGCTATCGAGCGAGGTGACGCCAAGGGAGCCGAAAGGCTGATGCGGCGGCACATGGACGAAATGGTCGAACGATGTGAGGAGCGGCTGCCCGGGCTGCTCGACGAGATCGTGGACTGGCGGTGACGTGCCTGCGGTGATGGCCCGGCCCGGGCTCTTCGACGAGAAGGTGAAGGCGGGTGATCCTGTCCGCCTTCGGGCGTCGCGCTGCCGCGAATGCGGCCGTACCGAGTTTCCGGGCCTGGTCGCTTGTCCGGCCTGCGGATCAGCGACCGCGGAGGTTGAGCTCCCGGAGGAGGCGACCCTGGTGGGCTTCACCGCGGTTCTCTATCCGCCGCCGGGTTCTCGTGTCGAGGTCCCCTATGGAATTGGTGTTGCTCGCTTCGCCGATGAAGTCTGCATTCTCGGCCTGATGGACCCAGGCGGGCCGGAGCTCGAGATCGGGATGATGCTGCGAACAGTTGCGATCGTGGTTGGTGACGACCTCCTCACCTACGCCTACCAGGTGAGTTAGAGCCGATCCGGCTACGAGTCGACCACCCGGGTCAAACGGGGCTTGACTGAGCCATCTGTATGTATCATGATAATGAATATGAAGGGGGGAACGCAGCCCGAGAAACTTTGGAGGACCTTCCAGGGCTGTGCCTTCTGTGCTTCGCTGACTTCGGTACCAGGTGTGTCGCCCTCTATTGGCGAGCCACTGGACCGAGTACGCGGCTGCACGGGAGTTCATTTTCCAGCTGGTGATCGCTAGGTCCGGTTGCAGGTCGCTCATCCCCGAGCTCTGCACCAAACACGGCCATCGAGTCACAGCGACACCAACAATCGATAGAGGAGATCGAAATGAAACACCGCACACTCATCATGGCAGGGGTCGGCATGTCGCTGGCTCTTGTAGCCGCCGCGTGTGGGAGCAGCAAGAGTAGTTCGAGCCCGACGTCGAGCAACTCCAGCCAGCCCTACGAGGTGGGATTCGACTCCTCTCTTTCCGGGCCCTATGCGGCCAATGGGGTGGGACAGCGAGACGGTTTCATGGCCTACATCGACTACGTCAACGCTCATGGTGGCGAAAACGGACACCAGATCAAAGTTACTGTCCTCGACGACGCCGCCGACATCAGCACCGCTACTGCCAACGAGACCCAGCTCATCGCCGAGAGCCACGTGTCGATAACGGTTGGCTGGCTCGTCAGCAACCTGTGTGGTGCGGCGGCCACCATCGCGACGGCGCAGAAGGTTCCCATCCTCTGCAGCGCCATAGGATCGAATCTGCTCGATCCGGTCGAGCCTTATGTCTACTCGGCTCGCAACTCGCAGACGAGCGAGGCGCTCCCGATGGTCACGTTCGCCAAGACACTTTTGAAGACGGCGACGCCGAAGGTCGCCATCATGATCTACGGCTCAGCTGCCAGTTCGGGGCTACAGACAGCCCTTGAGGCACTCGTGAAATCCAACGGTTGGCAGCTGGTTGCCAATGAGAATGTGCCCTTGACGGAGACCGACATCAGCGCCCAGACCGCTCAGGTCATCGCCGGGAAGCCGGATATCATCATGGGTTCTTTATACGACCCGCTCGCCGTCTCCTTCATGAGGAGTCTCCAGGCCCAAAACGTGACCGCCCCGTTCCTCGATTACGACGGCGCCTCGCTCCAAGGTTCGTTAGTGCCGCTCAAGGACCCGGACTACTACGTCATATCGAGCGTGACGCTCACCGGCCAAGGCTCTGGGTCAGGATTGGCAACCTACCAAGCCGCCACCCAGGCGGCGGGTGCGAATCCAACCGCACCATTCGTCAACGTCGGCTACGTCCAAGGGATCGAAGTGGCTTCCGCGCTCAAGACCTGCGGTTTTCCGTGCTCGGGCTCGGCTATGCAGAAGGCGATGGACACTCTCAACGTCAACACGAACGGTGTGACCACTGGACCGATCGTCTTCACCCCGACCGATCACGAGACCCTGGACGACTTCGCCTTCTACAACTGGGACTCGTCTACTCAGGCGGTCACGACCGCCGCCAGCGGACTCACCGGCGGTTCGTAGTGTCACATCGGCCTCGAGCCGCAACAACGCAGGCCGCAGGGGGTGAGACCCCATCTGAGGGTCCCACCCCCCTCGTGTCCCCGCTGACCTGGCCGGGTTCGGTGGAGTTGCGACGGCCATGAGCAAGGAGCTGGCGAGCATCATCATTGGCATGCTCGACCTTGGCAGCTTGTATGCACTTGTCGGCATCGGATTCGTCATCCTGTATCGGTCGACTCGCGTGATCAACTTCGCGCAAGGAGCCTTCATGCTGCTCGGTGGCGACGTCTTCTACACCCTGCTGGTGGACTGGCATTTGGCCTGGTACCTGGCTCTGCCTATCTCGATGGTCGTGCTGGGAATCATTGGTGCCCTGACCTATCTTGTGTTCTTTCGTCGGCTGGTCGGAGCGGATCTCTTCGTTCTCGTCATTGCCACGCTCGGGCTCAACATTGTGATCGTCACGATCGCCACCATCATCTGGGGCCCGGATATCCGCAGCCTCCCAGAGGTCCTGAGCCTCAAGCCGCTCTTCTCTATCGGGAACCTATCGGTCGCCCCGCNNTAGTGATCGTGCTGCTGGAGCGGTTGCTCCAGCGCACTCGGCTGGGAATCGAGATGCGCGCCGTCGCCGATGGACCGCTGCTGGCGGGCCAGATCCGGATCAGCGTGCATGCCATCTCGGCCATCGCCTGGGGGATTGCCGCGCTATGCGCCGGCGCAGCTGGCGCTATGTACTCATTGCGAGTGGCACTTGACCCCGCAGGTATCCCGGCACTCGGGCTGCTGGCGTTTCCGGCCCTCTTCCTCGGAGGCGTCGACTCCATCCGGGGCGCCCTGGTGGGTGGTTTCGTCCTGGCACTGGTCCAGAACGCGACCACCTTCTATGTCGGAGGGCTTTGGTCCGACGTTGTTCCCTACGCCGTGCTCCTCGTCGTTCTCCTCGTGCGCCCGCGCGGGATCTTCGGGAGCAGGGAGATCGTTCGACTGTGAAGTCGCCTAGGAGTATCAGCGTCAGCCGGGCTCCGGATCACGGACTCTCGGTAGGCTCGGCTGGACTGCTGCGGCAGCGCGTCGTGACCCGCCACAGCGTGCTTCTCGGCAACGGGGGGTACCGATGGGCGTGGGCGCTGGCACCCTGGGTGCTGGCTGCGGCGGCGGTGCTGTTGTTCGTCGGCCACGAAAACGCCTTCGTGCTGCTCATCACGGGTACGGCTGTCATCTATGCCATGAGCGCGATCGGGCTTACGTGGCTCATGGGTCGGGCCGGCCTCGTCTCCATCGGGAACGGAGCCATCATGGCTGTGGGCGCCTACACCACTGCCATTCTGGCACCGAAGGCCGGATGGGGTGCGTTCCCGATTCCGTTGGTGATCAGCGGACTGTTCGGTGCCGTCGTCGGCTTGCTCATCGGGATTCCGGCCTTGCGGCTGCGTGGCATCTACCTGGCGCTCGGGACGCTCGCTCTCCAGTACATCGTGGTCTTCGCCGGCAGCCAGTACGAGTCGCACACGGGCGACGTCTCGGGAATTCCAGTCGCGGCGTTGTCGATAGCTGGACACGAGTTCACGTACGGCCGAGGCTTCGTCTTCATCCTCTTCGGCTTCCTGGGCCTGTCCATCTTGCTGGTGCGCAATGTGCTCAGACACGCGCCAGGGCGGATGTGGCACTCCATTCGAGAGAGCGAGTTGGCCGCTTCCGCGGTGGGCGTCAACGTCACTCGCTGGAAGCTGAGTGCCTTCGTCGGCAGTTCCGCCCTAATTGCGGTATCAGGGTCACTGTTCGCTTACTACACGGAGATCGTATCGTCGGAGGGCTTCTCCCTCGACTTCGCCATCAGCTTTATCGTGATGATCATCATCGGCGGGACCGGGTCAATCGCGGGCGCAATCGTCGGCGCAGTCGTCGTCACCATCTTGCCGCATTTGCTGACCACGCTTACCAATGAATTACCGAGTAGCGGCATAGGCAACTGGCTGCACACCAATGTCTTCTATCTCAATAATGGGCTGTACGGGATCCTGGTCTTGCTCTTCCTTCTGTATCAGCCTGACGGAATCGTTCCTGGGCTGCGTCGCCTCGCCGCCGGGATCCTGCGGCGATTCGCCCCGCTGCCGCAAGTTGGTGTCGAGGTAGCGGATAATCCCGTGGGCGCGCCGCCGGCCGATACTCCGCTGGTCGCGCGGCCGGCTGTAAACGGACATCGGCCCGCGCATCCCTCCGTATTGTCTGTCGAGAACCTGACGGTGACCTACCGGACAGGGGCCCGGGCCGTCGATGGAGTCAGCCTGCGGGTCGATGAGAACTCCATCGTGGCCCTTCTCGGGCGGAACGGAGCCGGCAAGACGAGCACACTACGCGCCATCAGCGGCTTCATGACCTCGGAACAGGTGCGGCTGAAGGGACGCATTACCATCGATGGCAGAGAGGTCCTTGGCCTCCCGCCCGTCAAGGCATCGGAGCTCGCCGTGCTGGTGGCGGAACGAGACAAGATTTTCCCAAACCTCACCGTTGCCGAGCACCTAAGGATCGCTCGGCCGCGGGGTGGGGAGAGCGTCGAGAACGAAGAATTCTTCGCCGGACTGCGTTCACGGTCGCATCAGTCGGCCGGCCTCCTGAGTGGTGGGGAGCGACAACTGCTCGCGCTGGCCATGGCTTGGCAGCTCAAACCGCGCCTGTTGCTGGTCGACGAGTTCTCTCTCGGGCTGGCGCCCGTCATGATCCGCCGCGTCGCCGAGGTGATCCGTCAGCTCAGAGAGGAGCACGGTATGACGTTTCTGATCGTGGAGCAGAACGCGGCGGCCGCCCTTGATCTGGCCGACTGGGTATACGTTCTCGAGGGAGGCAAGGTCGTCGCCGAGGGACTCCCCTCTGAGATCGGCAAGCATGATCTTCTGCTGCCGATGAGTGCGACGACCGGGCCATGAATTCCGGCGAAGAGGCGCTCGTCGTCGAGGATGCCGTCCTACGATTTCGCGGCATCGTTGCCGTGGACAGTGTCAGCTTCGAGGTGGGAGCAGGCACGACCTTCGGTGTGATCGGACCGAATGGCGCTGGAAAGACCGCCCTACTCAACTGCATCAGCGGGATCTATCGGCTCGACCAGGGTTCAATCTTGTTGTACGGCCAGCAGATACAGCACCATCAGCCGCATCGAATCACCGCGCTCGGGCTCTCTCGTACCTTCCAATCCACCGAACACTTCCGGGAGTTCACCGTACGTGACTACGTCATGCTCGGGCGGGCCCAGCAAGCTCGATGTTCGGTGTTGGGGTCGCTGCTGCTATGGCCGATCGCGGAGCGGGCCGAGCGGGCTGAGCGTCAAAGGGCCATGGCCGTTTTGGACCGCTTGGGACTCGTCGAGTTCGCGACCGAGAGACTCTCCGACCTGCCGTACGGGGTGCAGAAGCGGGTGGACATCGCGCGAGCCGTCGCAGCCGAACCCAAGATCATGTTGATGGACGAACCGACCTCTGGTACGACCACCAGCGAGCGCGATGCTGTCTCCCATACCATTCGCACCGTTGCCGCCACGGGCGTCACCATCGTGGTGATCGACCATGACGTCGATTTCGTCACCCGACACTGCGACCGCGTTCTCGTGGTCAACTACGGACGGGCCATCGGCGTCGGCACCCCAAAGGAGATGTTGGGGCGACCGGAGGTGGTGGAGGCGTTCCTCGGCACCCCCGTAGGCCATTCGGCATAGTTCGATAGGAGTCGAGATGGACGCTGAAGCCAATGGTGCCGGCCGACCGATCCTTGATGGCGTCAAGGTCGTCGAGTTCGCGCACGTGATCGCGGGTCCGTTGGCAGGAACGTTGCTCGCTGATATGGGGGCGGATGTCGTGCACGTAGAGGATCCGTATGCAGGCGATCCTGGACGGACGATGGGGCCGATGAAGGATGGCCACGGCCTTTGGTGGAAGGTGAGCGCGCGCAACAAGAGCTCGGTCACCCTCGATCTACGGAAGCCCTCAGGCCAGCAGCTGGCTCGCCGGCTCGTTGAGTGGGCCGATGTCTGCATCACCAACATGCGGGTCTCGACCCTCGAGCGGTGGGGTCTCGACTGGGACTCCCTGCACGTCGTCAATCCCAAGCTGATCATGCTCCAGGTGACAGGTAATGGGTTGACGTCCAGCGCACGGGACGACCCCGGCTTCGGGAAGGTCGGGGAGGCTCGCAGCGGCGTGGTGCACATCACCGGTTTTCCGGATGGTCCTCCGGTCCACACCGGCTTCTCCCATGCGGACACGGTTACCGCGCTGATGGGCGCATTCGGCGTTGCGGCAGCCCTAAACCGTCGTCACGACGAGGACTTCGAGGGCGAACATATCGATCTGGCGTTGTTCGAGAGCCTGTTCCGGTTGATCGAATGGCAGGTGATCATCTACGACCAGCTCGGTATCGTCCCGCAGCGCGCTGGTAATCAGTTGGCGGTGGCGCCCGGAGCTGTGGTCAACACCTACATGACCGCGACCAAGGAATGGGTGACTGTCACGTCGGGCACGCCGCGCTCGGTACAGCAGATCGCTGCTCTGTTGGGCGAACCGCCCGAGCCGTACCTGAAGGTCGAGGACCAGAAGCTCCGTACCGGGCGTCTCGACGACTTGCTGCGGGAGTGGGTCGGTGCATCCGACACCGATTCGTGTCTCAAAGCGATGCATGAAGCCGGCGTGGTCGCCTCTCGCATCTATTCCATCGAGGACATCATGGCCGACCAGACCTACCGAGAGAGGGAGGACATCATCGCCGTGGCCGATGAAGACCTCGGCTCGGTTCGAATGCAGGCGGTAGTACCGAAGCTTCTCAATCACCCGGGAACGGTGTGGCGGACCGGTCCATCGCTCGGGGCTGACAACGAGACGGTGTTCAAGGACAAGTTGGGTCTCAGCGTCGAAGAGTTCGCCCAGTTGGCGGGTGAGCACATCGTATGACCTCGGTCGTCGCCGGTACGGCGTCCTCGTATGGGCCGCTCGTCGGCGAGGTCGACGACTTCATGGCCGGCGCCGTTGTTCCGAGCGACTCTGAGTCAGTTGACGGGCACATGGCTGAGCTGGTCGAGTTCCAACGTCAGCTCAACGATGCCGGACTGGCCGTCGTTTCCTGGCCGGCCCACTACGGCGGGCGAGACCTTGATGCCGGCGCAGCCGCCGTGGTGGCAAAGCGGCTCGGAGAGCTCGGTGCTCCCGAGTTGGCGAACTTCGTGGGCATCGAGGTGCTGGCTCCAGCGATGTTGCGTTTTGCCGACAAAGCCGACCTGGCTCGATGGCTGCCGGCGATGGCGGCTGCCGACGAGCTGTGGTGCCAGATGTTCAGCGAGCCGGACGCTGGGTCCGATCTGGCGGCCTTGCGCACGACCGGCCACCGCGACGGCGATGGATGGCGCATCAACGGCACCAAGATATGGTCGACGTGGGGTCACCTGGCTCGATGGGGGTTGGCGCTGGTTCGCACCGGCACGACCGCCGACCGCCACCGGGGTATCACGGCGTTCGTCATCGACATGCGGTCCGAGGGCGTGCAGGCCCGACCGTTGCGGGCCATGACCGGTAGAGCCGAGTTCGCCGAGGTGTTCCTGGATGACGTGTTCGTCCCAGCCGAGGCGGTCATCGGCGAGGTCAACAAAGGCTGGGAAGTGACCCTCCACATCCTTGGCAGCGAGCGCGGTCCTTACGCTGTCCGCCGGGCTGCCGTCGTCCGTGCCGTGCTCGACAGGGTCCTGGGGCATGCCAGCCAGACTCGGCTCGGTCCGCTGGAGCGCGAAGAGCTCGTCCGAGCGGTCACGGCCGTTCGGCTGCTCGACCTGCGCATTGACGCAGTCGTCGAGGAGCTCTCACAGGGCCGCTATCCGGGGCCGGAGGCAGCGATCACCAAGGTGCTGCTCACCCGGGCGGAGCAGCAAGTGATGGCGCTGGCCCACCGAGTCCACGCTCTCGCCGGCGTGGCCTGGCTCGGCGCGGCTCCGCCCGCAGTCGGTGACTTCCTCTACTCGGTCGCGGCCTCGATCTATGGCGGCTCCGACCAGATCCAGCACAACCTGATCGGGGAGCGGCTCCTCGGTCTGAGCCGATGAGGATGTTCCGTTCCCCTTGACAATCATAATCATACGCATAAAATGAAAGGACCGAGCGAGGAGCTGCCGTGACGTTGACAGAAGCCAGTGAAGTCTTCGAGGACATCCAGATCATCGACTGCGACTCTCACTTCACCGAGCCGCCAGATCTGTGGACCTCTCGGGCGCCCGCGTCCATGGTGGACCGCATGCCGGTCCAAAAGACCATCGATGGCCGGACGGCCTGGTTCCTGGGGGACGAATCGTGGGCCAGCATTGGCGGCAACACGATTCAGATCGGCAACAACAAGGTGCTCGGTTCTCACGTCACCCAGCCGTTCGAGACTGTAGACCCGGCCGCTTATTCGGTGAGGGAGCGCCTCGAGCTGCTCGACAAGATCGGTATCTGGGCGCAGATCCTTTATCCCAACGGCATCGGCTTCGCCTCGAACCACGTGTTCGCCATCAAGGACCACGATCAGCGGACTGCGGTGCTGCAAACCTACAACGACTTCCTCGTTGACGTGCAGGCCGAGTCCGGTGGCCGACTCTTCCCCCAGGCGCTCCTGCCGATCTGGGACATGGATCTTACCGTCAAGGAGATCAACCGCCTTCTCGACAAGGGGATCACCGGCTTCACGCTCTCGGACAAGCCAGAGATGATTGGTCTGCCCGAGTTGATCGAACCGTATTTCGACCCCATGTGGGATCTGTTCAACGAGTCAGGTTCGGTGGCGAACTTCCACATCGGAGCCGGCGCCCGCCGCGAGGAGCTCGAAGCCCTCCGTGGGTCGGGTCCGCCGCCAGGCGGCCCCAACGGCTCACCCGTGCCGGCGGCGTGGAGCATATTCGGCACCCAGCGCCGCTTAGCCGCGGGTTCGTCGCAGATGTTTATGAGCAACGTGCGGATCGTCGTCAACCTGTGCATGAGTAACCTCTTCGACCGGTATCCCAAGCTCAAAGTGGTGTCGGCGGAGAGCGGTATCGGGTGGGTGCCGTTCCTCCTCGAGTCCCTGGACTTCCAATTCGACGAGATGGTGACCAATGAGGCCGAGCTCGCGTTCGCGAAGCGGCGTCCCAGCGAGTACTTCCGGGATCACCTCTACGTCATGTTCTGGTTCGAGAAGACCGCTCCGATGAAGCTCATCGAGGAGATCGGGATCAACAACGTGCTGGTCGAGACCGACATCCCGCATCCCACCTGTCTGTATCCGGGTCCGCGTGAGCACTTCGAGCGGGTTCTGAGTGGACACTCCGCGCACATCATCCGCAGGATCCTTCAGGAGAACGCCGCCGAGCTCTATCAGATCAAGGTTCCGAAGACACTAAAGCCGGTCTGATCGTCAGGCTCTCAGGTGATGCTCGCGGCGGAGAGGAGACTTTCATTTCCCGGAGTCTCGTCGGCGATCGCGACAGGGGCGATTTGCCGGTCCTCGATGCGCAGGACTTGGTCGAACGAAGCCAGCAACGCGGAGTGGTGCGTCGACATGAGCACTGTGCTGCGTGCCGTGCCGCGGATCAGGTCGGCCATGACCGCCGCCTCGGTCGCCTCGTCGAGGTGCGCGGTTGGCTCGTCGAGGACCAGGACTTGCGGCCCCGCCAGCAGCGCCCGGGCTAGTAGCAGCCGTTGGCGTTGACCCCCCGACAGGCTGGCACCGTCGGGGCCAACCTGCGTTGACCAGCGCTGCGGTAGTGATGCCACCCAGTCGTCCAGGCCGACGGAGGCGGCGAGCTCGTCGAGTTCTGTATCGGTGATCGTCGGAGCCACGACTCGCAAGTTGTCGCGCAGTGTCGTCGCGAACACGTGGTCTCCCTGCAGCGACCCTGCCACCAGTGGTGGCATCGCCTCGGCCGGCAAGTCCATCACCGGAATCGGTCGGTCAGCTCCTCGAGCCAAGGTGATCGGATGCGTTTCGGTGGGCACGAGTCGCAACACCGCTCCCAACAAGGTGCTTTTTCCGCAACCGCTCGGGCCGGTCAGCGCGACCCGTTGACCGCGCCGCACTTCGAAGTCGGCGCCGACAAGGATTGCCGCCGCGCCTGGCGCAGGCCGTATCGTCACCCCCGTAGCGCCGACTGCGGTGATGTCCAATGGCGGGACTGCCCCTTGTAGCGGTTCGGGTACGGGTATCGGAGTGGCGAGTACGGCATCGACGCGGCGGATCCCGGCCCAGCAACGTCCGAGCGCCGCGTACGCTCCGGGCAGAGTGCTGACCGCATCGAAAGCGACCAGCGCGGCCACGGCGACCAGACCGAGCAGGATACCGGTGGCGTGGCCGGCCGCGATTGTGTGCACATTGGCGCCGACTACGACTGCCGTGGTCGCCGCCGCAACGAGGCCCCCGGCGGTCACTCCCAACGCCGCGCCGGTCCGAGCCGGGGCTACGTTGCGGATCGCCTGTCTGTCGGCCGCAGCGATCTGCTCGAGGCGTCCTTCGGTGGCGCCGTAGGCGTCGAGTTCGGCGAGACCGTCGAGTAGTCCGCTGACCATTGAGTCGCGGCGGACCGCGTCGGAGATGAGAGCGACCCGGCCGGTCCGGGCGGTCAACCCCGGGATGATGACGGCGGCGACGAACAGCCCCGCCCCGAGCGCGATCGCGGCGGCGGGGGCGACCAAGCCAACGAGGACGGTGGCCGCCACCGCGGTGGAAAGCGCACCCGCGATAGGGACCACGGCCCGGATCAGGGCCTCCTGGGCGCCGTCGACGTCAGTCGTGAAACGGCGCAGCAGGTCCCCGCGGCGGAACTGGGCGAGGCCGGCAGGAGCGAGCGGCTCGAGGGCGGCGAAGGTCCGGGCCCGCACCTCGGCCAGGAGGCGTAGGGCGCCGTCGTGGGCCGCGAGGCGTTCCGCGTAGCGCAGTAAGGCTCTGGCCAGGGCGAAGGTTCGCACCCCGACGACGGCGACCGCGAGAGCTTGGACGTTGGGGTGCTGCGCGGCGCGGCAGATGAGCCATACCGACGTTGCTGTGAGCGCCAAGCCGGAGAGACCCCCGAGGATCCCGAACACGCAGGCGTGCAGCAGCGACCGCCGGGCCCCCGTGGCGGCGGACAGCGCGGCGCGTAGCCGCAGTCGCCGTCCGGTCGGCTTCTGTTGACATGGCCCCTCTGGCGCCTCGACTTCGACAGCTCCGACAACGACTGGTCGGTCATCTGAGGTTTTGCCGGCGATAGGCTCGACCAGGATCGCGTCTTTGGGGCGATGAGGCGGGCCGGTCGGTTTGGTGACGTCGGAGCTAATGCGGCCGGCGACGACACCCACTTCACGGCCGGCGAGGGCCAGCAGGACCGGATCGTGGGTGGCGACCACGACCGCCGCGTAGGCGGCTAGCTCGGCGAGGACCCGGCGCACGACAGCCTGGCTGACCGCGTCGAGATCCTCGGTCGGTTCGTCGGCTAGCACCACGGGTACCCCGCCGGCGGCCGCCACCGCTTCGGCTCTCGCGACGGCGCGGGCAAGCGCGACCCGCCTGCGCTGCCCGGCGGAGATGGCCGTGCCGTCCTCGCCGAGCGCGGTCGCCGCGTCTGGTGCGGCGCAACGGGCGAGGACGGCTGCCAGGGAACTATCACTGAGCGACGGAGCGCCGAGACGGACCTCTTCGGCGACGGTGTCGCAGGTCGGCCGGGGCCGCTGCGGGACCCAGGCCACGCTCGCTTTCCATGCCGAGGCACGGGTCGCGTCGTCCGCCGAGCCCCCTTCGCGGACGCGGAAGATACCAGCGGTCGGGGTGAGCTGGGCGAGGAGCAGGGATATCAGGGTGCTCTTGCCTGCACCGGACGGGCCGGCCAGCGTCATGAGTTCGCCGGCGTGCAGGTCCAGGTTGACGTCGTGTAGGGCAGGGATGCTGCGGCTGGGGTAGGTGAAGCCGGCTTTGCGGAGCTGAGCGACTGTTGAGTCCGGGGCGGCCTGCAGGACTGCTGCGGTCACCGCGGTGTCGAGGCGATCGTCGGCGCTGTCAGCGATGATGGCGAAAGCGGTATCGAGTACGGCGCGGCCTTCTTGGGCGGCGTGATGCTGGGCGCCGA
The DNA here is from genome assembly GCA_003156595.1 of Acidimicrobiaceae bacterium. Lineage (GTDB taxonomy): Bacteria > Actinomycetota > Acidimicrobiia > Acidimicrobiales > Palsa-688 > PALSA-693. The sequence goes on from PMHH01000125.1 coordinate 65,244, forward strand.
CCGCCCGGAGGGGCGCGTAGACTTCCGGCGCCAGCAGTAGGACGATGAGGGCTCGTAGCAAGGAGAGATGTCCACCGTCGAGGCGCAGGCCGATCGCGACCGCGATTAGCGCTACTGACAGGGTGGCGAGCAGGTCGAGGACCAGGCCGGAGAGGAACGCGACCCGCAGGGTTGTCATCGTCTGTCGGCGGTAGGAATCGGTGCCGTCTCGGACGGCTTGGACCTGGGCTCGGCTGCGGCCGTAGATCTTGAGGGTGGTCAGCCCCTCGAGCAGATCGAGGAACTGGCCGGACAGACAGCTCAGGGCGGCCCACTGGCGGTCCATCCGGCGTTTGGTAATGATCCCGATGAGAGCGAGAAACACCGGAACGAGCGGCAGGGTGACCGCCAGGATGAGCAGCGAAGGCCAGTCTGCGAAGCCGATGGCGGCCAGGACCAGCGGTGGGGCCACTGACGCCGCGACCACAGCGGGCAGGGCTCGGGTGACGTAGCCGTCGAGGGATTCGATGCCGGCTCCGGCTGTGGTGACCACTTGACCGCGATCGGTTCGCGCCAGCCAGTGCGGGCCGAGGACGTTGACGGCATCGAGGAGCCGGGCTCGCATCTGGGCCCGCACCAGGCCTGAGGTGAGCTGAGCGATCCATTCGCCCGTGCCGGCGGCGACGGCTTTGGCGCCCATGACCACCGCCAGCCAGATGAGGTATCGGGCCACCTGGGCGGGCCGGTCGCCGCTGATGAAGACGCCGGCCACGATGCGCGCCAGCAGGACCGCCTGGGCGATGGTGGCCACAGTCCCCAACAGCGACGTGAGCGCGAGACCGGCTACGCCGGCTCGTACAACCGGTAGCTCGCGAATTAGGCGCTTGTCGAGCGGTCCGCCTCTCCGCTTCGCCCGCCCGGCGAGCTCTGTCATGCCGGCGAGCTCTGATGTGCCGGCGGGCTGTGCCGTGACAGCAGCCGGCTCGGTCTCAGTCACCCCGCTCGCCAGCGACCGACGCATCCTTTCCGGCCCCTGGAAGGTCTGGCGGTGAGGTCACCTGGTAGGCGTCGCTGGCCGAGACGGCCGGCCGGGGTAGACGGGCCACCGGGTTGACGGTTCCTTCCGACACGCGGGCCCGGAACACCCAGTACCCCCAAGCCTGGTACACGAGCACGATCGGAGTGAAGATCAAAGCGACCACGGTCATGACGACCAGGGTGTAATGGCTGGAACTGGCATTGTGCACCGTCAGCGACCAGGCCGCATGGTTGCGGGCCGGGATGACATCGGGCCACAGCGACGCGAAGACGAACACTGGGAAGGCCACCGCCACGACAGCGCTCGACGCGAACGACAAGCCTTCCCGGCCGCGGCGATCCAACAGGATCGAGATGATCAGGGCCACCGCCATGAGGGCCGACACGGCGACGCTGACGGCTCCGCCGCGCCACGCCAAGCTCCACGCCAGGAAACCTGCTGCGGCGACGACGACCGGTAGGGCCAGGAGTCGGGCAGCCCTATGGGCCCGGTCGCGTACGGGGCCCTCAGTACGAAGCGTGAGGAACACCGCCCCGTGGTAGGAGAAGAACCCGAGGCTGACCAGGCCGCCAAGAAGGCCGAAGGGGGTGACCAGATCGAAGAATCCTCCGGTGACCTGATGGTCGGCGTTCATGTGCAAGCCGCGGATCAGGTCGGCGAAGGCGACGCCGAAAAGCAGCGCCGGAAGCAGGCTGCCGACGAACATCCCCCGATCGCACCAGGCCCGACCGGTGGCCGTGGCGACCTTGGATCGGTACTCGATGGATATCCCCCTGACGATCAGGCCGGCCAGGATGAGCGCCAAGGGGATGTACAGCCCAGCGAACATCGACGCATACCACGCCGGGAAGGCGGCGAAGGTGGCGCCGCCAGCGACGAGCAGCCACACCTCGTTACCGTCCCAGACGGGCCCGATAGCTCGCAACGCGACCTTCCGGCCGGTCTCGTCTCCGCCCACCCATGGCAGGAGGACCCCGACGCCGAAGTCGAAGCCTTCAAGGAGGAAGAAGCCGGCCCACAAAACGGCGATGACGCCGAACCAGAATCCAGGAAGCACCGCGGTCACGCTTTCGATCGCGGGGATGACCCGCATGGCATCAGGAGGGGATGTGCACAGATGACGGTCACGGCGCGAGGGACAACACACCGTCGGAGACGCCGAGGCCGCCGTCGCCGCTGGACCCATCGTCTGCGTCAATGTCGACGGAGGGGTCGATGCCTTGGCGGGCGGTGCGGATAAACAGCCGGGCGGCAATCACGCCGAGGATTCCATAGAGGGCCACGAAGCCGAACAGGCTGAACGCAACCATGGTGTTCGACACATTGGAGCTGACCCCATCACTGGTCTTGAGCAGCCCGTAGACCAGCCACGGTTGGCGGGCCGTTTCGGTAAACAGCCAGCCGGCTGTGTTGGCCAACAGTGGCAGCACGACCGTCCAGACCGAGACGCGCATCAGGCGGTCGCTAGTCAGCAGTCGCCCGCGGTGCCACTGGACGATCAACGCCGCGCCGATCAGGCCGGCGAGGACACCAAATCCGATCATGAGCCGGAAACACCAGTAGGCGAGACCTACGGTGGGCACATAATCCCCCGGGCCGTAAGCGGCCTGCTCGGCCGCTTGGATCTGATTGATGCCCTGCACCGTGCCTCCCGGATGGTCCGTGGCCAGGATCGACAAACCGTCGGGTATCGACAGGTCGATCTTGTTGTGCCCCTTGGACACGTCCGCGTATGCGAACAGAGAGAACCCGGCATGGGACTTGGTGTTCCACAGCGCTTCGGCGGCAGCCATTTTCATGGGCTGCTGCTTCGTCATCACCTGGCCCTGGATGTGGCCCGCGAACGTCACACCCAGCGCGGCGAGCACGACAACGCCGAGCGCCATCTTGGCGACCTGGCGATGCGCTACGTCCACCTCAGCGCCGTCTTTGCGAAGATGCCAGACGCTGACCGAAAGCAGCATCGCACCGCCGGTGAGCATGGCGGCGAGCAGCGTGTGGGAGAAGGTGACCAGCTGGGTGGTCTGAGTCAACACCTTCCAGATGCTCGTCATCTGCGGGAGTCCCGTGGCCGGGTCGATCCGATAGCCGACCGGGTGCTGCATCCAAGAGTTCGCGGCCAGTATGAAATAGGCGCTGATGGCCGAGCCGAAAGCCGCCAGCCAAATCGTCGCCAGGTGCACTCTGGCCGACAGCAGGTCACGGCCGAAGATCCACAACCCGAGAAACGTCGACTCCAAGAAGAACGCGATGAGACCCTCCATCGCCAGCGGGGCACCGAAGATGTCGCCCACGAAGCGCGAGTACGCCGACCAGTTCATTCCGAACTGGAACTCCTGCACGATCCCCGTCACCACGCCGATCGCGAACGAGATGAGCATTAGCTTTCCCCAGAAGCGGGCGACCCGGTCCCACACAGCACCGCCTTCGCTGCCACGTTTGCGGTAGGCCAAGGTCTGCATGGTGGCGACGAGCAGCGCCAAACCAATCGACACCGGCACGATAATGAAGTGGTAAATCGTCGTCGAAGCGAACTGCCAGCGGGCCAGGGTGTCGGGGCTCATCAAGTCACGGCTTCCGTAAGCCAGGGCATTCTGGAGCCTGAAGGGCCGGAGCCCACGGCCGAGACGGCTCTGCCCGGCAGATGAGCCAACGTTGAGCTGTTGAGACCCAGATCTCTCGGCGGCTGTAAACCAATCGGACCAGCTCGCTCCTAGATCGCTAGGGCGTCACCAAGGTCCAGGGAGGCGCTTCAGCCAACACCACTACTCGGCTCGATTCGGCCGACAAGCCGACCGTACCCCAATGCCTGCCAGCGCGCAACAATCGTATAACCCGATTTAGGTGACGCCGGTTCGCGCCGCAGTGACAGCCACGGTGGTGTAGTGCCCGGTAAAGCGGCCGCCCACCGCGTCGATAGCGTCCCCCACGCCCGACAGCAGTTCCTCGAGCTGTGCCGGCGGGAGCTGGGTGTGACCACCATGCGTAGGCAGCTGGTCCAGCCAAGCTTCCCGGGTATAGGACCACTCCCACTCGTATTGCCACTGATCCGGGTCGCCGAACCCGCACACCTGTCTTATCCCGTCGGCGGCCTTGGTGAACAGGGACGAGTAGCTTTCCAGGGCGGGCCTCGTCCAGGGATTGAACGGCAAGTCGGTCATGACTTGGCGGTACACCGCGGCGAAGGCTTCACCCAGGTCGGGCGAAGGCTGGAACACGTTCCAGAACACCGCCAGCCGTCCACCAGCCCGTAGCGTCTCAACCGCCTTGGCTGCCCCCGCCAGCGGGTCCACCCAGTGCCAGGCTTGGCCGGCGACGATGGCGTCGAATGCTCGGCCGGCGGGATCCCAGGATTCGAACGCCGCCACTTCGACCTCGAGTCCGTTGCGGCGCGCCAGGTCGGCCATCCGCCCGTCGACGTCGACGCCGAACACCCGGCAGCCGGCCGCCTGGAACTGCCGCTCTTCGGCAAGACGCGCTCGCCTCGGCGGTACAGTCGTCATTAGGTCGGGCGGCCGGTGGCCGGCTCGGGGGCGCCGAAGCGCTCCCGCAGGGCGTCCCAGCTGGCCGCGCCCACCCGACCGAAGAGAGCTTCGGGCCCGCCGCCGCCCCCGGCGCTCCTCGAGGAGGCGGGTTCCAGGTCGCAGGCCCTGGCTAGGACATCGAGGGCCGCGTCGCAAGCTGCGACGACCGGCCACAGAAGCGCTCCCGGGCATATGGCGAGGGGGTAGCCCCATGCTTCGAGGTCGGCGAAAGGCACCTCAGGCGACCGCCCCCCGGGCACCACGTTGAACAAACACGGACCGTCGACCAAGCGGGGGACGGCCTCGATCTCCTCCACTGTCTGCGGCGCCTCGACGAAGGCCATGTCGGCCCCGGCGGCGAGGGCGTCGTTGGCTCGCCCGACTGCCTCGTCGAGGCCGGCCACGGCTCGGGCGTCGGTCCGGGCGATGACCAGCATGTCCGGGTCGGGGCGGCACTCGACGGCGGCCCGGATCTTGCGCAGCCACAGCTGCCGGTCGATAATTTCCTTGCCCTGAAGGTGGCCGCACCGTTTGGGGAAGTCCTGGTCCTCGATGTGGATGGCCGCCACCCCGGCCCGGGCATAGGCGCGCACCGTGCGGACCACGTTGAGCTCGTTGCCGTAGCCAGTGTCGGCGTCGGCGATGACAGGGACGTCCACTGCCTCGACGATGCGCGCCGCGTTGGCGACCATCTCGGTCATGGTCAGGAGCCCATAGTCGGGGTACCCGGCGGCCGCGGAGGTGCCGGCGCCGGTCATGTAGACGGCGGCGAATCCGTGCTCGGCGGCCAACCGGGCGGTGAGGGAGTCGTAGGCGCCAGGCGCGACGAGGAGCCGTCCGGTGTCGAGAGCGCGGCGCAGGGCTGAGGGCAATGGATGGTTCTCCTAGTCGGGGATTCGAGTCATGCCGGTCGGGCGCCGCGCTTACGGTAGCGGAGGTCCTCCGGATCGGCGGGTACGCTCCGTCGCCGCGAAATCATCGTCCGTCCGACCACGCAGAACTGACCCCCTGCTCCCCATGACAGGAGACCAACCGATGACCGCAGCCAACCAACGCCTCGACCCACCCGGGGGAGCGGCCTCGCTGGCCGGGCGCCCAGTGGCCCGCATCGGCTTCGGGGCCATGCAGCTACCTGGGGCCCGCGTTACGGGGCCACCTCGCGACCGCGACGCCGCTCTGGCCGTCCTGCGCCGGGCGGTCGGGCTAGGCGTCAACCACATCGACACGGCCCAGTACTACGGGCCCGACGTCGCCAATGAGCTGATTCACGCCGCCTTGCATCCTTACCCCGAAGACCTCGTTCTCGTGAGCAAGGTTGGAGCAGAGCGCGACGACCGGGGCGCCTGGATGCCCGCCCAACGACCCGATCAGCTACGCGCCGGGGTGGAGGACAACCTGCGCAGCCTGGCGGTAGAGCAGGTGGAGGTGGTCAACCTGCGCCTGCTCGATGCCGAGCAACACCACGAGGCAGGCAGTCAGGGAGTCGACTTGGCCAGCCAACTAGCCGAGATGGTGGCGCTCCGCGACGAGGGAAAGATCGGGGGCATCGGGATGAGCAACGTCACCGTCGACCAGCTCCGCCAGGCGCTGCCCATTGGGATTGCCTGCGTGCAAAATGCCTACAGCCTTCTGGACCGCTCAGGCGAGCCCCTCCTCGACCTGTGCCGCGAACATGACTTGGCGTGGGTGCCGTACTTTCCCCTCGGCTCGGCGTTTCCAGGTGTGGCGAAGGTGACCGAGCATCCCGCCGTGTTAGCAGCCGCGACGGCCCTGGGAGCCACGCCGGCCCAAATTGGCCTGGCCTGGCTGCTGGCCCATGATCCCCAGGTCCTGCTGATCCCTGGCACGTCCAGCGTGGATCACCTGACCGAGAACGTCGCCGCTGGGCAGGTGGAGATCGACGAAGAATTGATGACCGTCCTTGATGGCTTGGTGGATCCGCTGGGTTGAGCCTGGGACCGAACCCGGCGTCATGTGGCCGATCGGGGAGGACTGGTGAGGTCCATGCTGGCGCCGAGCGCACTGACGAGCGTTCGCAGGCACATGTCCCGAACCTCTCGTCGCGCCAGCTTGTTGTCCGACAGCCAGTCGACGCAAACGACGCGGACGAAGGCCAGCCATCCGTGCAGCGCGGTCGACGCGACGGCACGGTCATGCCCGCGGAGCGACGCGGCATCGAGGAGCCCCTGACGAAGAGAAGCAAGTTCGGAATTGATGATGTCCTGGATCACCGGGTCGCCGGCGAGGGCTCCTCGGTTGGCCTCGACGACCGTGCGCGCGTTCGCGACGAAGAAGTCGAAGTGCGCTTCGAGACCCGCGACAACCTGCTCCGCGAGTGGAAGGTCAGGTCGGATACTAGTTATCTCGAGGAGGCGGTCGCTGGCTCGTTGATAGATCGCGGCGAACAGGTCGCGCTTGGTGGGGAAGTGACGGTATATCAGCGCCCGCGACACGCCCGCCCGGTCCGCGATCTCCGCCATCAGCACTTCCTGGTAGGCCCTGGTTGCGAACTCTTCGGCCCCGATGTCGAGCAACTGGTCGCGCCGGACCTCAGGTGTGAGGCGTCGTCGCCGGTTCACGTTACGAAGGCTAGTTGACATCTGTCTACCACGACTCTCCTGGGACTAAAAGGAGATGTCAGCGGCGGACAGCACCTGGACTGTCTGGCCGGGATGTCTCAGCGTCGATAGGCGGCTGTTGACGAAGGCGACGATCGCCCCGGACGCTGGGTCGAAGACGCCAGAGGAAGCCCACCAGGAGCCGGAAGGGTCCTTGCGGGGCGTCCACCATCGATGCCAGCCTGGTTCCATGCTTTCCCCGCACCCTCGCGAGCACCCCACGCTGGCGCTTGGCTGAGCCGTGTCGATCGACAACCTCGATCCCGAGCTGAGGCCGGCCCTCGACGCCTATCTCCGCGTCGGTCTGTGCTTCGACGCGGACAGCCTGCGGTCAGTGCGCGACGTAACGCGTGCCTTGTTCGAAGCGGCGCCAGCACTGAGACCCGCCTCCGTCGCCGTCGACGATGTCACGATCCCAGGACCAGAGGGCGATCCCGAGGTGGCGTTACGTATCTACCGGCCGGACTCGTCCACTCCGGTGCCCGCTCTGTACTGGATGCATGGCGGTGGGATGGTGATCGGCTCCATGGACATGGACGATGCGCTGTTGGTGAACGTGGTCGAGCGTCTGGGATTGGCGGTGGTCACCGTCGAGTATCGGCTGGCACCGGAACACCCCGATCCTGCTCCGGTGGAAGACTGCTACGCAGGCCTGGTATGGGCGGCAGCTCATGCCGCCGAATACGGGATCGATCCCGACCGCATCGCGGTTGGCGGGCCCAGCGCGGGAGGTGGCCTGGCAGCGGGCACGGCCCTGTTGGCCCGCGATCGCCACGGGCCGCGCGTCGCGTTCCAGCTCCTCCTCGAGCCGATGCTCGATGACCGTGCCGTCACACCGTCGTCGACCGCTTACGAGGGTTCGATAGTTTGGGACCGTAACGCCAACCGCCATGGCTGGACGGCTCTTTTGGGCGATCGGATCGGGACGGATGCGGTGTCCCAGTACGCGGCCCCCGGGCGCGCCAAAGACCTGGAGGGTCTCCCCCCGGCATTCGTCGATGTGGGGGAGATCGAGACGTTCCGTGACGAGTGCATCGACTTCGCCCAACGGCTCATGACGGCCGGCGTGTCCACAGAGCTTCACGTCTACCGGGGCGCCTTCCACGGATTCGACCTGATGGCCCCCGACTCGACAGCCGGCCGCCTGGCGTGGAGCCTGCGGCGGGCCGCACTGGCGCGAGCTTTGGAGTTGGAACCATCGAGTGATTGATCGGCGAGACCGCCGGACCACTCACTCCTATCTCCCCCTAGTCGGGGAGGTGTGAGGATCGATGGCGATGTCGAGAACCGCACGTAGCTGGCTGTCGCCGACCGGAGTGAGCAGCAGCCCCCGGTGTCGTTGCTTTCGTTCCACCCAGCGCTCCTGCAGTAGAGCGGTGCAGAAGGCGGCGCCGAGCGATCCGGCCAAATGGGGCCGGCGAACCGTCCAGTCCAGGCAAGGTCGAGCGAACCTGCGCCGCTGCCGTTGCAGAGCGTCGACATCTATATCGAAGGCGGCGAATCCCTCATACCCGGCGGGGCCGGCTTCGAAATTGTCATCGCTAACAACGAGCCACTTCTGCGCTAGCAGGCCGTCCAGGATGGCAACGCCGAGCACGCCGGCAATATGGTCGTAGCAGGTTCGGGCGAAGCCAATGGCGCTTGCCTCAGCCGACGCTCGCAGAGAACTGACCGGCGTTCTCGGACAGATCTGGGCTAGTGCCTCCAGCGCCTCGGCCACTTCTGCTCCAGTGAGCTGGAAGTAGCGGTGTCGGCCGTGCGCGGTCACTGAGACGAGGCCGCCCCTAACGAGATCCCCCAAGTGCTCGCTTGCGGTCGAGGGCTCAACTCTGGCGACGCGCGCCAGCTCCCCGGCGGTGATCGCCCGACCGTCCAGCATGGCGGCGACCATCGCTGAGCGAGCTGGGTTGCCGAGGAGCTTCGCCACGCTGGTGAAGTCGACATCCATTCCCCAAGTTTAGATCTCGGACACTTCGGAAATTTCCGAAATGAGCTGAACACCCGTGACGTCACCGTCCTTTTGGCTCATATCCCTTCGGAAGGTCCTGCGGTAGTGAATGGGGGAGATGCCAAGACTCCGCTTGAAGTGATCACGCAGCGCAGGCGGACCCATGCCACACCGATCGGCGATGATGTCCACTGGAAGGTCGGTGGACTCGAGCAGGCGCTGCGCCAGCAGGACCCGCTGGCGCAGTACCCATCGGTAAGGGGTGGTGCCAGTAGTCGCATGGAAGCGCCGGGCGAATGAACGAGGGCTCATCACAGCCTGACGGGAGAGGCCCTCCACCGACAGTTCTTCGCCCAGATGGCCTTGCGCCCATTGCAGGACTTCGGAAAACCCATCAGGGATCTCGGCGCCGGCCAGCGGCATCTCGATGTATTGCGCCTGCCCACCGTCGCGGTGAGGAGGTACGACCATGCGGCGGGCCACGGCGTTGGCAATCTCGGCGCCATAGTCGAGATGGACGAGGTACAGACAAAGGTCGATGGCTGCCGCGGTGCCTGCCGAGGTGAGGATGTCGCCATCGTCCACGTAGAGGACATCGGGGTCGACTTTCACCCGCGGGTACCGGCTGGCGAGCTCGTCGGCGTGTATCCAGTGGGTCGTGACGGTTCGTCCGTCGAGCAGGCCTGCGGCGGCAAGCGCAAACGCGCCCGAGCACAACGAGACCAGCCGTTTACCGCGCCGGTGTGCCCTCCTCAAAGCCTCGATCAGCGCGGCAGGTGGCTCGAATCTCTCGTCCAAGGGTGGCACGATGATGGTGTCAGCCTGGCTCAGCTTATTGAAACCGTGTCTGGCGACGATGCTGAAACCGGCCGAGGTGGTCACTGGTCCTGGTTTGGGAGCACACACGAAGAACCGATACCAGGGCACGCCGAGGTACGACCGATCGATGCCGAACACTTCACACGGGACGCTCAGCTCGAACATCGACACCCCGTCGGCCACTACCACCGCCACTGTCTGCCGCTTGGCAGGATTAACGCGCATGTAGGCAAAGCTACCACTGTTGGGCCGTCCTCTGTTCCCTCAGAATGAAGGCATGAACTATCACGACCCCACGTTTGACGACGACCGGACCGCTCCCCCCACAACCACGCCGACGGCGGTCAATCTGGGCCGCCGGATCTGGAGGGCTCTGCGAAGGACGTGGAGCGACATGACGTATCTCACTGAACGCCTCCTGTGCGCCTAGAAACACTACTTGACACGTGTGTACTAGCGCCGTACCGTAAGTGCAGACACGTCGAACAATGGATCCCGCGGAGGCATGATGACGAAGAGTCCCGGAGCACCCACTGCCGGCCTCCGTTGGATCACTGAGACGTCCCTCCTAGTGTCGACGACGGGCTTGGCATGAGCCGGACCGGGCCAGTCCGGGCCCGTCGTATCGAAGTGACCGAGGAGATCCGGGCCTTCGACACTCTCGCGGAAGCTGACTACTCCGCGGCTTGGGAGGTCATGATCAGCGCCGGGGATAGGCGTTCAGCCGAGCAGTGGGCCCGAGCTATTTTCGAGGGTGCCCCCCGAGCATTGCGGGCCTTCGTTGTGACTGGGTGGATCGCCGGCCTACGCCTGCGGCTGGGGCCCCGACGTTCTCCCGATTACGTTCTCGGCTGGACGGTGGTGACCACGACGCCAGATTTGGTCATCCTCAGCGTTCAATCGTGGATGATGACGGCTCACCTCATGGTGAGCGTAGAAGAGAAGCGGGTCGTCCTGGGCAGCTTTGTGCGTTACGAGAAGCGGGGGGCAAGCGCGCTCTGGTCGACCGTCCAGCCGCTTCACCACCAAATACTTCCTTACCTCTTTGGCCGTGCCTCGTCCCGCTCGCAGCTCCTAGCGACCTGATTCGAACCCCGCCGCTGGTACCGTCTCCGGGGTGACCGGGGATCTGGTCCGAAGAGACTGGCTGTGATCAAGTACATCGGTTCTAAGAGAGTGCTCGTACCCGTCTTGGGTGACCTTCTGACGCGTTCAGGGGCCGAGACAGCCCTCGATCTTTTTACCGGGACCACCCGTGTTGCTCAGGAGTTCAAACGGCGGGGGGCCCGCGTGACGGCAGTCGACACTGCCCGCTACTCCGAGGTCTTCGCCCACTGTCACATTTCGACCGACGCAGCGTCCGTCGACAAGGACGATCTGCGCGACGCCTTGCTCTACCTCTCCGGCTTGCCCGGTGAGGCCGGCTATTTTACCGAGGCCTTCTGCGTCCGGTCCAGGTACTTCCAGCCTTTCAATGGCGAGCGGGTGGATGCCATTCGCAACTCGCTTGACCGTGACTTCCGCGACAGCCCCCTGCGACCGATTCTGCTCACCAGCCTGATCGACGCGGCCGATCGAGTCGACTCCACTACCGGTGTGCAGATGGCCTACGTCAAAGACTGGGCACCCCGTGCGTCCAAGCCCCTGGAGCTACGCACGCCTCAGCTCTATGTAGGAACCGGTTGCGCCGTTCGCGGCGACGCCCGCGACGTGGTGCACCAACTCCCGAAGGTTGATTTGGCCTACCTCGATCCGCCGTACAACCAGCATCGGTATTTCACCAACTACCACATCTGGGAAACGCTCGTTGCTTGGGACGCTCCGGAGCACTACGGCATCGCCTGCAAACGGATTGACAGCCGTGACGACGCCACCAAGAGCGTGTTCAACCTGAAGCGGCAGATGCCGTCCGCCCTGCGGCAGGTGATCTCAGACGTGAAGGCCGAAGTTCTGGTCCTGTCCTACAACAACGAGTCGTGGATGTCGCTCGAGGATCTCATCGGGGCCTGCTCAGTACACGGTCACGTCGGCGTCCTCGCCTTCGACTCCAAGCGGTACGTCGGGGCCCAGATCGGCGTCTACAACCCCAAGGGCGAGAAGGTTGGCCGGGTCTCGCATCTCCGCAACGTCGAGTATGTGCTGGTGGCCGGACCGAAGGATCTGGTCCGCCAGATGACCGCACCCTTCGAGACTGTTCCTCCCAGGTAGCTGGCCCCCAACAACGGCCCGCGCCCTGCCGCGACTGCCCGACTGACCTGGCAGACTCCGCAGCGTGCCGCCGCCCGCGAACCGCAGTTGACCGTGGGTGATGACCGATCCGGGCCCCTGGCTGGGACCGGACGTCGCGTGGCCGTGCTGGCTCCCATGCAGGTCGAGCTGCGGCCGTTCGTGCGCCGCGCCCGCCTGCACGTCGATCCCGCCGACCGGATTGGCGCCGCCCCGATATGGCGCGGCCGCATCGGGACCACCGAGATCGTCGCCTGCAGGATTGGCATGGGACCGGAGTCGGCGGCTAACGCGACGCGGGAGTTGCTCGACCTCGTCGAGGTGGACCACGTGGTGGTGATGGGCGTGGCCGGGGGGCTGGCCCCCTCGGCCCGCATCGGAGTCGTCGTCATACCGGCGGTCGTGGTCGACTACGAGACCGGCGCCGAATACCGGCCGTCGAGTCCGATCCTCGCCGGAGTGGCCGGCGTGGCCGGGGCGGCCGGCGTGGCCGGGGCGGCCGGCGTCGGGGGGATGATCCTCACGACGAAGACGGCGATGGTGGACCCGGCCGTGCACCGGCAGTGGGCCGCCCAAGGCTTTACCGCCGTCGACATGGAGAGCTCCGGGGTCGCGGCAGTGTGCCTCGAGCGCGGCGTGCCTTGGGCGGTGGTGCGGGCCATCAGCGACCGTCCTGATCAGGACATCGTTGACGACGCGGTGGTAGCGCTCAGCAGGGCCGACGGGACACCCGATCCGCTAGCGGTATGCAGGTTTGTGCTGCGCCGACCTTGGCGCGTCGCCGACCTCGTTACCCTGGCGCGCGGCCTGCGGCTAGCGACGGCTGCCGCGACCGAGGCGGTGGTATCGGCTTGCGTTGCTAGCTGGCCAATTTGAGCGCCCTTCACCCGGTTTCTTGGCACCCATCCGTGTTCTTGGTATCGCAGGAAGCCCTTATCGGTCCTCGACGCTACCAAGGTGGCCGAGTCCTCCCAAGAAGTCGGGATTAAATACTATAGAAGATCATTAAAAGATATGGACTGCTTGGCTCAGATCCCAATTGGGGCGAATGGGGAAGCGGGCGGGCATGGCGAGCGGCCGGTCCGTTGTCCTTGGACCGGACCGGACGTTCGGTCGTGTCCGCCCGCCCACCGCCGGCGGTGCACGCCGGCGCCGGCCCCGCCCCCGCTTACGCGGTGCCGAAGGACCAGACGCCGCTGACCTCGGGTGGGATCCCGACCGAACCGACCGACCCCTCGCTGAGGCCGGTCCCGAGGAAGATGCTCGTTCCGACGATGGATACGCCGGACGCCGGCACCGCACCCAAGGGGAACGCCCACAGGGGGAGGCCCGTGTTGGCGTCGTAGGCGGCGACCGCGAGGCCGGTACTGGCCGGGAGAAACACCACCCCGTCGCTGTAGGTGGCGGCGGCGTAGGTGGGGGTGGAGATGGGGTCCTGCCAGAGAACCTGGCCGGAGGCGACGGAGACGGCATGCAACGACATGACGCGGGTCGGGTCAGTGAGGAGGCTGGGGTCAAGCGAGGCGAGGGTGCCGGTGCCGCTCAGGTTGAGGCCTTCGCCGCTGAAAGGCAACGGGACGGCCGACGAGAGGAACAGAGCCGGTTGCCCGTAGACCTGGCCCAGCGCGGCCGAACCGATGAAGCCGCCGATGGAGCCGACCAGCTGCGGGCTCAGCTGGCCGGCCTGGGCGGGCTCGTCCTGCCAGATCTTCGCCCCGGTCGCCTCGTCGAGGGCGTACACGTAGCCGGACTTGCTGCCTTCGAGGACCACCTTGCGACCGCCGGTCCGCGTCAGTATGGCGCTGGACCCGAAGTCGTCGTCGCCGCTGCCCGCGTCGGAGACTTGGCCGGTGTCGTACTGGTTGGGCGGCTCGAAGAAGGACCACACCCGTTCGCCGGTGGCGAGGTTGACAGCGAAGATGCCCGCGTTGGTGGAGAAGTCGTGTTGGGCGACCGCGGCGGCGTTGTCCACGCAGTTTCCGGTGCCGAAGACGACCAGATCGGCGGACGGGTCGATCGCCGGCGAGGACCACACGTCCCCGCAGCCGTTGCCCTGGCCGTCCTGACCGGTCAAAGAGTGCACGACGAGGTTGAGCTCGGGCTCGTATTTCCACAGCAGGGCGCCGGTGGCGGCGTTGAAGGCCTGGATGCCGGTCTCGTCGATCCCGCCCGAGCCGTTGTCGTCGCTGCCTACCACGACTTCGGGCGGACTCGATGACACGTCTACGGCGGGAGAGGATTCGATCTCGATCGCGCTCTTGGGCTGGCCCGGATCGACGTCCTGGGCCCACAGTGGCTTGCCGTTGACGGCATCGAGGGCGAACAGGGTGCCACCACCGCCGACGAACACCAGGGGATCGCGGACGCCCGGCACCCGAGAAACCGCGGCCGTCGACGCGAACTCGCCGAACCCGGGCGAGTGCTGGTCGTCGTGGATGCTGTTGGCCGTCGAGGAGAAGGTCCAGGCGATCGCCCCGGTGGCCTGATCGATCGCCCGGAACGTGCCGCCGGCGTCTCCCACATACACCATCCCGTTGGCGACCGTCGGGGTGGCGCTGACGTCCCCGGTGCTCACGAACCACTTGGGGACGAGCGTCGACGCGTTCGTGGGGGTGATTCGTGGCTCGCTGGCGCAACCAACGGCGTCGGCGGTGTGGGAGAGATCCTGGCCGTACATCGGCCAGGACTGGTCACAGGAGGGCGTTGCCGCCCGGGCCGCAACCGAGGTACCGCTCATCAGCACCAGGCCGGTAGCCGCTCCCAGCACAATCCAAATTCTCCCCCTCATCACGGAGCAATTTCGACGGGAGGGCGGGCTCCTCCTGCCTCGGACCGCGGAGTTCCTCGAAGGAGGAGTTTTCCCAGGTCGCGTCGAACCTGATCATTGAGCGTCAGATGTTGGCCCTGGGGAGGGGAACGCATGCGTCGAGTGGTTCCGGTTGCCATAGTGGGGTTGGGCGGGATGATCCTGTTCGTGATGGCCGCGGGGGCCGCCTTCGCGGTCAGTAGCGGTTCCTACAGCTCCCCCCAGCAGGACTGCCCCTGGTACGGATCCGACTGGAATACCCCCCAGTACCAGTCCTACCCGGGGTGTCACAACACCCAGCTGAGCATCGAGAGCGGCGGCACCACCAACGGCAACCCCGACAACGGCTACAACGACTCCCCGACTCCGGGCGACCACGGGTCGACCAATACCACCTGGGTGCAGTTCGGCAACGACCAGGCCGCCAACGACCCGATATCGACCGGCACACCGACCTTCTGGAGCATCGGCTACCCGGGGCAGAGCAGCTCGCCGCATGCTGGTTGTCTCTCGGTCAACACGGACGGTACGGACGGAGGGGCGGCGCCGGCAGGCACCAAGCCGGAACCCGAATCGACAGCCAACAGCCAGCAGAAGTATGGGTGCGGCAACAATCCCAAGGGCACTGGTTTCGACCTCAACTACGACTACTACCAGTACTACTGCCCTATCGCCGCCGAACTGCCCGCGGCGGATTACCCCTATGGATGCGAGCAGGTCCCCGGCGGGGACCAGGGCAGCAATGTCCTCACTACCGACACGGGGACGGCCCAGACCCTGACCACCATCCTGACTCAGGGGATGCTCGTGTACTACGGGATGGACGACAACAACAACAACACCGAGCACGATGGGGAAGGCCCCTACAGCTCTCCCCAGACGCAAGGCTCGACTACCGGCGCCTCGGACGGCGGCGGCCTCAGCGCCTCCTTGACACCCCAGTCGGCCACCAACACCCCGTCGCTCGCCCATCCGGAGGGGCTGATCAACTCCTCGGCCGGATTCTGTGCGGACGGGAACTGCGGCGCCCTCACGACCCAGCAGGACACGGTGTATCAGGGCTGCGAAGCCAACACCGGCGAGGTCCTCGCCGAGGACCAGTGCACCGGATCCAACGGCCCCAATTCGAGCCGCGACGTCTACAACTACGCCGGCAAGCAGTGGGATCCGTACAACTGCAGCAGTGGCGGCGCGCAGGGTCAGACCACTCCTGAGCCCGACTCCCCAGCCGAGTGCGACACCTCCTCGACCAACCAATCGCCGTCGGGGAGCAGCAACACCAAGGGTGGCGAGGACTACTGGCGCCAGACCGAAGCCCACAGCGTGAACGCCGAGCCCGGATTCCAGTTCTACGAGGACCCGGACCCGCAGGGCTCGCCTGCGACTCCCATCTATCCCAACCCCGGGATCTACGTCGGTACCTGTGGGGTGGTGGTAGGCGGTGGGGCGCTTCCGGCCCTGCCCGCTTCACCGTTGACCAACAGCGCCGGCCAGTTGGTCATCTCCACTGGCTGCTGAGGCCGTGAGCCGGGTGGTGGCCATCGTCCTGGCCACGCTCCTGGTCTTCGCGGCGGTGGTCGCGCTGGTCGAGTGGCGGAGGTGGGACAGCCTCAACCACACCGTGGCCCTGCGAAACCGCATCTCGGCGACCGCGGCGGCGGAGGGGGAGGCGCTCTTTACCTATGACTACCGGGACCTGGCCGCGGCGCAGAAGCGGATCCTGGCCGTGGCGGGTGGGAGCTTCGCCCAGCAGGAAACGTCCGCCAACAAGAGCGTCGAGACCAACCTGACCAAGCTCAAAGCGACGGGCACGGCCACCGTGGAGGAAGTTTCGGTGACCGGTGACGCCGGCGGCCAGGCGGCGGCGTTCGTCGTCGTCGATACCCAGGCCCACGCCACCGGCGGCTCGACCAGCGGGGTCCAGTACCTCAGCATGACCCTAGGCCTGGACCGCGGGCAGTGGAAGGTCGACAGCGTCCAGAGCCTGGTTCCTCCGGGTAGCTGACCGCGCCTGTCGTATGTTGGGGCCATGAGCCTCATCGCGCCCCCGACGGAAGATCCCGGTGAGCTGTTCGGCCATCCTCAGTTGTGGACCGACATGGCGACCTGGCACCGACGGGTCGCCGAGCTGCGGGCTACCCACCCCGTCCTCGCTGTCGAGCGCCCCGAGTTCGAGCCTTTCTGGGTGCTCACCCGCCACGCGGACGTGTTCGCAGTGTCACGGGACAACGATCACTGGCTCAACACGACCCGGTCGGTGCTCGCCCCCGACGCGGAGTGGGAGCGGCTCCTGGCCACCGGCCTGCCGGTCCCGAAAACGCTGGTGCACCTCGACAGCGAGGAGCACCGCCTGCATCGCCAGGTCACCAACGACTGGTTCAAGCCGGCTGCGGTCAAGCATCGCCAGCCTCGCATCGACGAGATCGCTGACGTCTTCGTCGCCAAGATGCGGGACCTCGGAGGCGCCTGCGACTTTGCGCGCGACATCTCCCAGCCGTACACCCTGCGGGTGATCATGGACATCTACGGAGTCCCCGAAGAGGACGAGGCCCTCATGATGGAGCTCACCCAGGGACTGTTCGGTTCCGCCGATCCGGAGTTCATGGGTGAGGCTGAGAACCCAGAGGCCAAAATGCTCGAATCGGTGATGCGCTTCGTCCAGTACTTCAACGGAATCACCGAAGACCGGCGGGCCTGTCCGACCGACGATCTGGCTTCGGTCATCGCCAACGGCGAGGTCGATGGTTGCCCTATGGGTGACCTCGAGCGGCTCTGGTACTACATCATCGTGGCTACCGCCGGCCACGACACCACCTCGTTTGCCCTCTCGGGTGGGATGGAGGCGCTGCTGCGCGAACCGGACCAGCTGGAGCGGCTCCACCTGGCCCCGGAGCTGGCGGGCAACGCGGCCGAGGAGATGATCCGCTGGACGTCTCCGGTCCGGCATTTCATGCGGTATGCCACCCAAGAGTCGGAGATCCACGGCGCGACGATCCCCGAGGGCGGACGGGTGCTGCTGTCCTACCCGTCTGCCAACCGCGACGAGGAGGTCTTCGGCGACTCCATGCGGTTCGACATCAACCGTCCCGACGCCGACAAGCTGATCTCCTTCGGCCTGGGCGCTCACTTCTGCCTCGGGTCGCAGTTTGCTCGCCGCGAGGTCCGCACCATGGTGGCCAAGCTCGGCGAGCAGCTCGCCCACATTGAGCTGGCGGGCGAGCCCGAATGGTCGGCGTCGCACTTCGTCTCGGGGGTCAAGCACCTGCCAGTCACCTACGCCTTCAACTGAGGAAAAAGATGTACCGTCGAGGCATGCCAGGCGCCCATCCCACTCGCGACGAGGTGGCTGCGTCCACCGCCACGACCGAGGCGAACATGCGCCCTCAATCCGTTCCGGTGAACGTGTACGAGACCCCGGGGGCGTTGGTGGTACTGGCGCCCCTGCCGGCCGTGACCCCCGCGGACGTGACCGTCGAGGTGCGCCCAGGCACGCTGCGGTTTTGGGCCCGTCTGCGCAGCGCCGGCCCCCGAGAATTCCTGCTGCACGAGTGGGAGTATGGATGCTACGAGCGGGAGATCGAGCTCCCCCAGGGATACGGCCGCGGGGTGGAGGCGACGCTGGCCAACGGCCAACTGGCGATCCGGGTACTGCGGGGTGAGCTCACCGAAACCCTCAGCGTCCAGCCGACCGCGATCTAGCCGGGGGATGGAGGTCAGACCACAATGGCGAAAACTTTGTCCGAAGCCCCGTTCCTCAATCTGTTCGATCCCGCTTTCCTCGCCGACCCGGTCACCGCGGTTGCGGCCCTTCGTAGCCAATCCTCGGTGATCAGGACACCCATTGGCGCCATGATCGTGGACCCCTCGCAGGTGCACGAGCTGCTGCGGGAGCGAAGCCTGCACAGTTCGCTGCTCAACCTGGTGCGGCTTCAGGGCGTGACCGAGGGGCCCATCTACGAGATGGCGGCCTCCTCCTTGTTGGCCAAGGAGGGCGAGGATCACACCCGGATCCGGCGCCTGGTCTCTCGGTCGTTTACGCCGCGGGCGGCCGACGGCCACCGGGGTTTCATGCGCGACCTGGTCACCGAACTGGTGGACGGCTTCGCCCCGTCGGGCGAGTGTGAATTTATGGCCGACTTCGCTGATCACTATCCGGTGCAGGTGATCGCCCACCTCATGGGAGTCCCCCGCGAGGACCACCCCTTGTTCGCTCGTTGGGGCGACTCGCTGACCCACCTGCTGTCCTTGGAACTTTCCCTCTACCGGGAGGAGATCCAGGCGGCCCAGACAGCCATGTCCAGCTATCTCACTGACTTGGTCGCGGACCGCCGGCGTCAGTCCCGTGACGATCTGGTGTCGGAGCTCATCGCGGCCCGAGACGGGCCGGACCGCCTCGACGATCAGGAGCTGATGTCACTCCTGGGGGGGCTGCTCTTCGCCGGCTATGACACCACCCGCAACCAGTTGGCCGTGGCGATGACGATCTTCTCTCAGTTGCCAGCGGAGTGGGCTCGTTTGGCCGACAACCCCGAGCTGGCGCCGCAGGCGGTCGAGGAGGTCATGCGGATGGGGGGCGTGGTGTCGGTGATCCCTCGCGTCGCGACATGCGACCTCGAAGTCGGTGAGTGGATCGTCCCTGCTGGCACGCTGGTGTCGCTCTCATTGGCCGGCGCCAACCACGACCCAGCCGTCTACGGCCACCCTGACTGCTTCGACACCGACCGCTTCGATCCCGGAGAGCCGCGCCCGGAGGGCCAGGTCGGCTTCGGCGGCGGAGCTCACCACTGCCTGGGCGCCAGCCTGGCCCGGGCCGAGATGCAGGAGGCGCTGCCCATCCTGGCGAGAGCCATGCCGGACATGAAGGTGGCCGGCGAACCCGAGTGGCGTTCGCCTCTCGTGGGCATCTCTGGCCCGTTGCGGCTCAGCCTGCGGTTCACGCCTTTTCGCGGTTGCGCTACATGACAGCCCACTCGCTCTTCGTCAACGCGACTATCCATCGCACCGTCATGGCGGGCGAAGTGATCTACTACGAGGGGGACGCCGGGAGCCACATGTTTGGCGTCGTCTCCGGTGTCGTGGAGTTGAGGAAGGGGTCGGCCGTGGTGGCGTTCCTGGGTCCTAATGATGTGTTCGGCGAGCGTTCCTTGATCGATCGACACCCTCGCGATCTGACCGCGGTGGCCGCGACCGAGACGACCTTGGCCGAGATCGACCGAGACCTCTTTCTCTTCATGGTGCACGAGACGCCGACGTTTGCCCTTGACATCATGGGGGCGCTGGCCAGCAGGTTGCGCGATTACGACGCCAAGTTCGGCGGGTCATCGCCCGGCACGGGTTAGGATGAGCTAGTGCCGCAGGAAGATCGCATCCTGACTCGACGCAGACCCATCGACGAGCATCCACCGAGGCCCGAGCCGGGTGGCCCTGGCCTGGTCACGGCCAGACGGACCCCGGTAACGCTAGACGTAGTCGCCGAACCGATCGTACGTTCGCGAGCCGAGAACGTCATGCGGCGCCTGCTGTCTATCGGCGACAAGCCGACGAGTGTCGACGACAACGGCGTCTACCGGATGTTCCACCTCTCGATCGGCCTGTCGGCGTTGCGTTGCCTGCTCAGCTACGTGGTGTTGCCGATCATCGTCCCCGCGCTCGGCGCGGCGGGGAACGTCGGCCCCGAGCTCGGAGTCCCTATCGCCGTCATCGCCCTGGTCTTCGATTACCTGGGCATCCGCCGCTTCTGGCTCACTGACCACCGCTGGCGTTGGCCCATGACTGGGGTCTACCTCGTCGTCATGATCCTGGTGAGCGCCCTGCTGGTCAGTGAACTCGTTCGACTGACGTCGTAACCACCGAGAACTCGGGTGTCGATTGTCCCACCGGGTGCGTACGATCGGTCTATGGCCCTGGTACAGGCGACGTCCCTCCGGTCCGACGCAGACGGCGCTGACGTGGCGTTCCATCCTGCCGTGGCCGAGTGGTTTCGGCGTCGCTTCCCGGACGGCCCGACCGCACCGCAGGCGCGCGGCTGGCCCTTGATCGCCGGCGGCCGCGACACCCTTATCGCGGCGCCGACCGGGTCCGGCAAGACGCTGGCCGGCTTCCTGGTGGCGATCGACTCCCTCTATCGCGCCCACCAGGCCGGCGAGAACGTGGAGGTCGGGGCCCGGGTGGTGTACGTGTCCCCACTGCGGGCGCTCGCCGTCGACATCGCCGAGAACCTGGAGCGTCCGCTAGCCGAGATCGCCGGGGTGGCTACCGAGATGGGGTTCACCCCGCCCCACATCCGGGTGGCAGTTCGCACCGGGGACACGAGCAGCGCCCAGCGGTCGGTCATGGTGCGCCGGCCGCCGAGTTTCGTGGTCACCACGCCAGAGTCGCTCTATCTTCTGGTCACCAGCGAGCGAGGGCGGGAGGCGCTGCGAACGGTCGAGACAGTGATCGTCGACGAGATCCACGCCGTGGCCCGCGACAAGCGGGGCGCCCACCTGGCGGTGACCCTGGAACGGCTGGAGGCGCTGTGCGATCAGCGGCCGATGCGCATCGGGCTGTCGGCGACGCAGCGCCCCATGGAGACCATCGGCCGGCTCCTCGTTGGCGACCGGCCGTTGCCGGCGACCGTGGATGTCGGACACCAACGCCACGTCGATCTCGCTCTCGAGCTGCCCGATGGCGAGCTGGAGGCGGTGGCGTCCGCCGAGCAGATGTCGGACGTGCTCGACCGCATTGCCACCCTGGTCGCCGAGCACCGCACCACCCTGGTGTTCGTCAACACCCGCCGGTTGGCGGAGCGGCTCGCCCACCAGCTCGGGGAGCGACTCGGCGACGACGTGGTGGCTGCTCACCACGGCAGCTTGTCCAAGGACCGGCGCCACCGCGTCGAGTCCCGGTTGCGGGCGGGAGACCTGCGGGCCCTAGTGGCCACCGCTTCGCTCGAGTTGGGCATCGACATCGGTCCCGTCGAGCTGGTCTGCCAGATCGGCTCACCGCGCAGCATCGCCACGTTCCTGCAACGGGTCGGTCGTTCCAATCACAGTCGGGCCGGTACTCCCAAGGGCCGTCTGTACCCGCTGACCCGAGACGAACTGGTCGAGTGCGCCGCCCTGCTCGCGGCGGTTGCCGCCGGGCGGCTTGACACCATCCGTCTGGCCCGCCTTCCCCTCGACATCCTGGCTCAGCAGGTCATCGCCGAGGTGGCAGCCAAGGAGTGGGCGACGGCCGATTTGTTCGATCTGGTCCGCCGGGCTGCCCCGTACCACGGACTCACCCGGGCCCAGTTCGACGAGGTCGTGGAGCTGGTCAGTCAGGGCATCGAGACCGGGCGCGGCAGGCGCGGCGCCTACCTCCATCACGACCGAGTCAACGGTGAGCTGCGTCCCCGCAAGGGCGCCCGGCTGGCCGCCGCGACGTCTGGCGGCGCCATCCCCGAGACGGGTGACTACCGCGTCCTCGCCGACCCCGACGACATGCTGGTTGGGACGGTCAACGAGGACTGGGCTGTCGAATCGATGGCAGGCGACATCTTCCTGCTCGGTTCGCACTCCTGGCAGATCCGCCGGGTGGAACCGGGCGTGGTGCGGGTCCGTGACGCCGGCGACGCCCCGCCCACCGTGCCGTTCTGGATGGGCGAGGCGCCCGCCCGCACGGCCGAGCTGTCCGAAGAGGTTTCCCGGCTGCGCCATCGGGTCGACGAGTATCTGGCGGCCGGCGATCCGGACGGAGCGCGGCGCTGGCTGATCGACAAGTGTGGTATTGCCAGCGAGGCGGCGGTGATGATCCTTGACTATCTGGCGGTCGGGCGCGCCGCACTGGGTGCCATGCCGACCCAGGAGTGCCTGGTGTTGGAGCGCTTCTTCGACGACACCGGCGGTATGCAGCTCGTCGTTCACTCGCCGTACGGGGGCCGGATCAACCGGAGCCTGGGCCTGGCACTGCGCAAGAAGTTCTGCCGGACGTTCAACTTCGAGCTGCAGGCGGCGGCCACCGATGACGCCATCGTGCTGTCGCTCGGCCCCCACCACAGCTTTCCGCTCGAAGAGGTAGCCCGCTACGTGTCGAGCCGGACCGTGCGCGACACCCTGGAGCACGCCATACTCGACTCCCCGATGTTCGCGGCCCGCTGGCGCTGGAACCTCAACCGGTCGCTGATGGTGCTGCGGTTCCGCAACGGCCGGCGCAATCCGCCGCCCATCCAGCGCATGGAGTCCGACGACCTGTTCGCGGCCGTGTTCCCGCAGGCCGCGGCCTGCCAGGACAACGTCACCGGTCCCATCGAGATCCCCGATCATCTGCTCGTCCGGCAGACCATCGACGACACTCTCCACGAAGCCCTCGACGTCGACGGGCTCGGCCGCCTCCTGGAACGCATCGAGGCCGGAGAGGTCCGGGTGCACTGCTGCGACACCACCGAGCCGTCCGTGCTCGCCCACGAGATCGTCACCGCCCGCCCGTACGCCTTCCTCGACGATGAAGAATTTCAAAACAGGCGGACGAACGCCGTCAGGCTGCGCCGCGGCCTCAACGTCGATCTGGCGTCCATCGGCGCCCTCGATCCCGCGGCCATCGAGCAGGTGCACGCCGAGATCGTCCCTGACCCGGCTACCCCCGACGACCTCCACGATCTGCTGTCGTCGTTGGTCGCCGTCCCCGCCCGGAGCGGCTGGGCTCCTCTGTGGAGGGATCTGGTGGACCGCGGTCGGGCGCAGGTCATCGAGCACAACGGCATCGAGCTGTGGTGTACCACCGAAGCGCTCACCGATGTGCGGCTGGCCTTCGCCGGCGACGACGAGGCGTCAACCCGCCTGGTCCGCGGCCATCTCGAGCTCAGCGGGATCACCACCGTCGACGGCCTCGCCGGCGCAACCGGGCTCGCTCCGAGCCGGGTGGCGGTCGCCCTGGCCGCCCTCCAGCACGGAGGGTTCGCCTTGCAAGGCCGCTACACCCCAACTGCGACGAGCACCGAGTGGGTCGCCCGGCGGCTGCTGGCCCGGATGCACGGCTACTCGCGGCGTTCCCGGCGCGACAGCGTGCAGACGGCGACCGCCCAGGACTTCATGAGGTTCCTCCTGCGCTGGCAGCACGTGGCCCCCGGCACGCAGCTCGCCGGTGACGCCGGCCTCGGCTCCGTCATTGAGCAGCTCCAAGGGTTCGAAGCCGCGGCCGTGGCGTGGGAACCCGAACTCCTGGCCCGACGGGTCCGCCACTACGACCCGGGCTGGCTCGACAGGCTGTGCCACGACGGCGAGGTGGCCTGGCTGCGCCTCAGCCCGCGGGCCCGCGCTGATGCCGACGGACCTGTCGGGGCGCCGTCCAAGGCCACGCCGATCGCGGTGGTGTTCAGGTCCGATCTGAGCTGGCTGTTGGCGGCCGCCCGGGCCGGCGCGCCCCCCGGCGAGCCGACAGTCGGCGCCACCGCCGAGATCATCGACAGCCTCCGCGAGCAGGGCGCGTCGTTTGCCTCGGACCTGGCTGTCGCGACCCGGCGCCTACCCGACGATGTCGAACGCGGCCTGTGGGACGGCGTGACTCGGGGCCTCATCATGTGCGACGGCTTCGGCGCCATCCGGGCCCGGGTGGCC